>NZ_BSBJ01000005.1:0-329336 GCF_027923525.1 Alicyclobacillus hesperidum subsp. aegles | reverse complement strand
AAGCATGAAAGTCTGGTGACCATAGCGGAGGGGAAACACCCGTACCCATCCCGAACACGGACGTGAAGACCTCCAGCGCCGAGAATACTTGTCTCGAGAGGGACTGGGAAGGTAGGTCGTTGCCAGGCAAGAGATATTTGCGGGTGTGGCGGAATTGGCAGACGCACCAGATTTAGGTTCTGGCGGGAAACCGTGGGGGTTCGAGTCCCTTCACCCGCACCATACTATATTTAGTTAAAGGGCTTGGGTATGCCGAGCTCTTTTTTGTGTTCTCTGAATCTGTCTGGTATATAAGGAGTGTCTCCTCGAGTTAAGAAAGTGATGATTTGGTGAAGAATGAGGCTTTGCTGGCACGTTTTTGATTATAATAGGGATACACGTCCACGTTTGCTGTTTTGAGCGTCGTGGAGCTCAACGGAGGTGGCAGAGTGCCCGTAACAATATATGATGTAGCAAGAGAAGCGAAAGTGTCGATGGCGACCGTGTCGCGTGTGATTAACGGTACTGCCGTTGTCAAAGAGGACACAAAGAAGCGGGTCTTAGATGCCATTGCGCGACTGGGTTATCGTCCAAATGCTGTGGCTCGTGGATTGGCTAGCAAACGTACTCGGACAATTGGCGTCATTGTACCTGACGTTTCGGCAGCTTTCGTCGCAGAGATGGTGCGCGGGATTGAGGACATTGCAAACATGTACGATTATCACATCATCCTCGTGAACTCGGACGCACAGGTGGATCGCGAAGTCAGTTTAATTGGAACAATGTGGGAAAAACAAGTCGATGGTATTATCTATATGACCAATGTATTAAGTTCCCGTGAAATTGACGCGTTTGAAGAAGCTCAGATCCCAGTTGTTCTATGCGCAACAGAAGACCCGGAGCGCCGCATTCCATCTGTCAATATTGATAACTACAGGTCAGGCCGAGATGCTGTTCACTTTTTGCTCGAGAGGGGATGCAAAAAGATCGGGTTTATTACGACCGATGAAGGTGTTTCGGTCGTGGCGGATCGCCGCTTGCAGGGCGCAGAAAACCGTATGCGGGATCATGAGTTACACGTGATACGTACGGGAAAAGGTCGTTACGAGGTTGCATTGCCCGTAATTCGGGCGTATTTTGAAGCGCATGACTTGGACGGTGTCGTTGCCGCTTCGGATGAGTTGGGGCTGGCGACCATTCATGCTGTACAAGACATGGGGCGCCGTGTGCCGGACGATGTGAAGGTCATCGCTTTCGATAATACGAGGTTGGCAGTGATGGTTCGTCCAGAAATGACTGTGATTGCACAGCCGATGTACGATTTTGGGGCTGTATCGATGCGTCTCTTAACCAAACTGCTTCAGGACGAGCCCGTAGACAATTATACGGTAACCTTGTTACACAACATCGTGGAACGCGCTTCAACCTAAATAGGGTGTTGTGTGATCTGGTGAATTCAATTGAGGGAATGATCTTGTGATCGGCAACTTTGTAACACAGCACGAACCGGAGATCATTGCATCGTTTCAGCGGCTTTTGGCGATTGAGAGCGTCAAGTCGCATCCTGTCCCCGGAGGCCCATTTGGAGCGGGTCCTGCTGAGGCATTGTCCTACGTGTTGCAATTGGCTGAAAATCGGCATTTGGCCACAAAAAATGTAAATGGATACGCAGGACATGTCGAATATGGCACCGGGGATGAATACATAGCTGTTTTAGCGCATCTGGATGTGGTTCCTGCCGGCGAAGGCTGGACATATCCGCCTTTTGGCGGCGTCATTGACCAGGGGCGTATTTACGGGCGGGGAGCTATTGACGATAAAGGTCCGGCCATGAGTGCGCTTTGGGCATTATTCGCGCTCCAAGAAGCAGGATTCGTACCGAGGCGCAAAATACGTCTCATTTTCGGGCTCGATGAGGAGTCGGATTGGCAATGTGTCGAACATTATTTTCGGTATGAGCCAAAGCCGATTGGCGGTTTCACGCCAGACGCCCAGTTTCCTTTGATATATGCCGAAAAAGGTATGGCGACTTTGTGTATTGAAGTTCCGGCCGAAGCAGATTCATTGGCTGCCCAGATCCAGATGTTCTCCGGAGGGACGCGATATAACATGGTCCCTGAGGTGGCTCGTGCAACCGTTGATTGTCACTCGGAGACCGCAGCGCGTGAACTCTTGATCAAGTTCCGCAAGGTAGCTAAGGACTTACAGGTCTCGTTGCACTCGGAAGTACGCAGCTGTTTCGTCGACTTGACTGTCGAGGGAAGGTCTGCTCACGCCTCCAGACCCGAAACTGGGATTAATGCAATCGTTCAACTTGCTCAACTATTGGGAACGGCGACCGTTTCTAACTGCTCGATGTGGAGAAGTATTGGATCGTGGGATTACTTCGGAAGGGCCTTAGGAATCGATCACGACGATGGCGAAACAGGTCCTCTAACCATAAACGTCGGTACTGGTGAATTACGAGATGGAGTGTATCGATTTCATCTCAACATTCGTTATCCTGCCGATCAATCGATTCATGAACTACTGAAGTCGATGTCCAATTATTTGCCTGACCGGTGGCGGATAACGTTAGTCGAACACATGGATCCTCTGCGGGTCGATCCAAATTCCACACTCGTACAGACACTCATGGGTGTATACAAGCAGTTTTTTAAAGAGGACATTCCGCCCCTGACGACAGGAGGTGTGACCTACGCGCGCGCTATTCCAAATGCGGTGGCTTTTGGTGCGCGGTTTCCGGAAAAACCAAGCTTGGCACACCAGGCTGACGAGTATTGGGAAATTGACGACTTTTTAAGAACGATTGAAATCTATGCAGAAGCCATGACACGGCTCGCAAATGCGTTATAATATACAGTACACGTCGTTACCCCAACACCACCATCGCAACAAAGGAGGGAACGCCGAATGAGAGTGGAACGGATTGCCCGAGATAAAGTACGAATCTTCATCAGTTACGATGACCTTGAAGAGCGAGGTATTGATCGCGACGAGATCTGGCACAACGGGAAAAAAGTCCAGGATCTGTTTTGGGATATGATGGAGACGGCATATATGGAAGTCGGTTTTGAAATTGCCGGCCCCATTTCCGTTGAGGCGTTCACGATGCCAACTGAAGGCGTGGTGGTCATTGTCACTCGTATCCCGAGCATTCCGGGGGCGACTTCGGATGAAAGCGATATTGAAGACGACGATGAAAATGCGACGACTTTATTTAGCCGCGAGCCTGGGTTTCAATCCCGAGCGGATTCATATATGGTCTTTTCGTTCAACGATTTTGATGATCTCGTTTCCGTGTGTCATACTTTACTACCTTACCAGATCAATACATCGTTGTTTTACTATAAAGACCGCTATGAGCTTTTAATTGCTGATGCATTGGATTCGGAGCGCTGGCAGTTGATTGCTTCCATCTTGTCCGAGTATGGAAGTGTAAGCAGCTCAACGGAAGCCGTGTTGAAGGAATATGGCAAGACCGTGATCGCGGAAAATGCCATTGAAGCAATCGTTCAACGTTTTCCACTCTAAATGACGTGAAAGAGTAACTAGACCATTGTCTAGTTACTCTGTTTTTGTGTTCTTTTATGATCGTGGGTACGGGTGTATACTAGGGCTGTCCTAACGTATTGATTTTCGCAAAGGTGGTTAGTGTTTGTGACACAGTCAGAATCCGCTTCGTTTGAGGACAAGCGCACCGACGGTACATATATACTTGAGGATACACAGAGTATCATCGAGCAGGCTCTTCAGGTTCTGGGCTACGGCCGTGAGGTGTATGATCTACTCAAATTACCGCTCCGGGTTTTGACGGTGCGGTTCCCGGTTAAGATGGACGATGGGACCGTGAAGGTCTTTACTGGGTATCGAGCTCAACACAACGATTCGGTTGGGCCTACGAAGGGCGGCATTCGACTGCACCCAGATCTCTCTCAGGCGGAAATTGAAGCTTCGGCGATATGGATGTCCATCCGCTGTGGCATTGCAGATTTACCTTTTGGCGGTGGTAAAGGTGGCATTGTATGCGATCCGCGTGACATGTCGTTCGCTGAGATCGAGCGTGTCAGCCGGGCATATGTCCGAGCTATCAGCCAAATCGTCGGTCCAGCAAAGGACATCCCGGCTCCCGATGTGTTTAGCAACTCTCAGAATATAGCTTGGATGTTTGACGAATATTCTCACTTGCGGGAGTCTGACAGCCCTGGATTTATTACGGGAAAGCCAGTTATATTAGGCGGCACACGTGGGCGCGATGGCGCTGCGGCTCGAGGAGTCGCCATCACCATTGAAGAATCAGCTAAACATCGCGATATACGGTTAGAAGGAGCTCGCGTCATTGTCCAAGGATTCGGCGGCATCGGCAGCTACATTGCTAAGTATTTGCACGATCGCGGTGCGAAAGTCGTTGGCGTTGCGGACGCATATGGTGCGCTGTACCGCGAAGAAGGGCTCGACGTCGATGAACTGTTGGAACGTAGAGATTCCTTTGGCACGGTAACACGGTTGTATCGAAATATATTGTCGAACAAAGAACTCTTGGAAATGCCTTGTGACATCTTAATTCCAGCGGCTACAGGGAGCCAAATCACAGAAGAGAACGCCAGCCGCATTCAGGCTTCGATTATTGTTGAAGCGACCAACGCTCCGACCACTCATGATGCACTCGACATCCTAACTGAGCGCGAAATCCTGGTTGTTCCGGATGTTGTATCGTTTTCGGGGGATGTTATTGTGTCGTACTTCGAGTGGGTACAGAATAGCCAAGGATATTACTGGGAGGAGCCCGAGGTACATTCGAGGCTCGATTCGCGCGTGCGAACAAGTTTTCACCGCGTATATCAAACCGCGGTTAAATATCAAGTCAATATGCGACTGGCTGCTTACATTGTTGGGGTGCAACGTCTGGCAGAGGCCAGCCGCTGGCGTGGTTGGATTTCCTAACCACCACCAGATAGATAGACTGTTGTTTGTCGAGGAGGAACGACGATGGGATCTGAAACGTTTATGGCGGTTCCGGAGCCTGTGGCGCCGGCCATTCATCGAATAAAGGTACACATTCGTTGCCGCGTGTGCGGTGAGACCTTTATTTTGCGCGGAGTGCGCGATGGAAAAGGTCATATTGAGACGGGGTTCAAACGTTGCCTTTGCGATAACGATCGCGATTTTGATATCGAACCATTGGCATAAGAAAGTGTTATTTTCGTTGTGTATGCCCGGGCTGGAAGCCCGGGCATATTTTTTTTCGCGCGATGGGACACTAGACGTGCATTTGGATTCTCGACAGGAAAGGGGAACGTCTGGTGCGAAGCGGATTTCGCTCTGTCAACTTGGGTAAATGGATTGCCTTTACGGTCCTGACGTGTGCCTTGACCATAACATCCCTGCCTTCGCAGGTTAAGGCGTTCACTGCTCGCAATTTGATTTATGGCAGCGAGGGTTACGACGTCAATGAGTTACAAGGGCGGCTGCATTTGCTCGGGTACTACTGGGGAAAGAACGACGGCATTTTCGGGTGGAAAACATACTGGGCAGTTCGTACGTTTCAGTACAATTTTGGGTTGCCTGTCACAGGAGATGTAGATATGGCAACCAAGCAGGCGCTGGTCAAAGCTACGCCAAATTGGAATTATCACATGGACTCCAATGGTGGAACCAACTCGGGGAGCAACGCGGGTGGGGCAAGCGGGCTATCTCCCGCAACTGTAGTGGCCGGTGATGGGTTTTCTCACGGTTCGGCTGGTTTAAGTGCAAGCGATTTAAACCTTATGGCCCATGTCGTTTATGGTGAGGCCAGGGGTGAGCCGTTTGAAGGTCAAGTTGCTATTGCAGCCGTGATTTTAAACCGTCTGCACGATCCGAAGTTTCCCAAAACCATTCCCGCCATTGTCTATGCACCTGGGGCTTTTGATTGTGTAAATGACGGTCAAATCAACCTTCAGCCAAATGCAGAAGCTCGACGGGCTGTGGCAGATGCTGTCGCAGGATGGGATCCCACACATGGGGCGTTGTTTTATTTTAATCCAGCAAAAACAAACAACGCATGGATGTGGGCGCGCCCTGAAATTATGACAATTGGACACCATATATTCACGGACTGAAATCGGGCTGATTGGGGGAATCGATGTGAGACGGGCCATTTGGTGGATGACCACCGCTTTGGCGGTTGTCGCGGTGGGAGGTTCTGCTTACGCATGGGGACGTCAGCAACAGTTGAACGGACAGGCGATGGCGGCGATGGTCAATGCTCAATATGATGGAGCACTGCATAATGCATTAGCCGACATGGAATCGTTGCGGGGTGCCTTGGCAAGTGCCATGTTGGTTGCCGATCCGGTATCGTTTGACCGTCATTTAAGCGATGTGGCGAAATTCGCGTACGCTGGGGAAAACGATTTAAGTCGCTTACCCAGCAATATTTCTGCGGATCACAATATGAACGAATTCTTACACACGGTCGATAGCCAAGTCGAGCATTGGATGATTTCGAATCAAAATCCGGGTGCAGCATCTGTTCAACAGGCCTTGACGTCATACTATAATCGTGCCGGGAACGTCATCAGTGGACTGGAGCGGATCGTCAACGCGCCCCGTACAACAGCGCCGTTTTGGACGGATGGTCGTCAATTGGCCCCGGCGGCCCGTGACGGTTTGGCACGCCTTGAACAATCCCTCGGTACTATGGTGTCCGATGCATCCACCCATTCCTCCGCGGTGAGCGGAAAATCAAAAGTTGCTTCGCCAATCTTGGTGCAATCGACAGACGCGATCAAACGAGTTGGGGCTGCCGCGGGTGTGGACAAGACGACGGAATGGAAAGCACAACTGCACACAGTTGGTGAAAATGCGCCCTATTATGTGGTTTCTGGTGACACCAAACGCGGCTCCGTGCGTGCTGAAGTATCAGCGACGACCGGGAAATTAATCAGTTATCATCTCACGCGACCGATAGGGGTGGCGAAGTACGACTTTGCCCAGGCTGCAACTGACGCACAGGCATGGCTTGCGCACCAGGGATACCATCAGGTCGTCCGTGCGGACGCAGGTAACACAGACGGCATTGCACGGTTCGCCTACCAACCGGTGATCAGTGGTTTACCCGTGCTTGATTCATCGTTTAATGTCGTCGTGGCCCTCGACAACGGACAAGTCATAGGCTTTTACGAACAAGGTAAGCTACCTCCAACAAGTTTGCCAAAAGTGACTAAAGCATTGCCGGCAAACGCCCTGCGTGCCAAATTAGGGCCTAAGTTTCACACGCAATCGGAACGAAAAGTGATTGTCGAGAATCCAAATGGAAATTGGGTTCAGGCGATGGCCTATGAAGGCGTCTTGGGAGATGAGCCATATCGGGTTATTATCGATCTGCAAACTGGGCATGAACTCAGAGTGGATCGATTGGGTTAAACAGTTTTGCGAACCAGAAACATCCCCGCAAAGTTACTTCTGCTGTGTATAATAGGGCAGAGATAATAGAGGGGGATTTGCATGGCGATCTCACCAAGTATAGGCGGCGGCGTTCGTATTCGTACCAACAGTCAGGATTCCAAATACTATAAATCACGTGTTGCTGATGTCGACGAGCAGTGCTTGTATGTCGATGTACCGGTCGACCCAATTACAGGCAAGGAATTCGAGGTCCACGTCGATGAATCAGTGGTTGTGGAATATACGGTATCGGAGACCGAGGTCTACCGATATACCGCACACATACAGGGGTTATCGTACATCCCGACACCAGCCATCCGCTTGGATCACCCGGCTCACGCAACTGATCTCGAACGCATCCAAAGGCGTGAATTCTTTCGTATTTCGCTTGACGTTCCCGTTACGGTTGCGTGCGAGCGGCTGGGCAAGGAAGTGACTTTGCAATCCATCGATATCAGCGGCGGTGGCATTGCTGTCATGGCGAAGTCTGTCATTGACTTAAGGGTCAACGACACAGTGAAAATTTCTGTGGTTCTTCCATATATCCACTACAACTTGCGCACAACTTGTCAAGTTGTCCGCATCCAAACAGAGACAAATGGCATGATGACTTTGTCCATGCGGTTCATTGATATTTCGGAACGAGAGCGCGATCAAGTCATACGATATACCTTTATGCGCCAGCGCGCATTGCGCCGCTGAACACGTGCATACGCTGCACGAATGTGCATAGGTTAGCCATGGAGGGATGTCCATGGCGAATAAACGGTCTGATCGACCTTTTATGCAGTGGTTTGACGACTTATTGATACCTGTAACAATGGGTGTCTTGTCTGTGCTTGTCCTTGTGCAGGTCGTAGGCATGGCGCCATCTATGCGCAAGGCAATGGATCGCATGGAAGGTCGCTTTGTCAGCGCGACGGTCGCGGAACCAGCTTCGGTGCGATCTGCTTCCGGCTCCATCGTGTTGACAGCCAGTTCTGTCGCAGATGCTTCGCATGTCGTTGTCTTTCGCAATGGGGTTTCTCTCGGTACATTCACTACCAACCAGATGGATATCTTGGTGCATGAAGGCGACCACATCACGTTTCGCGATGAGACCCCCAATGGTCCTCAAGTGTTCATTTATGTGACGGATCAAGCGCCTAATCTGCTTTTGCCAGCGACTGGTGAAACTGTCGAATTAGGAAGTGGAACAGCAACGGCAGATCTTGATCAGGTCTCGTTCATGTGATGGAGAAGTCTGTTTCGTTGAATGGGAAACGGTTCGTATGATACCATCAAGCCAACAGATGTCCTGCATAGAAGGGCACGATTGCCCCGTTGCGCTATGCGCCCTGCGAACGTGGGACAAACTGCGATGAACAGAAGGGAGGGCGGCTCTATGGTTCCCGTCAGCATCGCGATCGACGGACCAGCTGGAGCAGGCAAAAGCACGGTTGCCAAGCTCGTTGCTAAACGGCTGAATCTGATGTACGTCGATACGGGTGCCATGTATCGCGCTGTCGCGTACCTTTGCGTCAAAGACGGCGTGGATGGCCGGGTTGAGCGAGCCGTTCGCGAACTTCTCGATGCGCACAAAATCACCTTCGAACAGGGGGCAGACAACGGTTTGCGCGTGTTTGTCGACGGTGTCGAGGTGACCGCGAGGTTGCGGGATCCCGAAGTGAGCGCATTGGTTTCCACCGTGGCGACTCACCCGGCTGTGCGTAGCCAATTGACGGACTGGCAACGCGATTTTGCGGCACGCCATTCAGTAGTGATGGACGGGCGCGACATTGGCACGGTTGTCTTGCCAAACGCGACGGTCAAGGTGTTTCTGACGGCGGCGCCGGAGGAACGCGCACGCCGCAGGCAACAAGAGTATCATCAGATGGGCTATGAGGTTGCGTTTGACGAAATTGTCAGAAGCGTGATCGAGCGGGATAAAAAAGACTCTGAACGCGCGCTTGCGCCGTTGCGGGAAGCGGAGGATGCCGTGCGCATTGACTCGACCGACAAGCCGATCGAGTATGTGGTGGACGAGATTGTCCAGCTGGTGGAGAATGCACATGTCCGGTAACGCGACAGACTTGCCGCGGACATTTTTGTATCGACTGGCACGCACCGTCGTGACTGCATTCTTTCGACTCTGCTACAGGATTCGGGTAGAGGGGCTGGAACATGTGCCTCGATCCGGTGGGATCATTATCGCCAGTAACCATCTGAGCAACTTGGATCCGCCATTGTTAGGTGTCATGGTTCCGCGATACATACGGTTCATGGGCAAGGCTGAACTCTTTCAAATTGCGATGCTAAGAGCGCTGTTTTCGGCTCTGGGTGGCTTTCCTATTCAACGCGGACGCATCGACAAACAGGGAATCCGCAAAGCCATTTCCATTGTCGAAGAGGGTGGCTGTCTTGTGATGTTTCCAGAGGGGCACCGCTCGAAAACCGGCCAACTCGGGCCTTTAATGCCGGGGGTTGCAAGTATTGCCAGAAAGTCCAACGCTACCGTCGTTCCGACGGGAATTGTGGGTCCGTACCGATTGTTTGGCCGGGTGACGATCCGCTTTGGAGAACCATTCGTGGCTGGCGAGTTCTCGTCGGATGATCTTTTGTCCCACCTATCCTCGGAACTCGAGAGATTGCTTGCAGTCAAGCATTAGAGTCAGCCTGGGCACGAGTTTGGATGGATGGTTTTCCAAGTCGCGCATGTCTATGTTAAAGTAATGTTGTTGGTTCGTGGTGTAGGTGGTCGCGAAAATGACGGTTTGCGGTTTGTTCATTTTGGTATTCTAAGGGTACATTGAATGGACGGGCCGGCAGGTCCGCCGCCATGGCAGAACTTGAATGAACGCCGACCCTGTCGCGCGTTGCCACTATACAACTGACCATGGAACAGGAGGCCAATCAAATGTCAGAGGATTTGCGTGAAATGTTAACCGACGCTGCGGTGCGCGAGGGAGATGTGGTGACCGGAGAGGTAACCGCCGTCGATGAAAATGGGGTAACGGTTGCATTGTCGCATGGCTTTGAAGGTCATATTGCCCCTCAAGAGCTGTCTGCTGTGCCCGGTACGAATCCGACTGAGGTGACCTCAGTAGGTAGTCAAATTACGGCTGTCGTTGTCAAGGTCGACATGGAGTCAGGTCATGTGACGTTGTCCAAGCGTCGCGCTGAACAAGCATCTGCATGGAATCGCATGCAGGAGTTGCTGGCAAGCGGCGAACCGATTGAAGTGGAAATTCGGGACGTCGTCAAAGGCGGATTGGTTGCAGACGTTGGCGTCCGCGCATTTATTCCGGCTTCATTGGTTGATCGGCGATTTGTCGAAAATCTCGACGAGTTCAAGGGCAAAACGCTTCGTGCCAAGGTTGTTGAGGTCGATCCCGAAAAGAACAAATTGATTCTGTCTCGCCGTGCGTTGCTCGAAGAAGAGACCGAAGCCAAGGCAAAGGCCTTGATGGAAGAGTTGAAGCCGGGCGACGTGATCGAAGGCACGGTGCAACGATTGACCGATTTCGGCGCTTTTGTTGATATTGGTGGCGCAGATGGACTCGTTCATATTTCTGAACTGTCGTTTTCCCATGTGAATCATCCGTCGGAAGTGGTTCACGAGGGAGATCGCGTGAAAGTACGCGTTTTACGCGTCGACCCGGAAGCCGGTCGCATTTCGTTGTCCATCAAGGCTGCGTTGCCTGAGCCTTGGGAAGAGCATGCGAACGATTACCAACCAGGCGATGTCGTACAAGGTGTGGTCAAACGCGTAGTCGACTTCGGCGCGTTTGTGGAATTGCAACCCGGTCTGGAAGGCCTTGTCCACGTCTCGCAAATCTCGAACGAGCACGTCGCTCATGCGTCTGATGTGCTGCAGCCTGGTCAGGAAGTTACCGTTCGCGTCCTGAGCGTCGACCCAGAGCGTCGCCGTATTTCACTTTCCATGCGCGAGCCAGGGCCAAGCCGGAGCGAAAATACAGGGTCGAATCGCCGTCGCGAGCGTCGTCCAGTGGAGCGCCAAGACGACTCAGGCACGGGTGCCACACTCGGTGACTTGTTCGGCGACTTGTTCAAGTGATTTGAAGAACTATATCCAGCCGTCCCACCAAGTGGGGCGGTTTTTTTATGAAGAATAGGGTAATGCGGGAAAGAAGCATACTGAGGATGAGAACGTTGAAGGGAGTTTCCTGTGTGACCACCCCGTTGTCCGTGTACTATCTTGCGCCTCTCATCACCGCCTTGGGCTTGTGGCCACCGATAGAGCCTGGTACAACGCGTGTGCTATACCGCATAGCCGCCATCGCTACACTGGCGGAAGCCACCATTTTCCGAGGGTGTATTCCCCAATTTGCCGTGTATTCACTCGTGCTGATCACGGCCATCCTTCGTGGTATTCAAGAAATGTGTATTCGTCGACATATCTCTTGGTACAGCCTCGTCCTAGGCGTCATTACCGCTACCTTAGCTTGGGAATGGCCACGATTCGCACCATTCGCGAGGCCTTTCGGTCTGTCCGCCAACTGGTTTGCGGCCATCTGCACGACTATCCTAATCGGGCTTCTGGCGGACGGCGGAGAGGTGATGCGGACGTGGTTTATTTCTTTTATTGCCATAAATCTGCTGTGCTTGATTTTTGGACAGGGGGCTGACCTGCTTTTTACCTTTTGGGCTATCGAAGCAGGCGTTCAGGGATCGCTATTGATCCGTAGACAAATACTTGTTACTCGGGGACAAAAGTTCGATGACGGCGGATGAATTGACGCTTTCGTGACCATATTGCATAATGAACTATCGTATGTAAACGAGCTTAGGAGGGGAATCATGCCAATCATTAAAGAAGTCAAACCTGGATCGTTGGCAGAGGAACTCGAGCTCGAACCTGGAGACGAAATTTTGCGGATCAATGATACGCAAATTACGGATATTGTGGATCTTCAATTCGCGCTCGCGGACGAACTTATCGAGATCGAAGTACGCCGCAAAAACGGTGAGCTTTGGGAGCTTGAAGTCGAGAAAGATTACGATGAAGGGCTTGGCGTCGAGTGGGAACACCCTACGGTCGACCGCGTTCATCTCTGCCACAATAAATGTGTATTCTGTTTTGTCGATCAAATCCCTGGTCAGATGCGAAAAACGTTGAACGTGCGGGATGACGACTATCGTTTGTCGTTTTTGCATGGAAACTTTGTTACGCTCACGAACCTCAAAGAAGGTGAGTTAGAGCGAATTGTTCGGTTGAAGATGTCGCCTTTGAACATTTCGGTTCACACGACGAATCCTCAATTGCGCGTGCGCATGTTGGCCAACAAGAAATCTGGCGAGATCATGAACCAAATTCGCTATCTAGCCGAGCATGGCATCGAAATGAATACACAGATAGTGCTCTGTCCGGAGTGGAATGACGGGGAGGAATTAGATCGAACGATTCGCGACCTTTACCCGTTTTACCCAGCGGTGAGGACTCTTTCCGTGGTTCCGGTCGGGCTCACGAAGCACCGCCGAGGATTGCATAAGTTGCGTGGATGCACACCGGAGGAAGCGGCTCGGGTTGTCGAACAGGTTGCGCGTTGGCACGAATTTCTGCGGCCGCGACTGGGAACGTCTTTTGTTCAAGCGGCAGACGAGTTTTACGTGATGGCCAACCTCGAGGTTCCGCCGAGCGAATACTACGATGACTTCTCGCAAATCGAGAATGGCGTCGGCGTCATACGAACGTTTTTGGACGAAGTGGCGGAGGCGAAAGTGCGTTTACCGCATAGGACCATCAATGGTCAACGTCGGAAGGTCGGTATCATTACAAGTGTCTCGGCAGAACGTACGATCCGCTCGTCGTTGCGATACCTGGATGACATTCGCGACTTGTATTACGAGGTGTTTCCTGTCGTTAACCACTTTTATGGAAACAACGTCTCGGTGGCAGGGCTGCTGACTGGTACGGACATCACACAGCAACTAGCGGGGAAGGTGGCACATCTCGATACGCTCCTGTTGCCGGACATTATGTTGAAGGACGACGAAGATATTTGCCTCGATGATTACCGCGTGCAAGATATCGAACGCATGCTCAACGTCAAGATCACCGTCGTTCCTGCCACCGGTATGGGGCTTTTGTACGGCGCGCTCGGTTACACGCAGGCCTTGCCGCCGCGCCGTCGCTACGAGGCCACTCTGCGCAGTGCCGTGGGTCTTGACTGAGAACATTTGTCTGTCGAAAGGGTTGTATCCATGCCACTACCTGTCGTTGCAATTGTCGGAAGAGCAAATGTCGGGAAATCGACGTTGTTTAATCGGCTCATCGGGGAGCGACTCTCCATAGTCGAAGACGTACCGGGCGTCACACGTGATCGTATTTACGCAAAGGCGGAGTGGAACGGCGTTTCGTTTCACTTAATCGACACGGGCGGCATCGAGATGGACGAGGAAGATGAAATGGGCAACCTCATTCGCATTCAGGCCCAGCTTGCGATCGACGAAGCGGATGCCATCATCTTTCTCGTCGATGGCCGTACTGGCCTGTCGGTGCAGGATGAGTACGTTGCAGAATTTTTGCGTCGATCGAAAAAACCGGTGGTTCTCGGTGTGAACAAGCTCGATCACGTCAGTCACCACGCTGCGAGCTATGAGTTCTACCAACTCGGTTTTGGCGAACCCATCCCGCTGTCCGCCGAACACGGTACGGGGACCGGTGATTTGTTGGACGCTGTGGTTGATGTGTTGCCGAAAGCGGAAGACGAGCCAGTTGACGAAGAGGCCATTCGTGTCGCATTTATCGGCCGCCCGAACGTCGGCAAATCTAGCCTCGTCAACCGCCTGCTCGGAGAAGAGCGGGTGATGGTCAGTGACATCGCCGGCACGACCCGCGATGCCATCGACACGCCTCTTGTGCACGACGGTCAAAAGTTCGTGTTGGTCGATACGGCTGGTGTTCGACGAAGAGGAAAAGTGTACGAAAACATCGAAAAGTATAGCGTGCTCAGAGCCTTACGGGCTATCGAGCGCACCGATGTCGCGTTTATCGTTCTCGATGCTGAGCGCGGGATCGCCGAGCAAGATAAGCGGGTGGCAGGATACGCACTCGACGCCGGTTGTGCGATTGCGTTTTTGGTCAATAAGTGGGACGCCATCGAAAAGGACGACAAGACGGCACATCGCTTCGAGGAGGAGATCCGCAGTCACTTTCCGTTTATGCGCTGGGCTCCAGTGCTGTTTGTATCGGCGTTGACGGGACAGCGGGTGACGAGGGCGCTGGATCTCGCCCGTGACATCGCAGAACAGCATGCGATGCGGGTGCAGACGTCGGCTCTTAACCGGGTACTTGCCGACGCTCAAATCTCGGTATCTCCTCCGTCGAGCAAGGGGCGGAAATTAAAGTTGTATTACGCGACGCAGGCATCGGTTCGCCCGCCCACCTTTATCATCTTCGTCAATGATCAGGAACTGTCGCACTTCTCATATGAGCGCTATTTGGAGAATCAACTTCGGGAAGCGTTTGGCTTTCAGGGCACGCCAATTCGCATCCGAATGCGTACGCGCGGGCAGGACGCGGATGATTGACGGCGGCCATTTCAACTCAGGGAGAGAATCGGCATGTCGTTCTGGATGGGTTGTTTAAGCGCGGTCATCGCCTATATCATTGGCTCTATCTCGACGAGCACCTTGGTGGTTAGGCTGGTGTCTGGGCGAGATATCCGCGAAGAGGGCAGTGGCAATGCTGGCGCCACCAACACTATGCGAGCCATTGGGACGAAGTGGGGCGTGGTTGTGCTGTTGGCAGACGCGTTGAAGGGCATGATCGCCCTTTGGATAGCGTTGGCGTTGACCAGGGGCTCCGTCGTCGCAGCGGCTGTATCGGCCATCGCGGTGGTTGTCGGGCACAATTGGCCGATTTTTTTCGGTTTTCGCGGTGGTAAGGGGATTGCGACGACGATTGGCGTTTTGCTGTGGCTGGCGCCTATTCCGACCGTGATCGCCGGTGTGCTTTGTCTCATTGCCATTGCATTAACGAGGTACGTTTCGCTCGGATCGCTCATCCTGACGGTGCTTGTGCCAATCATTGTCGCCGTTTGGTTTATGCACACGGCCGTTCTTGTCGCGAGTATCGTTCTGGCGTTGTTGTCGATCTATCGGCATCGTTCCAACATCGCGCGGCTGGTTCGTGGTCAGGAGCGCAGAATTTTCGATAAGTCGGGCGAAAGCCTATGACAAAGGTAACGGTGTTAGGGGCAGGCAGTTGGGGTAGCGCACTGGCGGCAGTACTTGCAAACAACGGTTATGAGACTGTGGTATGGGCACGAAGTGAGCAACTTGCAGAGGATATCAATCTACGCCATGTCAATGAGCGCTACCTGCCGGGCGTGACTCTGCCAGAAGGGATCCGGGCAGTGACCCGTGTCGAGGAGGCTCTAGCTGGGGCGAGGCTCGTCGTCTTGGCACTTCCATCGTCGGCGCTGGCGGACAGTGTGGAATGCTTGCGCTTTGTCGCTGATGGCGCCGTTGTGGCTCATGCCGTAAAGGGCTTTATCCGGCCGCAAAACGTACGCATTACATCATACATACAAGAGCGCGTACCGGCTGTACGCGATCGGCTTGCCGTGATTTCAGGACCATCTCATGCCGAGGAAGTTGTGCGTCTGCTGCCGACGACGGTCGTTGTGGCTAGCGAGAGTCGGATGGTTGCCGAATTCGTTCAAGATGCTTTCATGAACGATCGGTTTCGCGTGTATACGCAGGCTGACGTCGTCGGGGTCGAGTTGGGCGGTGCTCTCAAAAATATCATTGCGCTTGGCGTGGGGTTGGTCGATGGGCTTGCCCTTGGCGACAACACGAAGGCCGCGCTCATGACGCGGGGACTCGCGGAGATGACCCGTTTGGGAGTGGCGTTGGGTGCATCCCCGCTCACGTTTTCCGGATTGGCTGGTGTGGGCGACCTGATTGTCACGTGTACAAGTGAACATAGTCGCAACCACCGAGCTGGATGTCTGCTGGCGCAGGGATTGTCGTTGGACGCCACGTTGAAGCGCATTGGCATGGCGGTGGAAGGTGTCGGTACGACCTTTGCAGCATCGGAACTCGCGCGCTCGCACGGGATTGAAATGCCGATCACGCGCGCGATCGAAAAAGTTCTGCTTGGGGAATTGTCGCCGGCTGATGGCGTCGGGTTGCTCATGCGGCGCGGCAAGAATCACGAGATGGAGGATGTCGGCGCACAGCCACTTACGGCCTTATGGACGCGTCCATAGTCGTTGCAAATGCTTGCACGGTGGCCTTGTCCTACCACTTTTGCTACACTACAATCGCGATCACAACTCGCTTGTGAACAGGAGGTACCCTGATGAGTCATGTGCCCGAGCAGTTAAAGTACTCCCGCGAGCACGAATGGGTTCGCGCCGAGGGCAATCGCGCCTATATTGGAATTACGCATTTCGCGCAAGACGAATTGGGCGATATTGTGTACGTCGAATTGCCGGAAGTTGGCGCGACGGTCACAGCTGGCGAAACGTTTGGTACGGTCGAGTCGGTCAAGACGGTTTCGGATCTCTACGCGCCCGTGAGTGGCCAAGTTATCGAGGTGAACAAGGCGCTTGCAGATGCGCCGGAAAAGGTCAATGAATCGCCGTACGATGAGGCTTGGATGATTGTCGTCGAAATGAGCGACGCAGGCGAGTTGGATGCACTACTTTCCGCAGATGCGTACGCGAAACATATTCAATCCTGAAGTATAGCGGCATATGAGCCGCGGTGAGGAGATCCCATCCTCGCCGCGGCTCTTTGTTTTTCCGGGCGTTGGCGTTCTACTTTGTCTCGTTCATCCGTATACATAGTTGCGTCAGGGACGAGGTTTTGCGTATGGCGAAGCATACCCTGTAGTGCGACGCATATATTTTCTACTGTCCACCGACACCGGGACAGTCTACGGGGGATTGTCAGTGGGCCGGGGCAAGGCATGCGTTTGGTGCAGTCTACGCCGGTCATCTTGAGGAGGGAGAAGCGTGGAAAAATTCGACGTCTTTAAGGACATTGCTGAGCGGACGGGGGGAGATATCTACCTCGGCGTGGTCGGCCCCGTGCGCACTGGCAAGTCGACCTTTATCAAAAAGTTTATGGAGCTTATCGTCATTCCTAATATTAAGGACGAGAGCGAACGCGTTCGCGCTACCGACGAGCTCCCGCAAAGTGCGGCGGGTCGAACCATTATGACGACCGAGCCCAAATTTATACCCAACCAAGCGGTTGAAGTGAGCGTTGCAGAAGGCTTGGATGTCAATATACGAATTGTCGACTGCGTTGGCTATGCTGTTGACGGTGCGCGTGGCTATGAAGATGAAAATGGGCCGCGCATGGTGACAACGCCATGGTTTGACGAACCGGTCGCTTTTCAAGAGGCTGCTGAAATTGGCACGCGCAAGGTTATTGCGGATCATTCCACAATCGGTATAGTGGTGACCACTGACGGATCGGTAGCTGAGATCCCGCGCGAAGGTTACGTCGAGGCCGAAGAGCGAGTTGTCGCCGAACTCAAAGAACTCGGTAAGCCCTTCGTGATTCTGGTCAACTCCGTGAACCCGGATCATCCACGTGCACAAGACCTGCGTGACGAACTGGCTGCGAAATACGACGTCCCTGTCATCGCACTTTCCTGCGCAACGCTTACGACGCACGAAATTCACTATGTCCTGCGAGAGGCTTTGTACGAGTTCCCGGTTAAAGAAGTGAACGTGAATCTGCCGAACTGGGTCATGGTTCTCGACGAGGAACATTGGTTGCGCCGGCAGTTCCACGAGTCGGTGCGCGAAACCATTCAGGACATCCGCCGTATTCGCGACATCGATCGGGTTGTCGCACAGTTTGGGCAGTACAGCTTCGTGTCGGCGGCAGGGCTGTCGCATATGGATATGGGGCAAGGAATTGCCGTCATCGAACTGGATGCGCCAGACGAACTGTACGATCAGGTCTTGACTGAAGTTGTCGGCGTGCAGATTACAGGGCGCGATCAATTGCTGCGAATGATGAAGGAGTTTACCTACGCAAAGAAAGAGTATGACAAAGTTGCAGATGCCCTCCGCATGGTTCGCCTGACTGGATACGGAATTGCACCGCCGGCTCTCGAGGAAATGACGCTAGACGAACCAGAATTGATCAAGCAAGGTTCTCGTTTTGGGGTTCGGCTGAAGGCGACAGCACCGTCGATTCACATGATTCGCGTCGATGTCGAGAGCGAATTCGCACCCATCGTCGGCACGGAGAAGCAGTCGGAAGAGCTGGTTCGTTACTTGATGCAGGATTTCGAGAAGGATCCGCTGAAGATTTGGGAAAGTGATATCTTTGGCAAGTCGTTGGCGGCCATTGTCCGCGAAGGTATCTCTGCAAAGCTTTCACTGATGCCCGAAAACGCGCAGTTCAAGTTGAAGGAGACGCTACAGCGCATCATCAATGAAGGCAGCGGAGGTTTAATAGCTATTATTCTATGATGACGGCCTGGGGTGACTTCACCCCAGGCTCATTTGTACCTTGCGTTCGGCGTAGAGACGTGCTACAATGGTTGAGGCTTGAGGGAGATTTGAGCCACACAATTCATCATGATGTCCACAGCGGGATGTGGCGCAGCCTGGTAGCGCGCTACCTTGGGGAGGTAGAGGTCACGGGTTCGAATCCCGTCATTCCGACCACAAACCAGCGTGATATACGCTGGTTTTCGTTGTTTTTCAGCCTATTTTGGTAAAAGGGGGCCTCCGTGTGTCAGACTCGTCCGTATCAGGAGATTATTTTGTGATACGCGCCTTGGAGAATGGTGTTCAGGTCATCGGCATGACGCGCGGCGCACAAACTCGCTTTCACCATTCCGAAAAACTGGATAAAAACGAAGTGATGATCGCACAATTTACAGAGCATACGTCCGCGATGAAAATACGGGGAAAAGCAGTGTTGTACACCAGCTATGGCCAAATTCGCACCGATGGTGGGGACGAAACGTGAGGACCACGACTTTATGGTATACTAACCGCAGTATACATCGGGCGGCCTGGTCTGGGTGCTAAGGAGATGAAATCGGCTTGACGGACAGTAAGGAAGCGATGTTCAGACGCGTTGAGCGAAAGGCTTTGACGCATATGCACCACGGCTACTTGACAATCCGAAACGTCCGCCAAGCGGTTAGTCGATTTCACTTCGACGCCGGTTACGCGATACTATCCGCCGCAGCCGTAAAGGATGACGAGGTCGAACAGGTACTAACCGCGTTGCTTCTGCTTGAACAAGGATTGTCGATTCATGACGACGTCGATCGCTGCCAATCGTCCGATCAAGGTCTCATCGTGCTGGCCGGCGATTATGACAGCAGTAAATATTATTACATTTTGGCCGGTGTTGGCGACAGTGCGTTGATGTACAGCCTATGCGAAGCGGTTGTCCAGATCAACGAGGCAAAGATGGCTCTGTTACTGAGCACTTCGCCGCTATCCACCAATGAATACATGCGGTTGATGAAAGTCGTCGAAGGACAGTTGCTTAAAGCATTGGCCCGTCACTACTTGGGTGAAGACGGCCAGTGGATGTTACATATTGATTCCCTGGTGCAGGCTTACATTGTACAGGACGAGTTGCGTGCACATCGTTTCTCAAAGAGACTGACGACCCGGCAGGCTTCGGAATGGCTGTCGCACTCGCTCGAGCAGTTAGAGATGGTTGCAGGAGGTGCCTTGACAAACCCTTTATACAGTTTCCTGGTTGAATATTTCGGGCCGATCCGGGAGACGGTTCGGGATTTGCAGTTGGCGGAAGGGAAAGGTTGACATGCAAGGCGACAAGGCTACATATGTGCACGATGTCTTTTCCAAGATTGCGCGACAGTACGATACGATGAATTCAGTGCTTAGCTTTCAGCAACATCGTCTGTGGCGGAATTTTGCGATGCGGCAACTCCCTATTCAGTCGAACTCGCATATTCTCGACGTCGCCGCAGGAACGGGAGCTTGGACGTTTGCCATGGCTCGCCGCGTTGGATCAGAGGGGCGAGTCGTCGGTCTCGACTTTACAGAAGCGATGTTGGATGTCGCTAAGGAGCGCCTTGCCACATCGCCCGACAAGGACAAAATTCAATTCATCCATGGCAATGCGATGGACTTGCCCTTCGCTGACGATACGTTCGACATTGCGACCATCGGCTTTGCGTTGCGCAACGTACCCAATGTAGAAGGTTGTTTGCGTGAGATGATGAGGGTGGTCAGGCCTGGCGGTGTCGTCGTCTCGCTTGAACTATCCAAACCGGACATGGTCTGGTTTCGAAAGCTTTACTATTTTTATTTTTACAATATCCTTCCGCGCATCGGTCAGCTTGTAGTGGGAGATAGGGCTCCGTACGCCTGGTTACCTGAGTCGTTGACAGATTTTCCTGATCGACATCAGCTGGAGGACATATTCCGCAGCGTTGGCTTGTCTCATGTGCGTAGCTACCCATTGACGTTCGGGATTGCCGCACTTCATATCGGCTGGAAATGAGAGACGAAGACGTGGATTTTCAACAAATTTATGAAGAGTATCGTCCGCGCCTGGAGCAGGTCGAGCAGATTTTAAAAGAACGGGCGAGATCGAATCAGGCGGAACTGACATCTGCCGGTGAGCAGCTTTTGGAAGCTGGAGGAAAACGTATCCGTCCGTTGTTTGCGCTGATTTGTGGGACCGTTGGCGAGAATGTTTCCGATGATGTGGCCAAAATTGCCGCTGCCCTTGAAATGACACATATGGCCACGCTCGTGCACGATGACGTGATCGACCAAGCGGCGTTGCGGCGCGGTCGTCCTACTGTGCGTAGTGCCTTCGGCAATCTTGCGGCTATGTATACCGGGGACTATCTGTTTGCCAGGGCGATTCAATTGCTTGCTGAAGTGGATAACCAAGAGGTCCATCGCGCCATGGCCAACGGCATCGTCAAAATGTGCCAAGGAGAAATTGAGCAGATTCAAGACTTTTATAATTGGTCGCAAGGTTTTAAGACGTATTTCCGGCGTATACAGCGCAAAACTGCGTTGCTGATTGCGTTGAGTTGCGGGCTTGGAGCACTTGTCGGCGGGGGGCGCAACGAAGAGGTGCACGCTCTGCGCCGTTTCGGCTATTACACAGGTATGGCGTTTCAAGTTATCGATGATGTGCTCGATTTTACCGGTTCTGCAGAAGTTGTTGGCAAGCCCGTGGGTGGGGATTTGCGACAAGGCAACATTACGTTGCCAGCCTTGCTCGCCTTGCGCAATCCCGGCTTGGCGAAGCGCTTGCAAGAACTTGTGCATCCAGCGATGTCGGCACACGACGCGACGGAAGCTATTGATTTAATTGTTGGATCGGGTGCACTTGGCGAGGCGAAACGGGTGGCCGATTGGTACATTGCCAAGGCTTTATTGGCACTACAAGCTGTCTCACGTGTATCGGTTCGTCAACAACTGACCACTCTGACATTGTTCTTGGCGGATCGGACATTTTAATGCTCACTTGAACTTCCGGGTCGATTTCCGTACAATAACGCCGTCTACATAGCCGCCGATACGTTCGGCGGACTCGATTTCTAGAGCCCAGATGAGGAGTTGTCCGTATGGCAGTGGAAAAGACGTTTGTCATGGTCAAGCCCGACGGCGTTCAGCGTGGCTTGATTGGGGAGGTACTGGGTCGCTTCGAGCGAAAGGGCCTGAAGTTGGTCGCAGCGAAGCTGATGAGCGTACCGCAATCACTTGCTGAACAGCATTATGCAGAACATCGCGAGCGCCCGTTCTTTGGAGAATTGGTGTCGTTCATCACCTCATCCCCCGTATTCGCCATGGTTTTGGAAGGGGAGAATGCGATTTCGGTAGCCCGTACGTTGATGGGGAAGACGAATCCCGCTGAGTCTGCTCCGGGCACCATTCGCGGCGATTTTGGTTTGACCATTGGCATGAATATTGTGCATGGTTCCGATTCGCCGGAAAGCGCAGCTCGTGAAATTGAGCTTTGGTTCAGCGAAGGTACCGTCTCGTACGACAAAGCAGTCGATGTGTGGCTCGCGTAATCGTCGACATGGTGTCGTTCAGCCCGCGCTAGGCGCGGGCTTTTTTCATCCTAACTGCGGTTAGCCGTTCTGCAGAAATGCTCGAATTTGGTCCGCTTGTTCGTAAACGGCTTGTTCGCCTAACTTTACGCATTCCGACATCTGCCGAAATGTGCGCCAACGGACGCGACTCATATCTGGTTCGACGACGAATAACCGCGAACTTGGTGCCATGTCGTTATCGATAGACTCGCGCAAGAGAATATCGAACGATCGCGCGAGCACGTCGACGAATGTCCTGGGCTCATAACGGCTTGGCAAACGGTACAGGTTGACCGCAATGATTTTGTCGCAACCGATTCGTTCCAATACCGAGACAGGTACGTAGTGTCGCATGGCACCGTCCACAAGCAGGTATCCATCGAGCGGGACAGGCGAGAAGACGCCAGGAAGTGCACAACTTCCTGCGATGGCGCGTGCTAAGTCAGATGTCGTAGCAAACGTATCGGCGCGTTGTTGCAAGGCGGAAAAGACGACAGGGTGACCAGATAGTAAATCTGTTGCCACAACGTATAGAGGGATTTGCAGTCGGCGCCCTGAAAGTAAACGCTGAATGTACATCGTAAATTTTTTGCCCTGAATAAGCCCGGCAGGTACGGTGGGAAGCGGGGATTTAAACCCGATTTGCGCTTTGGCGAGGGTCCAAAGTGAAGACCAAACAGGAAAGCCATAGTCAATCAGCTTGAATCCAGGAAACGCGAGAAGCAATTTGTGAAATGCCTCGGTGCGATAGCCGTGCGCGTATAAGGCGCTGACAAGGGAACCAGCACTTGTACCAGCAATGGCATCCGGTTGTACACCAATTCGCTCAAGTGCAGCGAGGACGCCTGCATGGGCTGCAGCTTTAAGCGTTCCACCGCTTAGAGCTATGCCCAAAAACGGCTTCGATCTCGGCATTCCCAACCACCTCGCGCAAATGGGAGTGGAGGATGTTCATGGATGAGTTCGAATGGTTTGTAAACGCATTTCGAGCGTTAACAGGCATCGACTTGTCGCATTACAAGCGGCCGCAAATGGAACGTCGGTTAACTAGCCTGCGCGATCGGCGCGGCTATTCTGATTTTCCTAGCTATGTACAAGCTATGCGTGGGAAGCCGGAGTTACTTGACGAACTCTTGGATAGAATGACCATTAACGTCTCGGAATTCTTTCGCAACCCCGATCGCTGGAAGGATTTGCAGGCTGTTGTGCAGGGCATGGGACAGTCGATTCAGGCTTGGAGTGCGGCTTGTTCAACGGGTGAAGAACCTTACTCTTTGGCCATTTTACTCGCGGAAATGAACGTACGGGCGACTATCCTAGCTACGGATATCGACCTGCGCGTGTTGGATAAGGCTCGCCGCGGTGAATACGTGCAGACGCAACTGCGCGAGGTCGACGATCGGCTACGACACCGATATTTTCATCAGCAGGGTAGTGGCTATCGAGTCCGCGATGAGATTCGTCAGGTAGTCCAATTTCGTCAACACAATCTGTTGTCCGATCCTTATCCCACCGATCTCGACTTGATCATATGCCGCAATGTGTTGATTTATTTTACCGAGGAGACAAAACAGCTTTTGGTTCGTCGCTTTGCTGCGTCCCTACGACCAGGTGGCGTCTTATTTGTCGGCAGTACCGAACAATTGCTGGGACTATCGCTGAGCGGACTGCGCCCAAGCAAACCCTTTATTTACGTCAAAGCGGAAGCTGTCGAATGAACTTTGTATTCGTATGGTACGTCAGTTCGTATAACGGAAGCCGTCTCCGGTCACGCTAACAAGCGGGATCGCAATGGAGGAGGCGAGACGTCGCGATGACGGACACAAACCGCGCGCACGGCACGCCCGTGCCTGATGGAAATCAAGCGCATGGCAGCGAACTGTTCCTGGATTCTGTATTCGACGGGATTGACCGCCTACAACAGGACGGCGGTGTTGCGCCGGAGATTGCACATCGGCCACAGGATGAAGTTGAAGTGCCACCTCCCGCTATCGCTCGTCGTCGGATTGGACCAGATGTATAAGGGTTCGCGATTGACGTCGCCATATCGGCGGCGTCTGATTTCTGGTAAAATACAATCCGACACCATGAGGTCGCCGACGAGCGGCTGAAGGGAGATTAGTTCATCTATGGCGTCTATGCAAGAGTTCACTCTACAGCACGAGGACATCGCACGCTTGATCATCGATGCAGAAGACGTTGCGTGTGTACATCCTGCACACAGTGCCGAGCACGCTCTACTCGTCCTGATCAAATCAGGTTACTCGGCGATTCCGGTGGTCGACAGCGCTGGTCGTGTAGTAGGCATCATCAGCAAGACGCTGATCCTGGATCGAATTCTCGGCCTGGAACGAATCGAGTTTGAGGCTTTGTCACAGTTTACTGTCGCGGACGTCATGCGGACAGATTTTCATAGAATTCATCACGACGACACATTTTTGCGGGCACTGCAAATGAGCATTGATGCCCCATTCCTCTGCGTCGAAGACGATGATGAGCGGTTTGTGGGATTGCTTACGCGACATGGAATCCTCGCCTACTTGAACGGCATCATCCGAAAAAACTTGCGGCGCCCGTAGGGTGCCCCTGGCGGTGGGGTCTTGAGACGGTGGGTGATTCGTATCATTTTGGCCATCGTCGTGTGCTTTGGCGGAGCGAATTTGTACTTTCATTATGGCTTCCGCGTTGCGGATCGCGTGCGCGCGGCGGCAGCGCTGCGGATGCAAGCACACGGCGTGCATGCTCTGACATACGAGCAGATTCCCGTTGCCTTTCGCGAGGCTATGATTGCCACAGAAGATAGGCGCTTTGCGACCGATCCCGGGATTGACCCAATCGGCATCGCTCGCAGTTTGGTGGTCGATATTGAACAGGACGGCTATGTTGAGGGTGGCTCGACGATCACGCAACAGCTTGTCGACAATACAATTCTCACCAAGCAAAAGACACTGCGACGCAAACTTTTACAGGCCTTCTACGCGATTGGACTGTACGACACCATGTCAAAACACGAAGTGTTTTCCCTTTACAGCAACGTGATTTATTTTGGACACGGTGCCTACGGATTGTATAATGCCTGTGAAACCTACTTTGGACGGACGCCAGGCGAGTGCAACGAAGGCGAGCTGACGATGCTTGCAGGGCTTCCGAACGCCCCTTCCGCGTATGATCCGTTCACAAACTTTACACTCGCGCGCGAACGCCAGCGGATCGTCCTTGAAAACATGGTAGACGATCACCAGCTGACCGAAGCACAGGCAATGCATATTTTCGCCGAGCCCATCCGGCTCCGGCATTTGTAACGAGGAGGTCCATCCCATGCTAGACGTTCGACTGCCGCAACTTGGCGATTCGGTGACGAAGGCTCTCGTTACCACGTGGCTCAAGTCCGTCGGCGATCGCGTGGAGCGCGACGAACCGTTGCTCGAGGTAACGACAGACAAGGTCACGGTCGAAGTACCGTCAGAGGTCAGCGGAACACTGCGCGAAATTGTCATCGAAGCAGGCCAATATGCAACGATGGACACCATCTTGTGCCGAATCGAAGAAGACGAGTGAAACTCATTTGCTGCGCCGGCGTCCTCGCGTAATCAGGATGATGGCTGCAGCGGCACAGAAAATGGTGATAATCCAAATGGTAAAAACCAAGGCAAAAGCCCCCCTTAACGTCTTGGCGATCACGCTTTAACGTGTGTAGCCTGGCCGTTTTCATACCCTGAGGCGCCGTAATGGCGCCTCAGGCAGTGGGGAGCTTTCGCGGTCAAAGTTGCGGTGAAGATGGTGTTTCGGCGTGTTCGCTGAGCCAGAGGTCTTGTTGAACTTTTTGTACCACAAGATGCTCGTCGCCCGGCATCAAGCGTTTTCCGCGCATGAGGATCATCCGGAGCCACGTTCCAGCCATCCATGACGTGATCAGCGCCAGCATTACCAAAATGGCGTAAAAGGTCTGGTTGATAATTCCGAGCGAAAATGCCGTGGACGAGAGAACGATGCCAGGACCGCCGCGGGCGTTCATGGCGGCCGCAAAATTGGCGCTCGTCAGTCGATCGCTGCGGATGATGCGACAGGTCAGGTATACCACGACACTTTGTACCACAGTTGCAAAGAGCAGGTACAACACAAAGAAGCCGAGGTTAAAGTCTTTCACGAGATTGAGCTGCAGACCGACAATCGCAAAATAAAGTGGAATGAATAGAGAGAACGATATGCCTTGCACGCTTTCTTCGAGGCGCACGAACCAACGGTCGGGCAAGCTGAATTTCGTCGCCACCCCTGCCAACAGCGCTCCATACATAACGTCCACCCCAAGATACCCTGCGATATCCGACAATGCGAACAGGATAATCAAAAAGTAGCCGAGGAACGAAGCGCGGAACAAAATGTTTGCCCGATTCGATGTCACTTTTCGCAACAGCCATGGCATGACGCCGATACAGACGGCCAGGAAGGCAAAGGTGACAACGAGACTCTTCGATACCACCCAAGCGTTAATGCTTGTGCCGTGGCCGGATACTAAACCGGCGGCGATGGCCAGGGCTACCCAGAGGATGATGTCGTGGACGCCTGCGATTGTGACAATGATTTTTGCAAATCGTGAGTGCATAATTCCGAGATCGGAAAAGATTTTCGAGATCACCGGAATGGATGTGACAGCGATCGATATCGCGACGACGATTTTCAACGCCAGCAAGTTGTGATCAGGGCCAAGGAACTGTGCTGGGTTGAACAGGCGCGTGGCGAACCAACCGACGAGAAATGGGATCACGGTCGAGCCAATAATGATGGCAATGCCCGTTTTCACGTCCGATCGCGCAAATCGCGCTTGGAACTTGAGTCCTGCCGTGTAGAGAAGCAGGAGTTCGCCGATGTAATACACGAAACCGAATAGATTCCCTTCCGACGAAAAGCCGAGGAACAACCAGTGAAAGAAACTCGGGAATAGTGTTCCGATACACGTCGGGCCCAGCAATACACCTCCGGCTACTTCGCCAATCACGCGCGGAATTGCCAGCTTCTCGGCAAGAAAGCCGAGCAGGTGAGCGGCGGCGAGCAAAATGACCGTGGCGAGTAGGAAACGTGCCAGGTCTGCGCCTGCCAATGTAAACATAACTTTCCCTCCTCAACGATGTGGTGGATGCGGTTGTACGACAGCTTATGTACAAGTGGAATGGATGTCCATGATAGGAACCTATGGGTTCTAAATCATAGCAGGACGCCTGTTGGCGCCCTGCCATACGCGAAGTTCTACCAAAGAAATGCGAGCCAGAAAATCCAAGCGAAGGCGAGCCACCACCACCACCAGCCGCCATACCAGTAACCGTAACCCGGATAACCCCAGCGTCCGTATGGGCGCGCATAAGGATAGCCGTAACCCCATTGCGCCAAGGTCACGTCTAAGCGGTCTTCGTCCGATCCTGATGCCAAGCCAACCGGAGCGTAGGAACGAGGAACTCGGACCAGCACGCCGTTCCCGGTCACTTGTTCGATCACGCCGCGATGTGTTCCCCAGGGCGTCTGAAAGCGTACCCATTGGCCGACGGCACGCTCGCACTGTGCACGCGTGCACATAGCTTGTACCTCCTTTCTGTACCCTTTATGAAAGTGGGCCGCCCGCCCCAATGGGCGGCGGCCCCGGAACTCAGTAGGCTGCGGCAGCACCGTAGCCCGGAACGAGCAGGAAGAACAGTACGAAGATGATGAGGAACACGACAGCCCATTGCGTGTATCCGCCAAATACGCCGTACATGATGACACCCCCTCTTCGAATTTCTGCAGTATCCTACGTCCGTTTCGTCCCGAGTGGCTCAGACAGACGCCCGTATGCACGATGTAGCCTCAGTGCATAGGAGAAGGGCGCTCTTGACACAGGCGGGCCGATGGCGGACAGTGGTACAGGTTGACCCATGTAGTAGGAGGGATTGTCCATGGAGCGTGCCTGGACGTTTGACGATATGGACATCGCGTTGGAGCATGGACTCGTGCAGGCTTATCGCGCCGGGAACGCTGAGGATACCTATTACAGCGCAGACCCTGCGCTTCTTGAGGACGCGCTGACCGCGGTTGCGCTTGGCAAAAATCTGCTTCTGCGCGGACCCACGGGCAGTGGCAAGACCCGCCTCGCAGAATCCCTAGCCGCGCGCCTACGGTTGCCGATGGAGTCCATCAACTGTTCGGTCGATCTCGATGCTGAAGCACTTTTAGGCTTTAAGACACTTGCCGTCGAAGATGAAAAAAGCGTGATTCGCTATGTCGAGGGCCCTGTCGTACGTGCTATGCGTCGTGGCCACTTACTCTACATTGACGAGATCAATATGGCGCGGCCTGAGGCCTTGCCTATCCTAAACGGTGTTCTGGACTACCGTAGACAACTCAGCAATCCATTCACAGCCGAAACCATTACAGCGCACCATCAATTTCGCGTGATCGCGGCCATCAATGAGGGGTATGTCGGCACTGCGCCGATGAACGAGGCACTCAAGAATCGCTTTGTGGTCGTCGATGTGCCTTACATCCAGGGGGCGAGCTTGGCGGCGCTGATCGAGCGCCAATCGGAACTGCGCGACACGGATCAGATTCGCCTTTTCACCGACCTCTCAGGCGATCTGGTCGCCGCCGTGCGCACTGGCGAAGTGAGCGAGGAAGCTGCCTCCATTCGCGCTCTCCTCGATGCTTGCGATCTCGCTGCCCACATTCCGCCACTGCGAGCTGTTCGGCGCGCTATTGCGGCGAAACTCGACGATGAGCGGGAGCAAGATCTGGTGATGCAGCTTGCGGCCGGCTATTTCGGCGTGGACCGGGGATGAAGACGAATGCGAAGCGTTTTTCGCTTTACCAGTGAACTCGACGACGTACGCGAACGCGTTCATCTCACGGACCTAGCCGTCGTCCTGAGTCGCGATGAACACGTGCGCTGCGAGTTTGGCCCTGTTTCGGTATGGCGCGAAGAAGACGGCATCTTGCAAATCACCACGGCGTATCAAGGCCTGACGGGCGAAGAGCGAATGGCCTGTACAATGGCTGACGTGTACCTGCGGGCTGCCGGAAGCAAGTGGTTCACCGATAGGACCGCCATGATTCAGGCGAAGGCCAAGGCTGATGCGACAGGCGTGCCCATGCTGGTCTGGCAGTTCATGTGCGCCGTCGAGGACGTTCGCATCATGGCCCGGCTGACGCGCCAGCGTCCTGGAACAGCACACAACTTTGCAAGTCGCACCGCGTTTTACAGGAACCTGTTCACCCGACAGATCCCGGCGTGGGAGCGTGATGGTCGTCTGGGTAACGTCTGTTTTGCGGAGCTCTACAACGGCTTAACGGATCCGACCGGCAATTGGTACGCACTTGCCGCGGGTTGCCCGACAAGCGAAGCGGCAGCCTTGTTGGCGCTGCGCTTGGTGCAAGAGAGGCTGGCCGCCACCAACCAGCCCATGGTCGATTTGGATGCGCAATGGTTCGATTACAGCTTGGCGGGCTCGTTGCAGGTAGGGGCAGTTGGGCAGGCGAACGATAGCGGGCGCGATCGCGCCGATAGAAGTGCCGAATCTGCGCTACATGGCGAGGACAGCCATGAAGATCAGACAATGCCAGCCTGGACACAGCGTCAGGACAGCAATCGAGCGGCTGGATTGCAGATGGATGATGCGGAGGGCGCCACGCAAACGGGTGGCGGTTGGAGTGGTCGCCTAGGCTCGTTGCAGCAGTACGAAGGCACTTCGCGCCGCGGGCGGATCGTCGGCGAAAAGCGCGAGGATGGCTCAGAGATCGAGGTGCGCGAAGCGGTGCACGAGTCGGCGCCCGATTCCGACGTTGCGACCAAAGCGCCGCGTGTCATCGAAAGGGGTTGGCGCCCGCCTTCGCGAGAGGCGATGAGTGCCGTGCAACTCTGGAAAGAAGGTACCAAGGGTGCGAAGCGCCGTTTGTTGCGTGCGTTTTACCACTCGTTTTGGCGCGAACAAAATGCATTGGCTGGAGGATTTCAGTATGGCCGACTCGGCAGACGCCTCGAGCGAGTTGCGACCGAACGGTGGCCGCGCCTGTTTGAGCACAGGCGACGGACCGGACTGCGCCATGACGCGGCCGTTCAGGTTCTCGTCGACTGTTCGGGATCGATGGAACCGTACCTAGATGCTTGTAAGCCAGCCCTGTACCTGTTGGCGGACACATTGCGGACTTTGCGCGTCCCGTATAGCGTATGTGCTTTTTGGGAAGACAGTGTCCACGTTGTTGCGTCCGGTGAGGGAGAAACGGCGACGTTTCTGTGGGATGTCATTCCGTTTGCAAGGTCGCAATCGTCCGATGCCGCGCTTGCTTTGGTCGACCTTGAACCGCAGTTGGACAATCGCGATGGGTTCGCGATTCGGTTGGCCGCGCAACGGCTTAACGCACGAGGAGAGCGACAGAAGTGGCTGTTTGTCGTCAGCGATGGCCAGCCGGCGGCCGAGGATTACCGGGATGCGATCGCGGACACCAAGCGTGCCATACGATGGGCGCGATCGCGCGGCATGCAGGTGCTGCATTTGTGTATTGCCGATCCTCTGGAACCTGAGTTTATGCAGGCAATTCGACATTTATATGGGCGGGCAACTGTCGTCATTCGCGATGCCAGCGAGATAGGGATTGCCATGGAAAAAGCCTTGGCCCAGGTGCTTCGTCACCTGAGCCAAGGCGAGTAACAAGTCGCTCGTCGGCTATCAGGTAGCCGACATGTGCAGAATGTCATGGACGTAGACCGTCGAATGATTGTATGCGTAGACGGCGTAATAGGGATCTTGACTAAAGCCTTCTTGATGAAGCATGTTGGCTGCCGAGTAGATGGCATCCTCAACGTTGTAGATGCTAGGCGTTTTGTGGCCAGGTGCAGGCACGCCGAAAATGGCGAACGTAGATGGCATAAACTGCATGGGTCCGAGGGCTCCTGCGGACGAGACGTCGTTGCCGGTGGTATCGAAGTCTGTCTCCTCCTTGTGAATCGCGGCGAGAACAGTCCACGGTATGTCATATTTGCGACCTGCTGCTTGATAGATGGGAATCAGCCACTTCGGGGCACTGGCGATTAAGGCGCGGCTAGCCGCGGTGGGGTGGTAACTGGCATTCATGGGCCCAATGACAAGCCGTTGACCCGGTTGAATATCATCGCCTAACAAGGCGTTGTCGTTGATGATGGCGCGTATCGAAACTCCGAATTCGCGCGAGATCTTCCAAAGCGAATCTCCCGGTTGAACGACATAGGTCATGGGATGCCAGGACTTTGTCGGCGAGGAATTCGCCTTGGACGATTTCGGACGTTGTATACGGGGGGTGACAAGGCCATCGATGACGTGCAGGACTTGTCCAATATGCAAGGTGGTAGACCTCAGATGGTTCTCTTGCACGATAGCGGAAACCGTTGTGTGTTTTGCGAGTGCAATGTTCCATAGACAATCGCCAGGTTCCACACGCCACAAACTCGCTTGCCTCATGTTGGGGTGCGGTGGTGCCGATTGAACGGCAACCGTCTCACGCACATGCACGGTGGGACTTGCATGCGGGATGAAACGAACTTCTCGCACGAAAGCTGCACCACTGGTCGGCTCTAGCGGACTCTGCGGCGACGGAACGGAGCGACGTTGGTTTGGTTCATAGGCGAGTGGTTGGACCTCGGCTTTTGTATGCGAGGCTCGTCCACTGGGTTCGCGGGTGGACAACGGTTGACTGATAACAGGCGTGGGATTGGCACATAGAGCCAACAGTGTGCACACGAGTACGAATGCGAGGCTGACGATGAAGCTGGGATATCCCCGGCGTCGAATCACACACATCTCCCTCTCCATTGTAGTAGGCCGTTCGGCTTGCGAACGTCTGGTAAAGAGAGATGTATGTCGCGAGATGGACAGGTATGACAAGCTAATTTGACAAATGGCTCAATTCGATTGCGTTCAACAGTTCTCCTGCGAATTGTTCGGCCCAAAGGGGACACATCTCAAATTGTACGTCGTCGTCTGGACCAACCACTTGAATGAGGTAGTCACAGCCGTGATCGCACATGCGTTGCGGCAAGCGCGCAGATTCTTTGCCGACGACGCGAAATGTAAACGGTACGACCAAGGCCATAGCCTCCTTTCTGTGGCGAGTCACCTGTATTACAAAATATCCGTCCACATTCGTTATAGACCAATCTTCCTACATACAAACAGGATGGCTGTCGTATATGTCGGTGCCTGGGTGCGGAACCTAAACCGAGGTGAGTGCCATGAAGACCATCGACAAGATGTTGTACATCGCCGTCTTGGGCGGCTTGCTGACAATTGGTATCATCTATTTGTATTTTGCGATCCGGCGCCTTGGTTGACGAATCCAAGGCCGCTATGGGGTGTTGGCAGTGGAGCAATATCAGGTGCCTGCGGAACTGGAGGGACGTCGACTATCGACCGTCCTCATGAGTACCTTGGGCTTGTCGCGCCGATTGTTGCGGCGCATCATCCGCGAAGATGGATTTTTTCTGAACGGCCAACCAGTGCGGCTATCGGCGATTGTCCGACGAGGAGATCTGATCTCTTGGCAACTGCCTGACGAGTCACCTTCGATTGCGCCCGAGCAGATGCCGCTTGACATCTGTTACGAGGACGAGGATGTTATGGTCGTCAATAAGCCAGCTGGCATATTGACACATCCTTCGGCTCGTGAGCGTACGGGTTCACTATTGGCTGGCGTTGCCTACTACTTACAGAAGACAGGGCAAACACCCCATGCCGTTCATCGCTTAGACAAATACACATCGGGTGCTATCTTGTTTGCCAAACACGCGCACGCGCACCATCAGTTGGACAGAGCCTTGCGCCACGGACTCGTCCACCGCAAGTATGTGGCTCTGGCTTACGTGCAAAATGACATCCCGTGCGGAGTTTGGCTGCATCTCGTCGACGATCTCGCAATGAATCCCGAGAAACCTTCGCGGCGGATTGTCGTCCCTGAAGGCAAGGGCGAACGTGCCATAACGCACGCCCTTCCCCTTGCGCGCACGGGACACATGGTCTTGTTTGCATTCGAATTGGAGACCGGGCGAACGCATCAGATTCGACTTCAGATGGCATCACGGGGCATGCCGCTTGTCGGGGACCGCGATTATCCGTACAGTGTCGCCCGCAAGCCAGATCTGGCGGGGCGGGCGGGCTATTTTGAACGCGTATTTCCGCATCAGGCCTTACATGCCTATCAACTATCGTGGCAATTGGGTGAGAACGGTCCACGGAAGAAGTCTTGGGCACGCGTGCCTGACGCCATGGAGCGGCTGTGGTCTCTTTCGGGTGGCACGGACACGATGGAGCAGTGGTGCGAACGGGCTGCCGTAGCCTCACCGACAAATGACAGCCGTGTTACACTGGATATGGAGTGAGTATTTGTGTTTTGTTGAAGAGAGGTGGTTGCACGCCTATGGAAAACCATCAGCGATTGTTAGAACAACTGATGACCACACATGGCGGCCCTGGCTTTGAAGGTGCGGTGCGCGACGTGGTCGTACCACAGTTGCACAGCTATGCCCATAAGGTCGAGGTCGATGTCATGGGCAATGTTGTGGCCTGTATAGAGGGGCGCGGTGAGGGACGTAGACCTCGCGTGTTGCTTGCCGCGCATATGGACGAGATCGCACTTGTGGTCGCTCGCATCGAAGAGGGCGGTTTTTTGCGAGTGGCGCAGACGGGAGGCTTTGACCCGCGAACTCTGGTTGGGCAAGAAGTCGTTGTTCATACACGCAGTGGAGATTTGCTGGCAGTCGTCGGTTCGAAACCACCACATCTGACGGCTCCTGAGGAGCGGGGGAAGGCAGCGCCTTTGTCCGACTTGTATCTCGATTTAGCGATGCCCGAAAGTGCTGTACGAGAGCGCGTGCGCATCGGCGACCGTGTCACGTTGTCGCGAGAAGTGTATTTGTTGCGCAATCGGCGCCTGGCTGGCAAATCGCTTGATAACCGCGCAAGTCTTGCCATTTTACTAGAAACGTTGCATCGGTTGCGGCAGTTTGTCCACCAAGCGGACGTGTATGCGGTCGCGACGGTTCAAGAAGAAGTTGGACTGCGTGGCGCACAGACCGTTGGGTTCGCGGTGCAGCCAGATGTCGCCATTGCCATTGATGTGACATTTGGCGCATTTCCCGGACAGGCCGCAGACGAATCGTTTGCACTAGACGCTGGGCCGGCCATCTCGTTTGGTCCGAATTTGCACCGAAAGGTCTTTCAGCGGCTTGTCGATGTCGCGGAGCGCCACCGCATTCCGTACCAAATCGAGCTTTCACAAACGCCCGTTGGTGCGGATGCAAACGCGTTTCAAGTCGCCGGACCGGGCCTCGCCGCAGCCTTGGTCGGGATTCCTATTCGCTATATGCACACATCAGTCGAGACAGGATCATATGCCGACATCGAACAGTGCGCACGTCTGTTGGCACACTATATCGCCGAACTGGACATGGCGCAGGTGGAGGACTTGTCATGCTATTAAAAACGCTGTCGGAGGCGTTCGGCCCGACCGGATTTGAGGATGAAGTGCGAAACGTCATTCGCGGCGAACTAGAGGGCCGCGTCGATGAGATGAAAACGGACGTGCTTGGCAATCTGATTGCTGTCAAAGGGGCGGCAAAGCCTGGACCCAAGGTCATGCTCGATGCCCATATGGATGAAGTTGGTTTGATGGTTGTACAGATTTGCGACGGGGGCGCAGATGCCGGATTGCTCAAATTCCGGTCGCTCGGCGGGATCGATCCGCGCGTGCTCGTGTCCAAGCCTGTATTCATTGGACCCGACAGAATTCCGGGGGTAATTGGTGCAAAGCCGGTCCATCTGCAAGCGCCTGAAGAACGGCAAAAGCCCATCCCGATGGAGAAGCTCTACATCGATATTGGTGCAAAGGATGCGGCGGATGCGAAGTCGGTCGTCAAACCGGGCGATGCGGCGGTGTTTGCCACGCGTTACGCGGAGTTTGGCGAGCGAGCCGCGAAAGGCAAGTCGTTTGACGATCGCGTCGGTTGTGCGCTGCTGGTGGAAGCGATGCGGTCTGAGGTCCCGTATCCACTCTATGGAGCATTTACGGTGCAGGAGGAGATAGGGCTCCGCGGAGCGAGGGCGGCCGCGTATCAGATACAGCCCGACATCGCAATTGCGCTCGAAGGTACCGTATGCTTCGACGTCGTCGGGGCGCCGTCGCATGGGCAGTCGACCGTGCTCGGTAAAGGACCGGCACTGACCGTGCAAGATGCGCAGACAATTGCGGATCGTCGGTTTGCCGAATTTATGTGGGAGACGGCCAAACGACACGGAATTCCCGTGCAGTGGCGGCGGGTGAAGGGCGGATCGAACGACTTTGGGGCCATTCATCGCGTCGGCAAGGGTGTTGTTGGTGGATCGATCTCGGTGCCTGTGCGCTATATTCACGCGCCTACGCAGGTGGTTTCGCTCGACGACGTGGAAAATGCACAACGGCTGTTGCAGGCGGTACTCAAAGAGATCGCGGAAGGGAGTTTTACCTTGTGAAGGAATGGATCGTTCGTTTGGCGGGGGAGATAGCCCCGTCAGGTAGCGAAGGGCGCATCGCGTCGGTGCTGCTCGACGCCGTGCAGGACCTTGCCGATGAAACCCGTATGGACGCGCTTGGCAATGCCATCGCGACGAAGCACGGCGATGGTCCACATGTGATGATTGCAGCGCACATGGACGAACCGGGCGTCATGGTCATTGACATCGATGACAACGGCTATTTGCGTGTCATTCCGACGGAGGGATTGACGGCTTCTGAGGCGGCCTTTCGGCAGGTGACATTTACGAATGGTACGATTGGCCTGGTCTGCCTGGAAGACCGCGAGAAGCGGCCAGAACAGTTTGACCAACTGTTTATCGATATCGGCGCCAAACATCGTGAAGAGGCCGAATCCCGCGCCTTTATTGGACTGAGCGGCGTAATAGGCGGATCTGTCACCGAGCTGGGTAACGGCCGGTTGCTCGGTCGAGCGCTGGACAATCGGGTCGGCTGTGCGGTCGCCTTACAGGCCTTTCGCGATTTGGCGCAACGCGGTCTGCATGTTAGCGTCGTCTTTACGGCGCAAAATGCGCCGGGGGCGCGCGCGGCGCAGGCTGCGGCATTTGCCCTCGAACCCGATTTGGCAATCGTCGTCGACGCTACTCCGGCGTCCGATGTTCCCGGTGGCAAGCGGACCGCGTTACAACTCGGTGCGGGACCTGCCTTTAAGGTGATGGACGCAGGAACCGTGGCTCCTTTAGCCGTGAAACAACTCGTTGAGGACACGGCTCATGCGCTTGGCATTACACTGCAATACGAAGTCTGGCCGAGCGGGCGCAGCGATGCGGGCGCCATTCAATTGACCCGTGCGGGTATTCTGGCCGCTGGCATTTCGTATCCCGTTCACGCAGCAGGAGCTGCAGAGGCCATGGTCGATCTCGCGGATGTGGACGCGACTCTGCGCTTGCTCGTGGCCAGTGTAGAAGCGTATCGGAAGTAAAAGTGTGGCCTTGGCATATGCGAAAGTTCAGCCTGTGCCAAGGCATGTATGGTATACTACCTCTAATTCGCAGAGACAGGCGCATAGGGGAGAGCGCTGGAAGTGGAGGGGCAGCCTTTGCTACGTTATTTGTCGGCCGGAGAGTCACACGGCCCAGAATTGACGATTGTTGTCGACGGGTTTCCGAGTAATTTACCCGTGTCCAAGGGGAAAATTGACGAACAATTGCGACGACGACAAATGGGATATGGTCGCGGATTTCGACAACAAATTGAGACGGACACTGTGGAAGTTACCAGCGGCATTCGCTTTGGCAAGACGCTTGGCACGCCCATTACCATGGTCGTCGCCAACCGCGATTTTAAAAATTGGACGGATCGCATGGCGCCATTTGGAGAAAAGCCAGAAGATCTGAAAGAAATCTACCGGCCGCGGCCAGGTCATGCCGATTTGGCCGGCGCCATTAAGTATGATCACGAGGATATCCGCAACGTTTTGGAGCGGGCGAGTGCTCGTAACACTGCAACCATCGTGGCGGCGGGTGCCTTGGCGAAGCAATTGCTCGCCGAGTTTAACATTCTAGTCACCGCGCACGTCGTCGAGTTGTGTGACGTGAAAGCGGCACAGCTGCCGGATAGCCTGGAGCAGCTTATAGCCGCGGCCGACAGCTCCGAAGTGCGCTGCGCGGATGCGAACGCATCGCAACGGATGATCGAAAAGATTGACGAAGCAAAGGCAAACGGAGACACGGTTGGGGGCATTTTTGAAGTCATCGTCCGCGGTTGCCCAATTGGGCTTGGTAGCTATGCCATGCCGGATCGGAAGCTCGATGGCCGATTGGCCGGTGCCTTAATGAGCATTCAGGCCATCAAGGGTGTTGAAATTGGGCTTGGTTTCGAGGCGGCACGGAGGATGGGTTCGCAAGTTCACGATCCGATTCTGTACGATGGGCAGCGTTATCTTCGGTCGTCCAACGGCGCCGGCGGCCTTGAGGGCGGTGTCACCAACGGCCAAGACGTCGTCCTGCGCGTCGCCATGAAACCTATCTCAACTTTGTATAAGCCGTTGCCCAGCGTCAACATGAAGACGAAAGAAGCGGAACTGGCAGCCATCGAGCGATCCGACTATTGTGCGCTGCCCGCGGCGTCAGTGGTGGGTGAAAACGTCGTCGCATGGGTGATTGCGGATGCGCTCATCGAGAAGCTCGGTGGCGATTCGCTCGAACAAATGAAAGACAATTGGGCGCAATACCAGGCGCGCGTGAGTCGGCGATGAGGACACTTACGATTGTCAGCGAGCGTCATACGTATCCGGTCATTGTCGGGGCTGGCGCTTTGTCACGGTTGCCAGGTGTCCTTGACGAGGCGGGCCTTGGCGGGCGCCACATCGCTATTGTCACAGATGACACGGTGCGTCAACAGCCCATTGCCGAAGAATTGGTCACCGCCTTGCAGCAAAGTTCGTCTACCTATTCGTTTATCGAGATACCTGCGGGTGATGCGCACAAGTCGCTCGATACGGCCGTCTCCGTGTATGGCGAGCTCTTGGCAATAGGGTTTCGCCGCAGCGACGTGATCGTGGCACTTGGCGGAGGGGTCGTCGGAGATCTCGCCGGCTTTGTCGCAGCGACGTATATGCGTGGGGTGCCGTTTATCCAGGCCCCGACAACCTTGCTGGCGCACGACAGTGCGCTAGGCGGCAAGGTTGGTGTAAATCTGCCACAAGGGAAAAACCTTGTTGGGGCGTTTTATCCGCCGAAGGCGGTCGTGTTTGACACCAGAGCGCTCTTGTCGTTGCCGCAGCGGCAATGGGTAAACGGCATGGCAGAAGTCATCAAACATGCGCTCATCGGTGATGCCGACTTGTTTGCGACCCTGGAGGCGCAGCCTCTGCGCGAGTGCCCAGATGCGGCCGTCCTCGAACCTATTTTGGCCGATGCCATGCAGGTGAAGGTCAACATCGTCAATGCGGATGAACACGAAACTGGGTTGCGTCAGGTCCTCAACGTCGGACACACGATTGGCCATGCTGTCGAACAGTGCTCCGATTACGAATTAGGACATGGCGAAGCGATTGCCATCGGTCTCGTGTTGGAAGCCGATCTCGCCGTGATGCGCGGCATGCTGACGATGGAAGCGCGCGATCGACTAGTGCAACTATTGCTTGCACACGGTTTGCCAATTCGTCCGCAGGAGCGAGATTTTGCTGAGATTGCGAAACGAATCCAGGTGGATAAGAAGCACGGCCGCCGCGGTTGGACGTTCGCACTCCCGCAGGCGATTGGTCGCGTCGAAGTTGTCAGTGGGGTCGAAGAGGACGAGGTGCGTCGCGTGTATCAACGCGCGCTAGAGGGGGAGAGTGCATGAAGGTACGGGGATTGCGCGGGGCGACTACGGTAAAGGCGAACGATCGGGAAGAAATTTGGCGAGCCACGCGTGAGTTAATGGAAGAAATTGTACGTCTAAACAACATCGATGTCGACGATGTGGCCAGTGTCATCCTGACGATGACTGCCGATTTGAATGCAGGATTTCCGGCCCTGGCGGTTCGGCAGTTGCCGGGGTGGCAGTGGGTTCCTTTGATGTGTGCACGCGAGATCGAAGTACCTGGGTCACTGCCTCGCAGCATTCGGGTCTTGGTGCACCTAAACACGGACAAAGCGCAGGACGAACTGATTCATGTATATCTTGGAGAAGCCGTACAATTGCGGCCTGACCTCGCAACGCGATGACTGGTACGACCGCCTGTTCTGGCAGGCGTTTGCCGGTTGACGGGGGGCGGTTCGGCCGCTACCATGTCTATAACAGATCGATTGGCCATTCGGCAGTCGAGTAGAGTGAGTTGAGGTGAGCGGGTGTCGGCGGATGTGGTTTGCCGATGCTCGAGTTGAGAGGAGACATCGAAAGTGAATGATTTGGTGCAAACTGCGTTACGCACCGTCGTCGCAGGCCAGACACTCGACGTGACGGCTGCAGACGCGTTTATGAACGAATGGATGCAAGGCCGCGTGACACAGGCACAGGCTGCCGCCTTGGTCAGCGTCATGGCGGCTCGCGGTGAACAACCTTCGGAAATTGCGGGATTTGCGCGGGCCATGCGTCGGCACGCATTGCATATTACGGCTCCTGCCAGTGCCATCGATACGTGTGGCACCGGTGGAGATGGCCGTGATACCTTCAATATTTCAACGACAGTTGCATTCATTGCTGCAGCTGCAGGGATTCCCGTGGCCAAACACGGCAATCGAGCCGCTTCGAGCCGCAGTGGCAGTGCTGACGTATTGCAGGCCTTGGGTGCCGAGATCGAGCTGTCCACCGAGGCGTGTGAGCGTCTGCTCGCCGATACCAACCTCTGTTTCCTCTTTGCGCAAGTCTTTCACCCCGCGATGAAATATGCCGCTCAAGTTCGTCGGGAGCTTGGGTTCCGAACGATTTTTAATATCTTGGGTCCTTTGACCAATCCTGCAAACGCTCGCCGCCAGGTCCTCGGCGTGTTTAAACCAAGTCTTGTGCCAACCGTGGCTGATGCCCTGTTGGAATTGGGCGCAGAGCATGCTTTGGTCGTGCACGGCGACGGCGGTTTGGACGAGTTGTCGCTGTCGGGGCCGACACAGGTGGCCGAGGTCAGGGCTGGGCGTATCGAAACGTATGCCATTTCGCCGGAAGAAGTCGGACTCGTGCGTGCCCCGGTGTCTTCCATCACGGGAGGAACTCCCGCAGAGAACGCTGATATGATTCGCAAGGTGTTGCAGGGAGTGAAAGGGCCTAAGCGCGACGTCGTGTTGCTCAATGCGGGTGCGGCTCTGTACGTGGGTGGCAAGGCGGCGAGTATCGCGGAAGGCGTTGACCTTGCGGCGCAGCTTATCGATAGCGGCGCGGCGCTTGCGAAACTGGAGCAGTTCGTGGCAGGCACGCAAGCTCATGCGCAGTCTGTGCAAGCGGGAGAGGTGCACTAATATGGCGACAATATTGGACAACATTTTGGAGACCAAACGGCAGGAGATTGACCAGTTGCGTCTCGCTGCGAATACAGGAAAGCTTGTGCGTACGCGAACGACGCCATACCGGTCGTTGCGACAACGGCTTGTCGAACGTGGAAAATTAGGTGTTATCGCAGAAATTAAGCGCAAAAGCCCATCGAAGGGTACAATTCAAACACAGGTCGACCCGGTTGCGCGTGCACAGGTGTACGAGCGAGCAGGAGCGGCCGCCATTTCGGTCTTAACGGATCGAGAATACTTTCAGGGTACGATTGACGATTTGCGGGCAGTTCGGGAGTGCGTGGCCATTCCCGTGTTGCGCAAGGATTTTATCATTGATGAGTTGCAAATCGACGAGGCGGTAGGAGCCGGGGCGGATGTCGTGTTGTTAATTGCAGCGGCAATGCCGCCGGCAAGGCTATCTGAACTCTCCGCATACGCCAAGGCACAAGGCCTCGAAGTGTTGTTAGAAGTTCACAATGTGGACGAAGTGGAGGCGGCTCTGGCGGCAAATCCGAGCATTCTTGGCATTAACAATCGCGATTTGCACACGTTTGAGGTCGATTTGGGCGTATCGGAAGCCATTTTGCGAGAGTTACCTGCCGATGTCGTGGTCATTGCCGAGAGTGGGGTTTTTGGCCCTGCGGACGCGATTCGGATGGCGGCGGCAGGGGCCCGTGGCATTCTCGTCGGTGAGTTGCTCATGCGACATGCCAATCTTGAGGACGTTGCGACGTGCTTGTCGGAGTTGCAGGTGCCGTATGAGAGCCTGGGGAACATTCGATGAGTGATCGCCCTTTTGTAAAAATCTGTGGTTTGCTCCCTGGTGATGATCTCGCCTTCACAAGCGATTCTTGGATCACGCACGTGGGTTTTGTCATGGTACCTTCTTCCCGGCGTTTCGTTACACCAAGAGCGGTTTTAGGCATGGTGGAGCAGGTTCGGGATCAGGTACAGACCGTTGGCGTGTTTTCAAATGCGGATCTCGAGTCGGTTCAGGAGGCCGTCCGCATTGCACACCTCGACGTTGCACAATTGCACGGAAGCGAATCTGTCGAACTTTGCGGCAGTTTGCAAGACGCAGGATGCAAGGTTTGGAAGGCTATTCCAGTACCCCTTAGCAATCCAGATTTAAAGGCCATACTACAGGCTTGTGCCCGCTATATGCCCGTCGTCGATGCAATTTTGCTAGACGCCAAACCGCCAAAAGACGCCGGGGGCGGTGTGACGGGAGGACATGGGGTCGCCTTCGATTGGACTATTTTATCCGATATATGTACGGCTCTTGATGGATTTCCATTGTGGGTGGCAGGTGGTATTGCACCCGAGAACGTCCACACATTGTTCCGTACCTGTAAACCGTATGGAATTGATTTGTCGTCAGGCGTTGAGACGGACGGGCGCAAAGACGCGAAGCGGATTGCGCAATTGATAAAGGCGGTGGCGAGCATTGAGTATGCAAAATAACTACGCATTTCCTGACCCAAACGGCCGTTACGGGCAGTTTGGGGGACGGTATGTACCAGAGACCCTGATGTCGGCCTTGTTGCAATTGGAACAGGATTACCTGCGTTTGCGCGCCGATGCGTCGTTTCAGTCGGAATTGGCCTATTACTTGAAGCAGTATGCAGGGCGCCCTACACCCTTGTATTTTGCCGAACGGCTGACTGAACATCTCGGCGGACCGAAGATTTACTTAAAGCGTGAGGATTTAAACCATACTGGGGCACACAAAATCAACAACGCCATAGGCCAAGGACTGCTTGCGTTGCGCACCGGCAAACGGCGAATTATTGCGGAGACGGGCGCTGGACAACACGGTGTTGCCTCCGCGACCATTGCGGCGCGATTTGGCCTTGAGTGTACGGTCTTTATGGGCGAAGAAGATATGCGGCGACAGGCTCTTAACGTATTTCGCATGCGCATGCTAGGGGCAGAGGTCGTCCCCGCGATGAGCGGCACCCGTACCTTAAAGGATGCGACGAACGAGGCCATTCGGCACTGGGTCTCACATGTCGATGACACGCACTACGTCATTGGTTCGGTCGTGGGACCTCACCCATATCCGCAGATTGTACGCGACTTTCAGCGCGTGATCGGAGATGAAACGAAAGAACAAATTCTCGAGCAGGAAGGACGCTTGCCTGATACGATTGTCGCCTGCGTCGGTGGTGGCAGCAATGCCATGGGTATGTTTTTTCCATTTGTCGAAGATACACAGGTACAGCTTGTTGGCACCGAGGCCGCGGGACATGGTATCCATACCGAACATCACGCGGCGAGCATCAACAAAGGGCGCCCCGGTGTTTTGCACGGCGCCAAGACGATGCTTCTTCAGGATGAATATGGCCAGGTGACGCCTGCACATTCGATTTCGGCAGGACTTGACTATCCGGGAATTGGACCAGAACATGCGCATTTTGCAGAGAGCGGGCGTGCTACGTACGTGCCGGTGACCGATGAGGAGGCTCTATCGGCGTTTTACCTCTTGTCTAAGTTGGAAGGCATCATCCCGGCGCTCGAAAGCGCCCATGCCATCGCGTATGTGGTACGTGAGGCACAGCGCATGCAAAAGGACAGCATTGTCGTCATCTGTCTATCGGGCCGCGGCGATAAGGATGTCGAGCAGGTGGCGCACATGGAAGGAGGGCTCGCTGATGGAGCGAATTCGTGATGCATTTGCTTCCCTTGGCTCGAACCGGGCGTTGATTCCGTTTATCGTCGCCGGCGATCCGGACTATGAAACATCTCTCGCCATTGCACGCGCCATTCTGGAATCGGGTGCAGACATGCTCGAAATTGGTTTTCCGTATTCAGATCCGTTGGCCGATGGCCCGGTCATCCAGGCTGCAGCCCTGCGTAGTCTGAATCGCGGGTGTCAGCTTCCGGACTGTTTCCGTCTTGTGCAAGACTTGCGCAAGGAGACGAACAAGCCGCTCATCGCGTTTACCTATGTCAATCCATTGATGCAGTACGGTGCAACGCGGTTTTTTGCTGAACTTGCCCAAGCAGGCGGCGACGGCGTGATCGTACCCGACGTGCCGCTCGAGGAAGCCCCTGATTTGGCGAGCGCTGCAGAGAAACAAGGCATTGCCTGGATACCGCTTGTTGCCCCGACGTCAGGAGAAAATCGCGTTCAGGCGATCGCGCAACAGGCTCGCGGCTTTGTTTACTGCGTTTCGTCGCTGGGCGTTACGGGTGAGCGCAGTGCCATTTCCACACAGGTGGAGTCGTTGGTGCAAGCCGTCAAACGCCATACGAATTTACCGGCCTGCGTCGGTTTCGGTGTCAGTACGCCAGATCACGTGCGTGAAATCGCCGGCTATGCCGATGGCGTGATCGTCGGGAGCGCCTACGTGCGGCGGATTGGCGACGCGGCAAGTGGTGGCGGCGACGCCATCGACATGGTCAGCCATTTCACGATGAGCTTGAAAGACGCGTGCCGTGCTTAACCCGTACCGTTTAACCATTGTCCATCTCTTAAAACATGTGATAGACTTTTCAAACACTTATGTATGCAGTTGTGCTTGAAGGCGCGCGATTGCGAAGGAGAGAGAACCATGATTGTCGTCATGAAGGAGGGCGCGTCGAAATCTGAAATCGAGCGCGTCATGCAACTGTTACAGAGCAAGGGACTTGGGACGCATCTTTCCGAGGGCGCAGAAATGACGGTCATTGGTGTCATCGGACAAAAGGAAAAGGTGCGCGAATTAGGCGTCGAGGGCTTGCCTGGGGTCGAAAAAATCGTTTCCGTCAGCTATCCATTTAAGCTGGCTAGCCGGCCGTTCCACCCAGATAACACGACCATTGAAATTTTAGGTCATGTCGTAGGTGGCGATGAGCCGACGATTATCGCTGGCCCATGTTCCGTCGAGTCGAAGGAGGGCCTGATTGAGATCGCTCAGGCAATCAAGGCCAGCGGCGCACACATGTTGCGCGGTGGCGCGTTTAAACCGCGGTCGTCCCCGTATTCCTTCCAGGGACTTGGCGAAGAAGGTCTGAAGTACCTGGCCGCTGCGCGCGAGGCGACAGGCTTAGCTGTGGTATCCGAGATCATGGAGCCGGGCTTGGTCGATCTCGTTGCCGATTATGTCGATGTCTTGCAGATTGGCGCGCGCAATATGCAAAACTACGCCTTGTTGAAGGCGGTTGGCAAGACGAATCGCCCTGTGCTGCTCAAACGGGGCTTTTCCAATACGATCGAAGAGTGGCTGATGTCCGCAGAATATATTCTGTCTGAAGGCAATCCGAACGTCATCTTGTGTGAACGCGGTATTCGCACCTTTGAAACCTATACGCGAAACACCTTGGACTTAAACGCCATTCCCGTGGTTCAGCACCTTTCGCATTTGCCGGTACTTGTCGATCCAAGCCACGGTATTGGCCATTCGCGCTATGTGACGGCCATGGCTCGCGCAGGTGTGGCCGCTGGGGCCGCGGGCGTGATCGTAGAGGTGCACAAGAAACCGGAAGAAGCGTGGTCGGATGGCAATCAAACCATCACTTTGGAAGAGTTTGATCGCTTGGCCAAACAGGTTCGAGATGCGCATCGCTTGGTTCGTGAATATCAACTGGAAGCGAGTCGGAGCTGAGTGAAGGGTCACTTTACACGCGTGTTGGTGATTGGGGCGGGGCTCATCGGTACATCCATGGCCCTCGCCCTTCGCCGTGCCTACGGAACGATCTTGGTTGATGCCGTCGAACGACACGACGCATATCGTAGCGAGGCGCAAAGATTGGGAGTCTTTCATCGCGTCTGGCCGGATATCACGGCTGTGTCACCCGACTATGAGCTTGCCGTGCTCGCCATACCTTCGCGGGCGGCTTGTGATCTCGCGGAAACGGTCAGCGAACTGGCGGATTGGACGATGGACGTGTGCAGCATTAAGCGGCCCATCGTCGATGCGTTTTCGCGGATCATGGCAAACGGCAGGCAGTGCGTCCCGACGCATCCGATGGCGGGAAAGGCGAACGGAGGACCCGGAGCTGCTGATGCCGATTTATTTGTTGCGCGCCCTTGGCTCTTCCTGGAAACCCATCCGGCACCGCCAGAATTGGAGCAAATGGTGACGGATCTAGGCGCAATCCCAACCTACGTTCGTTGTGCGGACGATCACGATCGCAATCTTGCCTACCTCAGTCACGGCATCCATGTGACTTCGCTCGCTGCAATGCAAGCGGCAACCGGGGTCGACTGTGATGTGGCCGCGAGGATTGCAGGTCCGGCGTTTTGGGATATTACACGGCTTGCAGCTTCCCCAAGCGCATTTTGGGTAGACACACTCCTCGACAATCGCAATTTTGTGTTAGCTTTCTTGGAACGGCTGCAGGCGGAGGTTCACCAGTTTGCAGAAGCACTGCGGGCGGGGAATGCGGAGTCGTTGCGCGAATTGCTGGATCAAGCGCGGGCGTCCCGGGAGCGTGTCGAGTCTGCTCGCGGCAAGGCGAGAACCGAGACTAGTGACTAATCTGAAAAAACGCTGTAAACGTGGTATTGACAGCGTTTACAGACGGGTGTATTCTTATAGCCGAAGGGTGTTATGTTCTGATTTCTCTCCACTCCTAGCAGAATCTCCTGTTTGGGAATCCGTGAAAGCGGATTCCCCCTTTTTTTGTCGCCGCGGATGCATACATCTTCTTGTTTGCAAAATCCTAAGCTTGTATACAGCCCAGATATGACCAGGAGGTCGACATGGTTGTCTATCCGCAGGCGGATGGCCGATTGTATGTCTCTCGTTCGCTGGATCGCCCAGGTCACTTAGGAACCAACCATTCGTCTCTCACGCTGGATGATTTCGCGCAACCCATTCAGTTTTTTGACGAGGTAACCGTCTATCAGGTTTCCCCACTGCGATTGCGAGAACTGGCTCGCGGTGGACGCTCTGCCGGCGATGTCCTGCAGTACCTGCGTCAGGTTGCACAAGCACCGATACCGATTCAGGTACAGCGCACCATTATCGCAGAAATGAAGTCTGCATCGCTTGCATTGCAGGAACTTACGGTAAAGGCGACGGCGCCGGCAGCCGACGTGGCCATCGCTTTGCGCCAGGAAAAGGTGTTGCGCGCATATCAGTACAACGCGGTGCAGGCGTTTCTCAACGGTCCGGCGCATGGCGTGATCGTCATGCCTTGTGGCGCCGGCAAGACCGTGGTTGGAACGGCCATTCTTGCAAGCCTGCGCATGCCGACGTTAATTCTCGCTCCCAACGAGGCCGCGTGTGAACAGTGGAAACAACACTTGCTTGCGTGGACAACGCTGTCCGAGTGCGATCTCGATGTGCACGCCGACAACCCGGATAAACCTGTCGCGATTGCGACGTATGGCCGATTGGTCGCGCGTGATCGACAGGGCCAGCTGCGTCGCTTGGAGCGTTATCGTCAACGAGGTTTTGCGTTGGTCATTTACGACGAAGTCCATACGTTACCTGCCCGATGGTTTCGGCTGACAGCCGAACTTGCGGCCGCACGCAAGCTTGGGCTCAGTGCGACGCTCGTTCGAGAGGACGGGCGCGTTGGGGATGTATTGTCACTCGTTGGACCCGTCGTCTTTCAGACGCAGGCGCGAGATTTAACGGACGCTGGACATTTGGCGCCTGTACGTTGTGTGGAAGTTCGGGTTCCGCTTATAGGGCGCGACAGACAAGACTATGAAAGAGGAAGTGCGGCGGACAAGCATCGGATCGCGGCACAGAACCGTTCGAAATTGGATGCCGCAACGCAGATTTGTGCATTACATCGCGCAGAACGCACCCTCGTGATGGGGTACTACACATCACCGCTCCACGAACTTGCGAATCGGTTGCGTGCGCCCGTCATTGATGGTCGCACTCTTCATTCCGAACGGCTGCGCCTATACAACGAATTTCGCGCCGGCGGCCTACCTGTCCTTATCGTGTCCAGGGTGGCGAATGCGGCCATCGACCTGCCATCCGCGACGGTCGCTGTCCAATTGTCCGGCCTGTATGGTTCCCGTCAGGAAGAGGCGCAACGGCTTGGACGAATCCTCCGCCCAAACGGCAAGCAAGCGATTTTTTATTCGCTTGTGAGCGACCAAACGGTCGAAGTGAAACGCGCTTTTCACCGCCAAAGCTACTTGGTTGAACAAGGATATACGTATGAAATCGTTGCCGTCGACGCGTTGTACCGAGGAGGTTGAAGCACATGAGGCTGAGCGAGTGTCTAAACCATGCGTCCATTTCAACACTGCAAGCCATCGCCCAAAACTTACATCTGTCCTGCACGATGTACTCGAAGCTCGATCTGGTGCAGTCCATTTTGGAATCGCTACGAAATCCCTTATCTTTGGCGGAACAATTGAACCAATGGCACGAAGAATGGGGCGTTTCGCTGAGGCGGATCGCTCTGCATCGGCGCAATGTTTTTGCTAAAGAAGAGATCGAACATCTCTTGGCCTCGGCCGGCCATGACACCGTCAAAGGCCTTCAGAAAGCCCTAGCTCAAGGCTGGCTGTTTTTACAAAACGATTCTTCACGTCGGCGCTATTACATCGTCCCCGCAGACATGCAGATGGCCCTGCGCGATGATTTTCAGCGTCGTTGGCGCGCGCAGGTTGAGGTGCGCACGGACGATCCGCTCGTGCAAATGGATGAAGGGATGGCCGCGCTGCATGATCTACACACCTTCTTACAGTACGTTCAGCAGCGCGAAGTGCGGTTGACCGCAAGTGGGGCCATGTATAAACGGCATGTACAACAATTGATGGAACTCTTTGAAATCGAGGAGTCCATTGAATTGCCGCAATGGAGGTTTGGCTATGGTCGTCGCACGTACGATTACCCGGATCGCCTCGCATTGTTGTACGACTTTGCCTACGACGAAGGCATCGTGATCGAGCGTCAAGATGAGCGGTTGACCGTCGATCCCGCTCGCTTGTCGGAGTTTCTTACTCTGGGTCGCAAGACCCAACTGCGGCGGCTTTTGCAGTTTTACGTGCGCACCTATCGGCGCCCGATTCCTCGACTGTACGACATCATTGAGACCATCCGATTACTGGCGGACGCGTGGACTTCGAATACGTCTTTGTATGCGATTTGTGCGCCACAGATACAGGCTTTTTATTACGATCAGCCGACGGACGTCTGGGATCAGCGGATTGTCAAAATGTTGGTCCATCTTGGTGTGGCCAGAATTGGCTATGACGACGATTCAGGGGAGCGATGGTTTCAAATCACAAAACTCGGTCAAGAATTACTAACACAGGACGAAGCCGATTTGCCAGACGAGCTAACTTACCAGCAAGCGGCTCTGGTTGTGCAGCCTAACTTCGAGATTGTCGTCATGGTGCCGGATGCCCGGATGGAGGCTCAAATCGCCGAATTCGCGGAGCTGAAGAGCAGTGGGGCCTTGCGGGTGTACCGCATCCTCGATCGGACGGTCGAACGGGGCTTGTCGCTTGGGCGAGACTTCGAGGCGTGGCGAGCGCTTTTGGCCACACGCGGAATGGCGCCGATACCTGTTAACGTCGATCGCATGCTCGCCGAGTGGGTGGGACGCGGAGGTGTTCAAGCGGCCGGACTAGGCTCCTAGATTGTCACGGCAGTTGTGCAACCTCGTGAAAAAGCGACGAGTGCAGGAAAAGAAGGCAAAGCCACCGAATAGAATGAACAAACAATTCTTAAGTTTGCTGGTGCTGCTCGCTGGACGCTTCGGAGACTTCGTGAAGCAGGGAGGAGAATGGCTATGGGAACCATCGTGACCGTTGCTGAAAAGAAACATTTTCTGCGCTGGTTTCTGGCCAATTACGATTTGCAAAGTCGTGAGGCGGAAATGCTGCTGCGCTATATGATGACGCGTGAAAACGTGTTGCAACGCGTTCATTTCGTCGATAACTTCCGTCACTTTTCGCGCGTCATCGTCGTCTCGACAACCTGTGTGCATGTCGCTCCTTTCCGCTACTATCGCCGCAATAAGCCGGTGACTACCGATGTGGAACAGGCGTTTATGGATCTGTATCAGCATCCAGATGAGGACATCTATGTAGGACTATTCTTCAAAGACCGTTCATCTTGCCCTGAATTTGCGTCAGTTCTCGAAGAACCCGTGCGCACGGACATGGATCCGGCGATGCGCGAAATGCTATCCTTGCAGGCCGAGTGGGTCATTGACCAGGCCTTGCGCGCCCACCGCCGCGAGGAATTGATGCGAGCAGTCGACGATGCATTGGATTCGGGGGACAGGGCGGCGTTTCTCATCGCGAGCCAGCGGCTCATCGCGTTTGATCAAGGTGAATTGACAGCCGCCTCATCTCTGTAGACCATTGTGGCAAATCCACTCTGTAACAATCAGGTGTCCGGCTGCGGCTGGACACCTTTTGCCGATGTCGCGCGAGATCCACGCGGGCCGGCGCACTTGCTCTCCCTTAATCATGAAAAGAGTTTACGGCGACGGCGTGCAATGGATGAGGGTTCTCCGTCGTACGTAAAGCCTTCTCCCAACACTTCGTGTACAGGGTTGACGGTAACGAATGCGGTCGGATCGACAGTCGAGATGATTCGCTGGACGCGCATGACTTCGTCCCGCGACACGACACAATAGATGACCTGGCGAGCTGTGCCTGTGTAGCCCCCGCGCGCTTGTAGCAAAGTCGTACCGCGATCTAATTGCTTGTGAATTTCGTCCGCAATCTCTTCGTGTTTGTCCGACACAATCATGACCGCCCGTCCGCTCGATGCCCCTTCAATCACAAAGTCGATCACGCGGCTCGACACGAACAGTGCGACAAGTGAGTACATCGCCACTTCCTTGCCGATGATCACCATGACGAGCAGGATGACGATGAAGTCGATGGCGAACAGGGTTTTGCCCATGCCGAGCCCTCGGTAGTGGCGCAGGATGCGAGCGATGATGTCCGAACCGCCGGTTGTTCCACCTGTACGAAAGATGAGGCCAAGGCCAATACCTGTGATCACGCCGGCGTAGAGCGCGGCGAGCAGTGGATCGTGCGTCGGCACTTGTAGATGCCTTGTCGCTTCCGTGAACACGGACACGCCGATGACCCCAACCGCCGTTTTGAGGACAAATTCATGCCCAAACAGCCGCCAAGCGACGATAAGCAACGGGATGTTCAAGATGAAAAATGACACGCCAACCTGAATATGCAACTTGTACAAGAGCAGCAGTGAGACGCCGACAAAGCCACCTTCCGCGAGGTGGTTGGCGACAAGAAAGCCGTTGAGGCCAAGCGAATAAATGAATGCGCCTAGGACAATCATGAACCATTGGACCGATTTTTGAACCATCCTCTGGACCCCTTTGAAACATCGCTCATCACCGAGTCAATGTCACCTGAGTTCCATGGTATTATACGGGGTTGGGCTAATTTACCGCAATCTTGCTCGTGCCATGACGAGCATGCACAAGAACCAAAGCGATACCCAACCGAAGGCGGTGTACGCATATGCCACGATGGCGCGAAAGCCAAAGTGGCTTAACAGCCCTGCTGCCACGAGCGAAATTAGGCTTGCAAGCAACACGTGACGTCGCGATCGCGCAACAGTGGCCGCCATGCTGTAGATGTTGCCGACGAGCGTCGAATAAATCTCGCCAAAGAGAACGGCGATAAATAAGGCGGTCAGCCATGTTGGGAACTGCGCCGCAATATAGCCCATTGGGATGGCGTATTCGCCAATCTGGGGCATGTAAGCGAATAAGCTGAAGGCGACACAGGCGAGGAGACCGCCTAGTCCTAGGGCGCCAAGCAGTGCCCCTTGCGAGAGCACTTTGCGGGAGCGGATTTGCCCGCCTAACGGCACGAGCACACCAATGGATAAGCCGATGTTCAATGAGGCGTACAGCAAGGCATTCAACCATACCGGCAACCCGAATTGATTGGTAATTCCAAGCGGGTGCAACGCGTGTTCGAAGCCGTTTCTGAAAAGGGCGGTGTGTGCTGTAACAAATAGCACAAATGCCGTCAACGATGGGACAATCAAGGTATTGACCTTGAGCAGCCCGTTCATGCCAAACATCATCGTCCACATCGTTACCGCGATGCCAATGACCACACCAAGCGAGAATGGCAACCCCAGGCGCTCGCGAAACAGTTCTCCCGTACCCGCCAGCATCGCCACCGTCGTACCGAACAACATGACCAAAACTACGCCATCCATCGCCTGCGCGAGCCGCGGCGGGAACACGTAGGTGGTCAGATCGCGAAACGACTTGGCGCCCAGTTTCGCGCCTAGGGCCATTAGCCGATAACCTAGCCAGGCGAAGACGAGGGTGACAAGTCCAATGGATGCGTAGGCGACCATGCCGTACTGCGCGAAGAATTGATAGATTTCCCGACCGGAAGCAAAGCCCGCGCCAACGACCGTGCCAATGTATACACATGCAACTTGCAGGGTCAGCCATCGCGATCGCATTGTCCATCCCTCCCAAATCCTTCTGAATTTATATGGACACTCTCGCCGAATCATGACGACGTGGACATGTTCCTAGCGCGCCGCCAATATACATCTACTGCGTGTCCAAGCCTGGCCGGGCAGGACCGAAGAGAACCGTAGATTCGCGCTGCGGCGGCGCGCAAGGAGGATGTTGGGATGACCGCACTTCAAGCAGTGATCATGGGAATTGTCCAAGGGATCACAGAGTTTTTGCCCATTAGCAGTTCCGGCCATATCGTGTTATTCGAAAAACTGATGCACGTGCAAGTGGAACAGGATACCTTGTTCATCTTGCTCCTACACATCGGAACGCTGGTGGCAGTCGCATATGCGATGCGCAAAGAAGTGGTTTGGCTGTGGAAACACCCGAGGTCTCGCGTAACGTGGATGGTCCTGGTGGCGTTGCTGCCCACCGCAGTGATTGGTGCCTTGTGTGAGGAATGGTTTGATAACCTGTTTGAGTCGGGCGTGACGATTGGCCTCGAATTCGTCGTGACAGGCATCATCTTGTGGTGGATCGACTCCATTGAGGCCGGACCAAAGACAGAATCGTCCATGGCGCTAGCCGATAGCCTGTGGATTGGTACATTGCAAGGCATCGCCATCCTACCAGCACTGTCCCGTTCCGGGTTGACGATCGCCGGCGGTTTATGGCGCGGCATGGATCGCATGGCGGCGACGCGGTTTTCGTTTTTGTTATCGATTCCGGCGATTCTCGGCGGCACGCTGGTTAAGCTCGACGATATCGTCGAGGCACCGGCAAAGGCGTTGATGTTACCATGGGGGGAGATGCTGTTGGGCGCACTGGCGGCGGCGATCGCAGGATACTTCTCCGTTCGCTGGACGACGTGGCTGGTGGCGCGTTGCAAAATGCGTGTGTTCGCTGTGTATACCTTCGCAATTGCCGCTTTCATTCTGTACGATCAACTGTTCGCTCACCGCTGGTTTCCACCGCTTGTACACTGAGCGCGGGGTAAGCGCACGACGAAGGGCGGACCTGGGGCAGATTTCCCTGGGTTCGCCCTTCGTCGTTGGCGAATAAGGACTGGGGGGCAGGCAGGGCCATAGCTTTACCATCCGTTCCGATCCCTTGTAGAGGCATATGAAAACCGGCGGCTCGTGGCATGAGCAGCCGGCTATTTTACCGTGTGTTGTTCTCTTACGCTAGGAGCTTACTTGATGCGGGCGTAAAAGCGGATGATGCGCAGGCGCTTCGCCATTGCAAAGACAAACGAACAGGCGAGCAAGACGACCAACCCCATCAACCATAAAGACAACCCCGATGAAGCGATTTGCCAAAACGAATGCGTTCCTTCCGCTGTCAACACTGCTGTGTGCTCTGTGAGTGGCGCCATCGCTCGTGCGGCTTCGCGGCCCATGCCAGACAGGTAGAGAATGACGGTAATGAGCGCAGCGAGAAATGCGTGCAGAAAGCGAGCGATAAAATACGGTTTCATGCGAATATCTGTGTTTGTCAATACGCTTGCCACCTGTGCATGCACGCTCAGCCCGCTCCATGCGATGATGCCGCTGACGAGGGCGAGTCGCTGTAACAGTGGCGCGTGGACCGCTGCAGCCTGGGCGCTGCCGATGTCCAATTCAAGCGCGCCTGCCAACGTTGGACCGACAAGCCCGCCGTGGATATGAAACAGATGGTAAATTAAAGCGACTGGCCAACCGATCACGGCCATAATGCCGCTGATGTGAAGAATCTCGATGAGCACTGCAAAAAACACGATAAACCCAGAGATCATGAGAATGGTCTGGACCGACTCACTCACGGCATTACCAAGAAGTTTGCCGAAGGGACGACCATCTTGTTCCCGTGCGGCCAACATTTCTTGGAATGCACGAACGAGAATGTTGCCTTTGGCGCGGACTTCTTCTCGCTCCTGCATTTCTTTTAGGTGCGTGGGATCCTTGCGCCCCCAAAACTTAAAAGCCACACCGACGAGGAACGATGAAATGTAGTGTGCGAGAGCGAGTAGACCGCCTAAGGCTGGCGACTTGAACATGCCGACGGCGACTGCGCCAAACATAAATAGCGGATCGGCTGTGTTCGTGAAGGCAAGCAACCGCTCTCCTTCAATCCTCGTACATTGGTTGGTTTCGCGGAAACGGGCGGTGATCACAGCGTCCATAGGGTAGCCTGCGGCCAATCCCATCGACAGAGCAAACGCACCAACACCAGGAACGCTAAATAGTGGGCGCATCAGTGGTTCGAGCAACACCCCAAAGCCGCGTACAACTCCCAATCCGAGCAATAATTCGGAGACAATAAAAAATGGGAGTAGCGATGGGATGATGATCTCCCAACAGACTTTCAACCCTTCCATACCCGCTTCATAGCCCGCTTTTGGATACACGACGAGGGCGAGTGTGAAGATGACAGCCATGGTCGCCAGGATGACCGTGAAAACTCGCCCCTTTTTTTCTTTGCCCAAACGATTCACTCCTTCTTGGCAACCAGTCGGCATGCCGGGCTGGTCCAAAATCGTCCTTACATGCTTATGACAAGCAGGCGCTTTTATGTTTGTGCAAGCTTGTCCGCTATAATGAAGAGTCAAGGGGGACGGGACGATGCACTTGCAGGAAGTTCAAAGTCGCGTTGACGCGTACATCAGCCAATTTCGCGAAGGTTACTTTCAGCCGATGACCTTGGTTGTTCGCTTAGCCGAGGAACTGGGCGAATTGGCACGGGAGATCAACCATCACTATGGCGAGAAGCCAAAGAAGAAAGACGAACCCGAAGGCGACATTGCCCTTGAATTGGGAGACTTATTGTTCGTCCTTACCTGCCTTGCGAATCGGCTCGACATTGACATGGAGAAGGCCTTTTTAGCGGTCATGGAGAAGTTTGAAACGCGCGATAAGGATCGCTGGACGCGCATTGGGGAACCGGAACAACCCTAATTGCGCCTTAGGCTTTGGTACACACCTTGTCCGGTACGCCTCCGTAAGATGGACGGAGGTGATTTCCATGGACGAGAAGCGGTTTGTTCAATCGGCGTATGCGTACATTTACCTGGGGTTGTACGACGCTGCACTCGAAGCGTTCGCACGCGCCATTTTGACGAACCCTGACAATCCGGAACTGTATTATCGCGGATCGATCACGGCGCGTCGCAATGATCGCTTACGCTTGGCTGACCACTGGGCCAAACGGGCGGCGTTGATTGCGCCAGGCAATCGATTTTACGCCGAACACTGGCAATCTGTGCATGCGTCGCGGATGGTCGCCGTCGCTCGCCGGGCTATCGTGCGGGGTCGAAAAGCCTTGGCCACGCGCTTACTCGCACAGGCTGCCGTGCTCGATCCGCTCAATCCAGAGGCGAGTCAATTGTTGGCCACCGTTGGGGCTGATGAAAGACTTGTCGCGAAAAGCTACGTACTAGAGAGCGAGGAATCGAACGGTGACAGAACATCCAATACGCGTCGCCATCGCTGGTGCGACGGGACGCATGGGTAGTACTGCGGTGCAGGCGATTGCCAATGCACAGGGGCTTAGCATCGCCGGTTTGCTCGTACATCGTGCAAACGAGGGCGTACTGGAGAGCCTCGATAGATTCGGACAGGTTTATGTCGATCCGCAAACGCTCATCGACACGGAGCGTCCAGACGTGTGGTTGGATCTGACGACACCGAGGTCTGTCGTGCGACACATCGATCTCGCCATCGCCGCGAATATCCGGCCTGTGGTCGGTGCGACCGGCTATAGCGACGCCGATATTGCACGTTGGCAGGCGGAGGCGGCCAAGGCATCGCTGGGCGGGCTCATTTGTCCGAACTTCGCCATCGGCGCACTGCTGATGATGCGCTTCGCGAAAGAGGCCGCACGCTGGATGGAGCGGGCGGAAATCATTGAGCTTCACCACGCGCAAAAACTGGACATGCCCTCTGGTACGTCGTTGCGCACGCGCGACGCGATGGGTGTCGACTACGACGTGCCGATTCACAGCGTGCGCCTACCAGGGCTCGTTGCCCATCAGGAAGTCATTTTCGGGGGCGTCGGGGAAACCTTGACGATCCGCCACGACTCGTTAAGCCGCGAAAGCTTTATGCCTGGCGTATTGCTTGCGTGCCGCAGGGTGGTCGAACTGAACCAGGTTCTTTACGGCCTCGAACACCTGCTTTGGTAGGTCGAGAACGAGGGATGTATCGCGATCGAACAAAAAGGGGGGAGACTTGTGCGGATCGGAATCAGTTGTTATCCGACGGTGGGTGGATCCGGCGCCGTTGCGACGGAGTTGGGCAAGGCTCTCGCCAAGCGCGGGCATGAGGTTCATTTTATCGTCACCGATGTGCCGTTCCGGCTCGGCACATTCGTGGAGCACGTTTACATACACCAGATGGACACCGTCACATATCCCGTTTTGCGCACACCACCATACGATTTCTCCCTGGCCGCTTTGATGGCGAAGGTTATTGACGAGCATCACTTGGACGTGCTGCATGCGCACTACGCTCTCCCGTTTGCCGTGTGTGCGCACCTTGCACAGGAAATGGCACACCACCCGGCCAAGGTTGTCACGACACTACACGGCACCGATGTGACAGTTCTGGCTCAGGACACGAGCCTTAAACAGGTCATTAAGCTCGGCATCGAGCGAAGCGACGCGGTGACCGCCGTTAGCGAGAGTTTGATTGGGCAGACGCGCGAGCTGTTTGAGACCAATAAGCCTATCCGTTGTGTGTACAACTTTATCGATCCGGACGTCTTTCAACCCCAGTGTGGGCAATCGGTCCGGAAATCACTGGCGCGACCAGGGGAGCGTGTGCTCTTACATATTTCAAACTTCCGGCCTGTCAAGCGAATTCAAGACGTGATCGACGTCTTCGCGCGTGTGCAGACACAGGTATCCGCTCGCCTCGTGATGGTCGGCGAAGGCCCGGAGTACAACGAAGCGCGCAACCAAGTTGAACGTCTGCGCCTGGGCGACAAGGTGGACTTTCTTGGTAGACAAGACGAGGTCGCGCCGCTTGTCGCCGCGGCAGATTTGCTTCTGTTGCCGTCTTCGAAGGAAAGTTTCGGGCTCGTGGCGCTCGAAGCCATGGCATGCCAGATCCCAGTGATCGGCACGTTCGCGGGCGGCATCCCGGAGGTCGTATTGCACGGGCAAACTGGATTTCTATCGCCGATTGGGGATGTCGAGGAAATGGCCGCCCACGCTGTCCGACTGTTGACGGACGGCGCGCTCTATCGACAGTTCGCCGAGGCTTCACGCAGGCGCGCCGTAGAACATTTTCACATCGCGGACAAGGTTGCGGAGTACGAACAACTTTATCGCGAGGTATGTAGCCAATGAGAAATGGGCGATGGCCCGTACCCCCCGCCGTACAACCGGTCCTTAAGGCCCTTGCCGCCGCCGGACACGACAGTTATCTGGTAGGAGGGGCAGTGCGCGACATCGTGTTGGGACGCTCCCCGCACGATCTCGATGTCGCGACGAATGCCCGGCCGGAGGAGATTAAACGTCTCTTTGCCCGCACGATTGACACGGGGATTCGCCATGGCACGGTGGCAGTTGGCACCGAAGACGGTTGGATTGAAGTGACGACGTTTCGTTCCGATGGGCCCTATCTGGACGGCAGGCATCCGCAATATGTCGTGTTCGAAAGCCGCTTGGAATCGGATCTCGCGCGGCGCGACTTTACCATGAACGCAATGGCGCTCACCATGGATGGCGAGTTGGTCGATCCGTTCGGAGGGCGCAGCGACTTGCAACGCGGTCGCTTGGCCTGTGTCGGCGATCCGCAGCGGCGCTTTCGCGAAGATGGGCTGCGTCTGATGCGCGCATTGCGTTTTGCGGTGACCTATGATCTCGATCTCGCCCCTGCGACGAAAGCTGCTCTCTGGGAGGTATGCGATGCCATTCGCCCGGTGGCCAAAGAGCGGATTGGCCAGGAGCTGTTGCGGCTCACCGAAGGGAATTGGTATCGGCGAATCGAGCTTTTAACAGGTTGTCCGCTTTGGCAAACGATTGGTGGCCCGCTTGCCCTGTTGCCGATAGCTGTCGCAGCGATTCGCCAACAATATCGCCCGATGCAGGTGGATACCCCGCCACCGACTGGTCTGTCCGCGCTCGCGCTCTGGTACGCCATGATCGACGGCGGCCCCCAACACGCGTACCACTTGGCGTTGCAGTTTGCGCTAGGGCGACGGCAGGCGCTGTGGTTGCGCGCCGCTACGACACTGATCCAACGACTCGCATGCGATTCCACGCAAAGTTGGTCTGTCACCGATCTGTTTGCCACCGATCGCGAGATTGCACAAGAGGCTGCCCGCGCATGCGCCTGGTTGTTTGCCGATACGCCCGAAGTCGTCCGCGGTGCATGGCGTGCCATCGAACAGCAGCCGCTGTGGACCCTGGCCGATCTCGCCGTGAGTGGCCGAGAGATGCAGGCGCTTGGTGCCAATGGCAAAGACATTGGGCGTCTGTTGACGATTCTGCGCGATGCAGTGCTCGCTCGTGAAGTCGCCAATACGCGCGATGCGCTCATGGCGCTGGCAGCTCGCGAACTTGTGCGGCTGCATGGGGAAAAGGGGGAGGAGTCATGAACTTCGACGAAAATCCCGTGCGAGATCGCTTGATTGCGCTGTTTACTGAAGCCACAGGTCCCGTCTCGGGGGAGGAATTGAGTCATGCCCTTGGGCTTTCGCGCACGGCTGTCTGGAAACAGATCAAAGCCCTTGAGCAGGTGGGGTTTGCCTTTGCAGCCTCACCTCGCGTGGGCTATCGTGCGGTTACCATTCCGGACGAACTGATGGCTCCGCTCGTCGAGCCCCATTTACCGCTCACAGCTTCATTAGGGCGACCGTTGTTCTGGGCGGCCGAACGTGCATCGACAAATGTCACCGCACTGGAGTGGGCTGCGCAGGGCCTGCCACACGGTTCGGTTGTCACGGCCGCCGTGCAGACTGGGGGCAAGGGAAGGCGCGAGCGCGCTTGGGTTTCGCCGCGGGGTGGCATGTGGTTTAGCGTGCTCGTTCGCCAACCGTGTGCGCTTCATCAGGCACCCGATCTGACGTTGCTCGCCAGTCTTGCGGTGTGGCGCGCACTGGCGGAAAGCGGCGTTTCTGCGGAGATCAAATGGCCCAACGACATTTTGGTGGCCGGGAAAAAGGTTTGTGGCATTCTTGCGCAGATGCGAGCCGATGGCGAATGGGTCGATCACGCTGTGATTGGCATCGGCATCAACGCCAACTTTTCAGAAGAACAGCTGCCCGAGGAGATTCGCCACCGCGCGACGACTATCTTGAGTGCTTGCGGCTTTGCCCTTGAACGACCGCGCGTGCTGGCGGCGATTTTGACGGAGCTAGACAGATTGTACCGGAGGCTTGCGACGGGTGAAGGGTTTGCAAGCGTCCGCCGCGAGTGGCTAGCACACTGTCAAACCATCGGTCGCGACGTCGAGGTGGCGATTGGCAACGAAATTGTCCGTGGCAAAGCCGTCGATGTCGATGACCAGGGAAGCCTGCTCGTCGAGCTTGCCGATGGGAATGTGCGGCAACTTCATAGTGGCGAGGTGTTGTTCTCGGGTAGCGAGAAGCTACGGTGATCCCGAAGCAGGGTTTGTGCATAATTGGTGCCCCTTGACAGACGCTAGGCAGAGCGGAACAAGGGGGAAGATCTGTGCAATATGTGGAGTTTGATGCGATTGTTCAGGCGGTCGGTGAGTTGCGGGCTTTGCTGCCGGCGGCAACGGGGCAACAGCGCGAGCAATTGGTCGATACTTTAGGGTCTTTGCGCGAGTTGGCCAATCAGGCGCTTGACGCGTGGATGGAATTAGACGAGTTGATTGAACAAACGTATGCCGAGTTGAGCCTACAGGAGTCGACCACAGATAGCGGTAGTTGGTTCGACGGCATGGCCATAGCGGACGATCTCGCCGTGTGGCAATTCGCAAACGCGTGCGAACTGCGCAAGGGCCTCGCCTACTACGACCTGCACATGTACGAACAGGCTGCGCAGGCGTTCGGCAAAGCGGTTACACAAGAGGGTGACGAATCTGCAGGCACGCGCATCTATCTTGCGCTGAGCCATCTGGCAAACGGTCGCTTGCAGGAAGCCGAGAGGATGCTGGCGGAGGCTTCGCAACGGGCATCCGATGCCATTGAACGGCAAGCGGTGCTGGAGGTTGGCGTGCAATTGGCCGCGGCCAAACGAGATTGGCATGCGGCCATCGATCGGTTATTCGATCTTCTAGACTCCGATGCCGACAGGGTGGATGTGTGGTACAACCTCGGCGTTTGCCACCTTCGGCTTCGCCAGTGGGCGATGGCTCAGCGTTGTTTTCTCCGCGCGTATCAACGTCGGAAAGAGGCGGAGGCGTTGCTTGGCCTTGCCCTCGCGACATTGATGGCTGGCGATCGCGAAGGTGCCGGAGACCTTTGTTCGAGCGTCGCCATGGCGGCTACAGAGTCTGCGCACCATGTACAATTGGCCGCCTCGTTGCTGATTGCCGCGGGGCGAAGCCAAGATGCCGCCAACTTGGCACAGCGGTGTTTACACAATCCGGCCGTCTTTGCCACTGGTTATTATGTACTGGCTCTGTGCGCCTTTGCCGCAGGCAATATTGGGCGCGCTACTACCCTATGTAAACAGTGTTTGACACTTGAACAAAACCGCGCCGACGCGGCGACACTGCTCGCCGTGTGTTTGTACTTGCAAGGAAATGAAGCGCGGGCAGAAGTCATCGTGCAAAGACAACTCGCTCAGAGCCATGATGTGCCGCCGGTGGTTGCCCTGCTTGCAGGGCGTCTCGCGATGCGTCGGGGGCGGTTCGAGGAAGCCGAAGAGTTTCTCGGACAGGCTGCGGCGTCATCACACGCCGCGTCACGGATGCTCGCTCGCCGCTATCAACAGATGTTGGCACGTGAAAAAGATCTCTTCATTGGAGAGGTTCCGACAAAACAGCAATCAGTGCCAAGCCTTTAAATGTTGTGTCCAAGCCCAAGTCCGTTTGCTACAATGGAGTGAGGAACTTGAACTCACGGATTTGGGGTGAAGGCCCAACGTGGATTATGTAGTGGTCGACATCGAAACGACTGGACTCGATCCGGTCGTCGACGACATTGTTGAAATTGGCGCTGTGCGGCTCGTGGATGGCGAGATCGTCGACAGGTACCAGACGTTTGTTCGCCCATCGCGGCCGATACCGCCTGACATCGAGGAATTGACGGGAATTTCGATGGCTATGGTCGAACAGGCGCCGGGGTTGACGGATGTCATCCCGGCGCTGTTGGCGTTTATTGGCGAAATGCCTATGGTCGCACATAACCTGGCCTTTGACCGAGCCTTTTTACAACGCAAGTGCGAACAGGTCGGATATTCGTTGGCTTCTGGAGATGGGATTTGCACCCTGAACCTAGGACGCGTTTTGGCCCCACGCCTGCACAGTCACCGCCTGGAATATTTAGCACGCCGCTTAGCGATTGCTCAAACGTCTGCGCACAGGGCCTTGGCAGACGCAGAAGCTACGGCCAAATTGTTCGTGCGTTTGGCCGAGAAGGCGCAGAAATTGCCCATTTCGGTGCTCGAGCGGTTAACTCAGATGGCCGCGCTGTACTCGCCTGCCACTGCAGATTGGTTCCACGCCGTCATGCAAAGCGTGAAAACGAATGCGGCCTCTGAGCACGACAACATTGTCGAGCGCGACGGTCTCGCCTTTACGCGACCGAGTGCGGAAGGAAACGCGGATCTGCGAGTACCAAGCTCTCCACTTGAAGCATTGCGCGTGGAAGAGATAGCGGAGCGCGCGCGGGCATTGCTCGGGCCGGGCGGTTTGCTGAGTCAAATTCTCGACGGCTACGAACCGCGCAAGGGACAGCTTGAGATGTTGGAGAAGGTCAGCCAGGCCTTCGCCGAGGGCAAGCACGCCTTGGTCGAAGCCGGAACTGGCACCGGCAAGTCGATGGCGTACCTCGTACCTGCGGCCATGTATGCGGTGACCCGTGGTGAACCTGTCGTCGTCAGCACGCACACGATCGCCTTACAGGATCAGATTGAGCGGCGCGATTTCCCGACGCTGCAACGTTTATTTGGCGGCACGCTCCGCCTCGCCGTGCAAAAGGGCAGGCGCAACTACGTGTGCCTGCGCAAGGTGCGGACAGAGTCATCTTTATTGACATTTGTCAGTCCGCAAAACGAAATCGAGAGCCTGATGTCGTTGCTTGTGTGGCTCACCGAAACCAAGGACGGCACTCGCGAAAACCTTTCCGCAAGTTCGGTGCCGAGCAACATTTGGGCACGCGTACAAAGCGAGACGGAGTCGTGTATCAACAAACGGTGCCCCTTTTTCCACCCTTGCTATTATTTTCGCGCCAAGACAGCCGCACAGGATGCACACGTTGTCGTGACGAATCACTCGCTGTTGATGTCCGACTTAAAAGCCGACCACAGGGTGTTGCCAAAGTATAGCGCGTTGGTTGTCGACGAGGCCCACCATCTCGAGGAGCAGGCGACATCGCACCTTGGCAGTGAGGTGCACAGTGCGCAGCTAGCGGCGCTTGCGCACCGGCTCACGCGCGATCGCGGTAAACATGGGGTACTTCCGGAGTTGGCGAACCGCCTGGCTGAGTCGCACACGACGCCTGGCGGTATCGTCGAAAAATTACAGCTCGCCAGTGAATGGGTCGAGGTCGTGCAGCAGGCGGTCGATGCCGCGTTTGCGCAGGTCGGATCGCTCGTGCCTGAGGGCAAATCGGAGTTTCGCTTGACAGCAGAATGGCTGGAGACAGACGCCTACCGAGGGTTTGTGCGAGTCCTGGAAGAGGCTGAGGTTCCTCTTGCCGGCCTCGAGCGTCTACGCCAAACCTTGCAGGAGCTTGCCAAGGGTGCGGCGACCGACGACGAGGCAGGGCGCATCGTCGACGCCGCAGGATTTCTTGGAACTTGGCTAGACAGTGTACGGCTGCTTGCGAGTACAGTGGAAGAGTTGCCTGGTATGGTGACATGGGTCGAGCGCCGGGGCACAATGCGCCCGCGTTGGAGCGTTCATAAAGCCCCCATCGATGTCGCCGAAACACTGCAAAAAGCCTTGTTTGATCCGCTCGATCGCGTCATTTTGACGTCGGCCACATTGTCGGTACGCGGCAGTTTCGACTACGTGACGCGGCAACTCGGATTGACTGCGGCAGCTACCGCCGGCAACTTGCTTAGTGCATCGGTGGCATCGCCATTTCATTATGGCACACAGGCTCGCTTGTGCGTGCCAAGCGACGTTCCTGAACTCGCCAAGATGGCTGCGGAAGAAGCGGCTTTGTGGCTGGGCGACTCGCTTTTGCAACTGGCGCGCGTCAGCCGCGGTAGACTCCTCGCCTTGTTTACAAGTCATCAAATGTTGAAGGAGACCGCCCATGTATTGCGGCAACCCTTGCGTCAGGCAGGCATGCAGTTGTTTGCACAGGATGTCGATGGAAGTCGTGCAGCCATCCTGGAGGCTTTTCGCAATCAACCCGAGAGTGTCATGTTTGGTGCCCAGTCATTTTGGGAAGGTATCGACTTGCCCGGCGACCAGTTGACGACGTTGGTCATCGTTCGCCTGCCGTTTGCACCGCCGACCCATCCGGTTACACAGGCGCGCCACGAAAAGATCGAGCAAACAGGAGGCAGTCCATTTTGGGTGTCGAGCTTGCCGGAAGCCGTCGTGCGCTTTCGCCAGGGCTTTGGCCGCCTCATCCGGACGCGTCAGGATAAGGGCGTCGTCGTGGTCTATGACAAGCGCTTGGTCACGCAGCGCTACGGCTCCGCTTTTGTCCAGTCACTGCCCGGGATCAGGCCTATCGTCGCACCAGAACGGGACATTCTAACGCAGATTGAGGCGTTTTTGGGATCATCTTCAGCGACGGATAAGCATATTCGATCCGCCCGTCAATCAAGCTAGGGACAGGTGGGGACGGTTTGTCCGGAGGTGATGGCATGCATACGATGTGGCGCGGCTCCATCAGCTTTGGCCTCGTCAATGTGCCTGTGCGCATGTACAAGGCCACCGAGTCGCAGAGCATTCACTTTCGGCAGTTGCACAAAGCGTGTAAATCGCCGATTGCGTACCAAAAGCGCTGCCCAGTTTGCCAGGTAGACGTCGAGGCTGCCGACATCGTCAAGGGCTTTGAGTATGCCAAAGGTCAGTTCGTCGTGGTCGAAGAAGAAGAACTGGCTGTACTGGAAAAGGCGCGATCGCAAACCATTGATATCGTGCAATTCGCGAGTGCAGCAGAAATTGATCCACTGTATTTCGATGCATCCTACTACTTGGCGCCTGAGGCCAACGGTCGCAAAGCGTACGCACTGCTCGTCGCGGCCCTGCGTGACACGAGCAAAGTGGCCATCGCCAAGATGGTCTTGCGCGCAACTGAAGCTATGGCATGCATTCGCGTTGTCGACGACACGCTTGTTGCACACTCGCTCGTCTGGCCACAGGATATCCGCTCGCGGGCGGAACTGCCCTATGCGGGCGATCCCGTGCCGGTCGCCGAGGAAGAGCTTAAAGTTGCCGTCCAACTCATCGATCAACTCGCCAAACCGTTCGATCCGGCGCAGTTTGTCGACGAGCGCAGACTCGCCATCGAGCAACTCGTCGAGCAAAAGCGCGCCCACGAGGATGCCGTTGTGCAGGCACCTGCAGCGGCACCCGCGTCAGCAGATGTCATCAGCCTTATGGAAGCCCTGCAAAAAAGCATCAAGATGGCGCAAAAATCCGCTCCCGACACAAAGCGCAAGAAGCGCAAGACTTCCTAACGCCAGCGTTGCAACGACCGGCATGCACGACAGCATGTCGGTTTTTTGTTTGCAGACCCCGAAAATCGGCATTACTATGTGTCTGCGCCATTCATCGTGCACATCTCAGGATCGATTTCGAGTACGCCCTCAAGCAAAGGCTGGCGCAGTGTGCCATCTGGGGTCCATTCGAGAAACGAAACCTTTACAGAAATGACGGGCATCGTCCAGATGACCTCGCGTGGCATACGCGCCGGCAAATGCGCAAATGGACAGCTTGTCGAGGAATGAGCAAGAGCTTGTTGCATCAGCTCGACCCATTGCCGAGTGCCCAAAGCGCCCGCGCCTGTGCGACCAATATATTGCAGCTGTCCACGTACGTCGTAAACGCCGAGCAATAGGGCGCTGTATTGTCCATCTTTCACTGCCACGCCACCGATGACGGCCGCCGCATTGCGGCGGTGTTTGCGTTTCTGCCAACGCCGGTCCTTCCCGCCAAACTGATATGTGCTCGTTACGTCCTTGACAACAATCCCTTCCATGCCGATATCACAAACGGCACGCCACAAACTTTCGGTGTCGGGCTCGCACGTGACAAGGCGGACAAACTCGTTCTCCTTAAGGATGGTGGTCAAATGCTCCTGTCTGTCTGCAAAAGGCAAGTCGTGCAAGGGACGTCCTCTGGCCCAAACGATGTCAAAGACCATGTAGACGATGGGCAACTGACTGCAGAGTACCTGAACATTGGCAGAATGGCGCGCCCGATCGCGCTGCAAAACGCGGTAAAACGACGGCTTGCCGCGGGCGAAGGCGACGACCTCGCCGTCGAGGATACAGCCTTGGCGAGCAAGTGGCGCCAGGGCGTCGACGAGTTCCGGATACGCCTTGGTGCGGTCTCGACCGTGGCGGTTCACCAAGTTCACTTGTCCCTCCCGGGCATGGGCAACGATGCGCACACCATCCCATTTGACTTGACCAATCCAGTTGCTCCCGGTTGGTAGCGTATCGGTCTGCACAGGCTCGAACGGTCGAAAAAGTTCCATAAACGTTGACCCCTTTCGCGACTGTTTGGACAGAAAGATGGGGGGCACGCTATGGCGTGCGAGGAGGAAGACGAATGTGCAACCGCTCATTTTAGAGGCCGAAGCGCCGGTGCGTATCACACATCCCGACAAACTATTATTCACCGATCCGCCTGCCACAAAGCTGGCTTATCTCGAATATCTTGTCCAAATGGCGCCGTATCTGCTCAGTCACTTGCGGGATCGCAGGATTACACTCGTCCGCTGTCCCGACGGCATTGCCGGGCACCGTTTTTACCAGCGACACGTGCCTTCGGGGGCACCCTCGTACATCCCGTATCGCGAAGTGGAGGGTGGCAAGCGGGAAATCGTGATCGAAGATGTCGCTACATTGTTGTTTTATGCCAATCTGGGCACCATCGAGTTCCACGCCGAATTGCATCCCATATCCGATCCTAGGCCCCGCGTTTTGTCCTTCGATCTCGACCCGAGCGATACATCGGATTTTGAGAAGGTACGAAAAACGGCGTTCTACGTGCGCGATACCTTGTCGGAACTTGCTTTGCCAAGCGTGGTCAAAACCTCTGGCGCATCTGGTTTGCAGGTATTTGTACCACTTTTGGAACCGATAGCTTATGAGGATTCGCGGCGCATCGTCCGATTTGTTGCGCGGTACGTCGAGGGGCGTTGGCCACGTATCGCGACGACGGCGAGATTGATCAAAGAAAGGGGAGACAAGGTGTATGTCGATGCCCCTCAGCATGGTCCCACGCGAACGCTCATTGCTGCATACAGCGTGCGGGCGACACCTTTGGCAACGGTATCGACACCTATTCACTGGAGCGAGTTGGAGGGCGGTTGTCTACCTCAGGATTTCACCATTCGCAACGTGCCTGCGCGTGTCGCAGAGTTCGGCGATTTGATGACCGAAGCGGTCGCACCAGCCAGCGCCGCGACGATCGCTAAGATGTTAAACAGTCAACGATGACGACAAGATGACTTTGCTCAAGTATAATCGTGGACAGGAAATGTGAGGAGTGACCCTACATGTCTATCAAATACGCCATCATCGGCGGCACCGGCGTCTACCAGGCCGGCGATTTGGCAAACGCCGAACAAACGACGATACATACGCCTTACGGCGATGCGCTTGCGACCATCGGAGAATACCAAGGCAAACAGATTGCGTTTTTGGCTCGCCATGGCACGAAACACAATACGCCGCCTCACCGCGTGAACTACCGCGCCAACATCATGGCCTTAAAACAACTTGGCGTCGAGCAGGTCTTGGCGACGGCAGCTGTCGGTTCTTTGAATCGTCGCTTTCGCCCGGGAAATTTGGTCATTGTCGACGATGCAATCGACATGACGAAGGGAAGAATTTCGACGTTTTTCGACGAAGGGCCGGTCGTTCACGTCGACGTGTCGGATCCATACTGCGCACGCTTGCGCCATGGTCTACGAGATGTAGCGGGACAGCTCGGTATCGCCGTGCATCACGGTGGCGTTTACGTGTGCTCCGAAGGCCCGCGTTTTGAAACGAAAGCGGAAATCGGCATGTATGCGCGCTTTGGCGGAGACCTCGTCGGCATGACGAGCATGCCGGAAGCGGTGCTCGCAAAGGAAGCTGAGTTGTGCTATGCCACCGTATGCATGGTGACAAATTGGGCTGCCGGATTTGCAGGACAGCCGTTGACGCACGAAGAAGTGGTAGCCTCTATGCGAGCGAATGTCGATCAGATTCGCCAGTTGTTCTTGACATGGATTGCAAATGACACAGGAGACCGAACGTGTGCTTGTCAGCACGCCGTTGGTGGTCAGCTGCCGCTCGTCGGGGAGGACGGCCAATGAGAGCAATTCGGTGGGCTCAGGGGCAGGTCGAACTGCTTGATCAAACCAAACTGCCCCACGAATCAGTTTGGGAGACGTTCACATCCGCGGACGAGGTCGCGGCCGCCATTCGCGACATGAAGGTGCGCGGTGCGCCTGCCATCGGCGCGGCTGCGGCGTTTGGATTGGCCGCAGAAGCACGCCGTTTGCAAGGAGATCCACAGTTGCGCGAAAAACTGCATGCCGCGGCGACACGGTTGCGTTCGGCGCGTCCGACGGCTGTGAATTTGGCACAGGCGCTCGACGCCATGCTGGCCGTTCTCGAACAGACCGCAGATGATGCAATAGCTGATGCGTTGTATGCCAAGGCGGTGGCAATTGCCGACGCCGACGTAGCGACCAACCGCCGCATTGGTGCGTTCGGCGCCGACGTGATCGCGCAACATGGGGGGCGCATCCTCACACACTGTAATACGGGATCGTTGGCCACCGTCGAGTATGGAACGGCTCTCGGCGTGATCCGGGCGTTACATGAGCGGGGCATACTGCGCCACGTCTATGTCGATGAAACGCGCCCATACCTGCAGGGTGCTCGGTTGACGGCGTACGAACTCGCAGAAGAAGGAATTCCGTTCGATATCATCACCGATTCCACAGCAGGATACGCGATGGCGCAAGGATGGGTCGACGCGGTGGTGGTCGGCGCGGATAGAATTGCACGCAACGGCGATACGGCGAATAAGATTGGCACCTATACGCTGGCCGTCCTTGCACAGTACCATGGCATCCCATTCTACGTCGCGGCTCCGACCACGACGCTCGACCTGGCAACCGCGACAGGGCAGGACATTCCGATTGAAGAGCGGCACGCAAATGAAGTAACGCATATATTCGGTCGTCCAATTGCACCAAATGGTGCTTCCGCGCGGCACCTGGCTTTTGACGTCACCCCAGGGGAGCTGATCACGGGCATCATCACCGAGTGGGGTGTGGCCAAACCACCATACATAGAGTCGCTCACCGAAATCGCCGCAGGCGATTGTCGATAAGAGGAGCGATTGTCACAAGGGAGCTATAGAATATGACACGACCAATCGTCACCGTGATCGAAGTGGGCAAGGCTGTCATTGACGCCGACACGGTGTATACCGAACCGGTACACTTTGTTGTCGAAGATGGTATCATACGCGAAATCGGGGTCGGTCCGTATGTGCCAAAGCCAGGGCAGCGCGTAGATCGCTATGTACGAAAAGGTGATCGCGTGGCGATTCCGGGGCTGGTCAATACGCACGGTCACGCGGCGATGACCCTGCTGCGCGGGGCTGGCGACGACATGCCGCTGATGTCCTGGTTACACGATCGGATTTTCCCGATCGAGGCGCGCTTAACGGAGGAGTGCATCTACTGGGGAACGCTGCTTGCCAGTTGGGAAATGCTGACCTCGGGTACGACGACGTACACCGACATGTATATGATGATGGATCGAGCGGCGCAGGCTGTGGCCGAATCTGGTATGCGCGGCGTACTGTCAGTTGGTGTCGTCGGCCTCGATGAAGCGGATCGCGAAAACGGTATTCGGCGTAGTCGCGATTTCGTCGCGAATTGGCATGGGGCTTGTGATGGCCGCATTCAGGTTACGCTGGGCCCGCACGCACCGTACACCTGTCCGGAAGACTATTTGCACGAGATTGCCGAGCTTGCGTCGGAACTGGGTGTGGGCTTGCAGATCCACCTGTCGGAGACGCGGGTTGAAGTCGACGAATGTTTAGCAAAAACAGGTTTAACCCCGATTGCGCTCGCCGAGCGTGCAGGATTGTTTCGGGTACCTACGCTTGCCGCGCATTGCGTTCACGTGACTGACGACGATATTGAGATTATGCGAGCAAACGCCGTACACGTCGCACATAATCCGCAGAGCAACTTGAAGCTTGGCTCTGGCGTGGCACCATTGCCAAGAATGCTCGAGCGGGGTTTGATTGTGGGACTTGGTACGGATGGGGCAGCGAGCAACAATAACCTGGATATGTTTGAAGAAATGCGCCTGGCCGCGACACTTCACAAGGGCATCCATGAAGATGCCCAATGCGTCAACGCGGCTACGGCTTTCCGCATGGCTTCGGAAATGGGAGCAGCCGCTTGTTTTCAAACCCAAGGCGCCGGCGCCTTGCGGGTCGGCTCGCCATGCGATATGGTGCTGCTCGACGGGAAATCTCCGCGCATGCTACCGCAACACAACTTGCTGTCTGACGTCGTGTATGCCGTGGGAGCCGAGGATGTGCGCGACGTGTTTGTAGCAGGTGAAATGATTGTGCAAAACGGCGAGCCGCTCGCCATCGATACAGAGCGCGTGGCTTATGAAGTAAAACGGCTGCGCGATCGACTGCAACCGTAAGAGCCCGGCCGACAGAATATCATGTGTCGGCCTGCGGCCATGGCTCAGTCGGTTCGCCATTGCGCAGGCGAAGGTCATCACAACAGCGGGAGACGGCGTGTTCGACCAGAGCGTACGTCCAGAAGGATAGTTCCCATTCGGCGATTGCATGCCTCGTCCGCGCTGGCTCAGCCTCGCGCGGGTGGTTACCGGTTGTCATAACACCACCTCCCGCTGAAGTACTTGTAGTATGGGCACGGCATCAGGCCGTATGTTGCATGATTCATGGCAGGAGAGGAGACATTGCATGCGCATACTGATCAGTAACGACGATGGTGTAGAAGCGCAAGGGCTTGCGGCCTTGACCCAAGTCGCGGCACAATTTGGCGAAGTGATTGTAGTAGCGCCGGATCGACAGCGCAGCGCGTCGAGCCACGGGATCAGCCTGCATCGCAGGTTGCGCGTCGCAAAGGCGCAGGTCGCGGGTGCTAAGGCCGCTTACGCCGTGTCCGGGACGCCCGTCGACTGCTGCAAGTGGGCGCTCGCGACCATCCACCCGGAAACGCCGTTCGATTTGGTCCTTTCTGGGATCAATGCCGGGGCCAATTTGGCGACGGACGTACTGTATTCGGGCACGGTCGCCATTGCGGGAGAGGCGGCTTTGCAAGGTGTCAAGGCCATTGCGCTCTCGCACGTCGGGCCGCCGTTCGATTTTGCAGCTGCAGCACAGGCCAGTGCCGAAGTCGTGCGCATGCTCATGCCTGTTGCCTTTCCTGCGGATACGTTCATCAGTGTCAACATCCCATATGTTGGAGAGGGCAAGGTTTGGCGGCAAGAGGATGTCATTTGGACGAAGCTTGGCGTGCGACGGTACCACGATGTCTTCACGCCCGAACTGGACGCCGACGGCGAGCAAGTTTATCGTTATGGTGGAGATATTATCGATGAAATTGGCAAAGGGTTGGTCGACCTTGGCGTCGTGCGATCCGGTCGAATTAGCCTGACTCCGCTCCGCTATCGATTTACGGACGAGTCGTTTCTGGCGGAATGGACGAATGAAATTTGATCAACACGGATGGTGGAACGTTTGGAGTCAAAACTGCATGTTTACGCGACCCACGTATGTGACAAGTCGGAGGATCTCTACCTGCTGATTGATTTTTTGAATCGAAATTTAAAGGACAAAGACGTCATTTTTGGACTGTCGAAATCGGAAGGATCGCCAGATAAAATGCAGATTACGCTGTATCGGACTGACCTCGAATGAAAAACTGGAAAGTTTGGGCGGTTACCGTACCTGCCATCCTGATCATGATGGGCGCTGCGGTAGTCGCCTGGCTATGGCGCAACTTGTCTACAAATTGGGCTGCGGAACAGACGGCGGCGCAGTTCGTGTTGAACCATACGCCCATTGATCACTTGCAAGCGTACCACGTGTTCACTGCGTCAGGACTGGAGGATGTATTTCAAGGAACAGACGCCTTTCATCGGGAATGGTATGCGTTTTATCTGCCCACGGTGCACGAGTCGTATGCAGTTCCTGCAGCGAATATCCTTTCACCAAGCGAAGTAGCAGCCACGGCCAAGGCGCTGGGCCTAAAACTCCAAGCGACGTCGCTTGGCTATGTAACAGCTGAGGCAGCTGACACGTTGCCTGCGAGCCAACATCTTGTTTATGAGATCAAAGGGACGACTGGCTCAAAGTTGACGTTTCTGTATCTCGATGCCGTGACTGGCCGCGTATTATGGAAATATCAACTGCAATCGCAATGACATATGGAAGTGCGGGAAGAATGTACGCCTGAACACACGTTCGCGTGCATGGTATACTTGTTTCGGCCACAAACCATGTAGAAAGGGGCGAGGCACTTGTCCCGTGTTCGACTGTTGCCGATTTTTGTCGTCGCCGTCGTCGTCCTTGCGATATTATTCGGCGGATGGCAGGCGTACCAACACTATAATCTGTTGAATCCTCTCAAGCGCAGCCTGCAGTCTGTCGCCGGCGTTCAGACGGTAGACATTTCAACCGGAAGCCCCGATATCGTGCAAGTTCAACTCGGCCCATTTCAAAAGCTCAAGAATGGTGATTTACAAGAGACCTATCACGACATTTCAAACGAGATCGAAAATCGTCTCGGGAGCAATGTGACAGTCCGCCTAACGGACGGACGTGAGGGCTCACTGACACAGATATTCGAGAGCTCGTTCGAATTTTACATCCAAGAGGGCATTGCGAAAGAAAATTACACGCAAATGGTTTCTCAGGTCAATCAACTCGCTGCCAAAGACGGCATTGAGGCACGTATTACGATGGATAACCAATATATTTACGTACAATTGGCCAAAGGCAACCATTATCTATATCGCGTTATCCCATATACCATACATCAAGGGGGTGCTTCATCGTGATGATTAAGGAGTGGTTAATTGGCGCTGGGATCGCCGTTCTCGCGTTTCTCGGCATGTTGCACGTCGTGCAAATTTTGCCCATTCTCTTTCTCATTGGATTAGGCGTTCTCTTGTGGGTCGTGATGGATCGCCGTAATGCCGCAGCACCCACCGCTCGTGAGACAACCGCTCGACCCAACATTTCATTCGACGAGATTGGTGGGCAGGAGTCGGCGAAGCACGAGTTGAGAGAGGCACTCGACTTTTTGCGGTATCGGGATCGCATTCAATCGCTGGGCATTCGCCCGATTAAGGGTATTCTGTTGACGGGCCCTCCGGGAACAGGTAAGACGTTGATGGCAAAGGCAGCAGCGACGTATACCGATTCTGTCTTTTTATCTGCTTCAGGTTCCGAGTTTGTCGAGATGTACGTCGGCGTCGGTGCTCAGCGCGTGCGCGACTTGTTCCGGCGTGCACGGGCGTTGGCAAAACGGGAAAACAAGGACAGTGCCATTATTTTTGTCGACGAGATCGATGTCGTCGGCGGAAAACGAGGCCAGCACAGCCATCAGGAATACGATCAGACCCTGAACCAGTTGCTGACGGAGATGGACGGTATGAGTACGACCCAAAGTCCGTTCGTATTGGTGATGGCTGCCACGAACCGCCCCGATATCCTGGACTCGGCTTTGTTGCGCCCCGGCCGCTTTGATCGCCAAATCAAAGTGGATCTGCCCGACAAAGAAGGACGTTTGCATATTCTGCGCATTTTGACGAGGAATAAACCACTCGCCAAGGATGTCGACTTAGAGCATATTGCGCGCGAAACGTACGGTTTTTCAGGAGCACAGCTTGAGGCCTTGGTCAACGAGGCGGCCATTATTGCCTTGCGGCGAAACGAGCAACAGGTGACACAGGAGATGTTCCGCGACGCCGTCGACAAGGTGTTGATGGGCGAAAAGACGGGGCGTCGTCCGACTGATGAGGAGTTGCGGCGGGTTGCCGTGCACGAACTCGGTCACGCCATCGTCAGTGAGTTGATGCGGCCAGGAACGGTTTCTCATATCACGATCGCGCCGCGGGGCAATGCTTTGGGCTTTGTCCGGCAAATTCCGGAAGACGACCAGTATCTCTATACCAAAGAACAGTTGGCCCAGCAGATTAACGTGGCGCTGGCTGGCTGTTTGGCGGAAGAACTCCACTATGGCAATCGCAGCACCGGTGCTCAAAACGATTTCGTGCAGGCGTCTTCACTTGCACGCACGATGGTGCGTTGTGGTTTGTCGCGGTTGGGCATCGTCGACGAGGAGCACCTGCCAGAGCAAATCCTGGAAAAAGAAGTGCGGCATATTCTGGCCGAACAAGAACGTATTACGCGCGACATTTTGCAACCGTATCGCAGCGACATTGAACGCTTTGCAGAGCATGTCGTACGCGAGGAGAGCGTCGACGGCTCCGAGTTCCGCCGATGGATGCAGAGCATGCAACCACAGGTGTTAACGTCGGCAGCAGTCGCGAATGTCACGCAGGCAATCGAAGCCTCGCCGACGATGTAAACTGCGTGTTCTTCAGTCAACAGCGAGGCGCACCCGACTGTTCCTTTGGTGGACTGTCGGGTCTATTTTTTTGTTATAATCGGTACGAGTATCGGGCATATCCCAAGCCCATGGAGGGAACGTGTGTGGCCCAAGTTGTGAACATTGGCCAATTACATCAACATGTCGGATCGTCAGTCACGATTGAAGGATGGCTGTACAACAAGCGATCCAGTGGCAAGATTCACTTTTTACAGGTTCGCGATGGGACAGGCTTGGTGCAGTGCGTCGTCGTCAAGTCGGCGGTTACTCCCGAAATCTTTGAGCGCAGTGGCTTACTGACGCAGGAATCCTCCTGTCGCGTATCCGGTTTGGTGCGCCAAGACGACCGTGCGCCGGGCGGTTATGAGTTGGACGTTGAAGGCATCGAGATCGTCCAGATTGCGCAGGAATATCCGATTACACACAAGGAGCACGGCGTTGATTTTCTCATGGATCACCGCCACCTTTGGCTTCGCGTTCCTCGTCAACGCGCCATCATGCGCGTTCGGGCTGAGGTGCAACGTGCCATTTTCGACTTTCTCGACAACCGTGGTTTTACACGTGTCGATCCGCCCATCCTGACACCTTCATCCTGCGAAGATACGACTGAACTGTTTCAGACCAAGTACTTTGACGAAGAGGCGTATCTGACACAGAGTGGCCAGATGTACATGGAGGCGGCCGCGATGTCGCTTGGGCGTGTCTACTCGTTTGGCCCTTGTTTCCGTGCCGAGAAGTCAAAGACGCGGCGCCATTTAATCGAGTTCTGGATGGTCGAACCGGAGATGGCATACGTCGATCACGACGAGAACTTGCGGATTCAAGAACAATTGGTGTCGCACGTCGTCGAGCACGTACTGCATCACTGTGAAGCAGAACTGCATACGCTCGGCCGCGATGTCGAAAAATTGGCCAAGGTACCTGGGTCATTTCCAAGAATGAGTTATGATGACGCCATTGCATGGTTGCGCAAGAACGGTTTCGATATCGAGTGGGGCGACGATTTTGGAGCTCCGCACGAGACGGCACTGGCAGGGCAGTATGATCAACCGCTGTTCATCGAGCGCTACCCAACGAAGATTAAGGCATTTTACATGCAGCCAGATCCTCTGCGCCCCGAGGTTGTTCTGTGCGCGGATATGCTCGCTCCAGAAGGCTATGGAGAAATCGTGGGCGGCAGCCAGCGCATCGCCGATTACGAGCTTCTCAATGCTAGGTTTGAAGAACATCACTTGCCAAGAGACACATATGCTTGGTACTTGGATTTGCGCCGATATGGTTCCGTTCCGCACTCTGGTTTCGGATTGGGCTTGGAGCGGACAATCGCATGGATTTGCGGCTTGGAACACATCCGCGAGGCGATCGCGTTCCCGCGGACGCTTTATCGGTTATATCCGTGAGGAATGACAGGGGGAGTGCGCAGATGCAAACATCGGGTCGGCATATTGCGAACGGCGACTTCTTAAGCACCCCCTTCGTGGCAGTACCATACGATCTGCTCACGACACATGCGCACATTGGCTTGCATGCGCACGAATTGGTCGTGCTCTTGCAGATCCTGGCCAATGGTCAAGTTCGGGGTACCACCGAACTCTCGCCGCAGGATTTGGGAGACCTCTGTGGTATGTCGAGCAAAGAAGTGATGGGCTGTGTCGAGCGGTTGGTGTTAGAGGGATACCTTGCAATTGGCGAGAAGTTCGATGAACACGGAGCGCATGTCACCTATTTTGACTTGCAGCCGTTATGGGACAGAATTCGCGGTAAAACCTCGAAGAAGGAGGTTCGCCAGTTCCGCAAAGACCCTCTTACATTGTTTGAAGAGGAGTTCGGCAGGCCGCTTTCGGCAATGGAGTGCGATCAACTGCGTACTTGGCTTGGCGAAAACGGTTATCCAGAGTGGCTGGTCATCGAGGCCTTGAAGGAATCCGTACTCGCCAATAAGTATAGCTTTCGTTATATCGATCGCATCTTGTTTGACTGGCAACGACACAATATCCAGTCGCGTCAAGATTTAGATAACTATCGACAACAGTATCGGGATAAGGCCGTACGAAGTGAAGCCGATTCCGGGCGCAAGTCGGTTGGATCGAGGAATAAGGCCGCAGCGCCTACGAAACCAAAGTCAGCGGATCGCGAACAGGTGCGCGACGAGAGGTATGCAAACTTCTATCAGTTGTTTCCGGACGGCTGATGGTGTAAAAAAGGCTGGTACCGAGAACAAGGTACCAGCCTTTGCGTTATTCGCGTTACCGCGTTTCATCGCGCTTTTCGTACGTGTGGATGGTCTGTTCGCGCTCGGCATGTCGTTCGAGCGCCAGCTGAATCAGATGATCGAGCAGTTTACTGTACGACATGCCAGTTGCTTCCCAGAGTTTGGGGTACATGCTGTAGCGGGTAAAGCCTGGCATCGTGTTGATTTCGTTGACCAGCACGCGGCCGCTTGCACGTTCGATGAAAAAGTCGACTCGAGCCAAGCCTGAACAATCAATGGCCTGGAACGCTTCTACGGCATAGTGTTCAACCTGTTCTCGTTGTTCATCCGTCAAATCGGCAGGGATAATGAGCTTGGAATTGCCGCCCACATACTTGGCTTCATAGTCATAAAACTCATTGGAAGGGATAATCTCACCGGCGACCGAGACCATCGGCGCATCGTTGCCAAGCACCGCGACCTCGACTTCGCGCACATCCAGTCCTTGTTCGACAATGATCTTGCGGTCGTACTGGGCCGCCAACGCAATCGCCTTCGCCAATTCCTCGCGTGACTTCGCTTTCGAAATGCCGACGCTGGAGCCGAGATTTGCGGGTTTCACAAAGCAAGGGTAAGCGAGCTGCCCTTCCACCGTGTCGAGCAATTCTTCTGGGTTTGTGCGCCACTGACTACGGGTGCAGGCAACATATTGAACTTGGGGAATCCCAACGGCTGCGAACATTTGCTTCATGGCGATTTTATCCAGGCCGACGGCGGAAGCTAAAATGCCTGCACCGACGTAAGGAACGCCAACCAACTCCAGCAATCCTTGAATGGAGCCATCTTCACCGTATGTGCCGTGTAAAACGGGGATAGCGACATCAATTTCGTTGACAAGCGCTGGCGGTAACAGATCTACAGAGCGAGTCGCGGAGGCCGGAGTCAAACCGCCGATGGTTGAGTTGATATAGTTTTTGGGCAATTGTGTCGTTGTCCCCTTGCTCTCAACAGCAGCCACTTGGGCGGTTTCCAGGGCTTTCATAGCGCCTTTCCCAACCTGCCAGCGCCCGTCTCTCGTGATACCGATGGGAATAATGGTATACTGAAGAGGATCTAGGGCATCCATTACAGACTTCGCGGACTGCAGGGAAACCTCATGCTCTCCCGATTTTCCACCAAAAATCACGCCAACTTTCATGCGTTTGCCTGACACGAGCCGCAACTCCTTTGGTTTAAATGAACTTGCGAAAGGAATGGACGTATGACACCCATTTCCGTTGAAGAACTGTGCCGTCTGCTCGCGTGCGACGACGTGGCAGGTGCCTCAAGTGCGTTGGTGACCGGTATTGCCGTCGATCACCGCGAAGTGCAACCTCAAGACGCGTTTGTCGCATTCGTGGGGCAGCGCGTCAATGGCCACCAGTTTGTCGAAGACGCGTTTTCTCGCGGAGCCAGTGTAGCGATTGTGACAGAAAACGTCAAGGCCGCCGGCGGCTCCATCCTGCGCGTGCGAGATGCACTTTTGGCTGTACAGATGATGGCTGAGCACGAACGCCAACAGTTCTCGGGTCCCGTTGTCGGCATCACGGGCAGCAACGGCAAGACGACGACAAAAGAGATGGTTGCTGCGGTACTTGGCGCGATGGGGGATTGTCTGTTCACACCGGCCAACCGCAACAACGAATTGGGCTTACCCCTAACCATTCTACAGCGGCAAGCTCGACACCGTTCCATCGTTCTTGAGATGGGGATGCGTGGATTCGGGCAAATTCAGCGTTTATGTGAAATTGCACAACCCACAATCGGCGTGATCACGAACATTGGGTACAGTCATATCGAATTGCTTGGCAGCCAAGAGGGCATCGCCAGGGCAAAGGGGGAACTGCTCGAGGCTCTGCCCGAGCACGGAAGAGGCATTCTCAACCGAGACGATCCGTGGCTTTGCCGAATCGCATCCAAATCGCGAGCTCCTATCACATGGTATGGGTTTGCGGAGGACGCGGATGTCCGTGCCGACGATGTCACTTGGGCGGAAGACGGCATGCATTTTCGCGTACACTGGCGTAACGAAGAACGGTCGTTTCACATCCCGACTTTTGGACTGCACAATGTCGCCAATGCGCTCGCCGCGATCGCGGTTGGTCTTACTGTCGGCCTCAGTCTCAACGATATGGTCGCGCCGCTCGCTCGCGTCGAGGCGTCGACGGGGCGTTTGCGAATCCTGAAAGGGACTCGTTTGACCGTGATCGACGACTGCTACAACGCAAGTCCATCGTCGATGCAAGCGAGCCTTGAGGTATTGCAGCACATTGCACCGCCAGGTCAACGCGTCGCCATCCTTGGCGATATGTACGAACTTGGCGATCACGCCGAATCCGGTCATAAGGAGGTCGGGGAGGCAGTTGGCAGGTTGGGCGTCGATAGGCTTTTGGCAGTGGGGAAGATGGCGCGCTGGATGGCGGAAGCCGCCACTGCTGCTGGCGTCCCGCACGTTTTGCATATACCGACGGTGGAAGGTGCATTGTCGGCGCTTCCGTCATTCTTGCCTGAGGAGGCGACCGTTTTGGTCAAGGCGTCCCGTGGCATGCAGTTGGAACGCATAGTTGCAGCATTGTCGCCAGAAGTGCATACGTAATACAAAACGGCCTCATGGCGAGGCCGTTTTGTATTAAATATATCGTGTATCGAATGATAAGGATAAATATGGATTAGGAGTCATAAAAGATTAACAAAAATTCTGTATATGTTCGTCTGTTTTTTCGATAAACTAGAGATATACAACTCGGTGTCTGCAGCGTTCAAATTTTCGCCTGGTTTTCGATGGTTTTGGCGATATAGGGGGAATGCTAGATGGTCACCTGTCCGATTTGCAATGAGTTGCTTCAGGAACTCACATCGGTACATTGCATGACGCGTCACGGCATGACCAAGTCGAGCGTCATTGCGCAATACGGCAAACCCAAGCGCCTGTTTCTCACGTTTGCTGCCGATAGTACTGTCGCCACGCCGACCATCAGTCCTCGCGATTTCCTCGATTCTCAACTACTTTCTGATCGCCTCCTTTCAAAGACACGCAAATTTCATATATAGCAATAGCATGATGTGCACAGACGGTACCCGAATATCCCTCACGGTCGATTCGTCGCTTCATGACAGATCGGCCATCTTTGTGTTTATACGGGTCGACATATGGAAAACTTTATTTTGGATGGTGTATCATGTGTGCCGTCTTTTTGTCGGACAACATGTGGTATACTGTGACACGTGGCATACGGGTACAGGAAAGTGAGGAGTGGAACGAGCGCATGAAGTCCGTATCGTATTGGAAACGCCTGCTGGCGTTTAGTGTGGCGTCTGTGCTGCTCGTCATCCCATTTCGTTTTTTAACCGTCAATGCTGTCGTCAAGTCGATGTCAGAGCCGGATGTCCATGTGGATGCGGATGCAAAACTGCAGCAAACGGACGGCATCTATGACGGTGTATTGATGAAGATGACCGATTTGTCATATTCGAACCTCGATGCATATGTAGGCGATTCGTTGCTCACGCTCGAAGACCTGGCGGCTGTCAAACAAGGTCCACCAGGAATTTACGAGCAAGTCGATAAGGTCAATCAAATCGACTGGCATCTTCCTTACACTCAAGCGAATCGTTTCTTTTTTTCCGATCTCGCTGGGTGGAAGATTCTCGATGTCGATGACTTAGAAGCAAGCGCAGGTTTCTACGCCGTCGCATTTCAACGAGGAAATACCGTTGTGATTGCCTATCGGGGAACCGACAACGTCATGGATTTGGTTGCTGACGCTGGGATTTATTTAAGTGTACCGAATATGATTGAACAACTGCAGCCAGCAGAACAATTTTTTAAGCAAGTTTGTAAAGAGGCCAATGTTCCTTCTGGAGATGTCATTTTGACCGGACACTCGATGGGTGGATGGCTCGCCCAAAAAGTATACTTGGACGATCAGAATGCATATTCCAATTGGAAAATAGCTGGAGTTACTGTGTTTAACTCGATTGGTACAGGTTTTCGTCCCAAATTACAAGAGGCGTCAGTCGTCAAGGATTATCATTATGATGGCGATGTGTTCAGCCATTATGGATCATCCCTTGGCGTTGAAATCGATATTCCTAATCCGACCCCAGACGAATCGGTGTATGACCGTCACCAAATGTATGATTTCTACGGTTACTTTTATCCCGGTTCGCCGTCGTCGACGACCGTCGCGACGGGGGCGGAACATAGCAAGACCCCGATATAAACCACGAACCCCTATCGGCTTAAGCGATAGGGGTTCCGTTTGGTACAACAGTGTCTGGTCGGAGCAAAACGACGTCACCATCCTCTGGAATGCCGCCAAGCACCAATACCTCCGAGACAAAGCCCGCAATCCGGCGGGGCGGGAGATTCACAATCGCTACAACTTGCCGACCTACCAAAGTATCTGGATCATAGCGGCGCGTAATCTGCGCACTCGACGACTTCATACCAATATCGCCGAAATCAATTCGCAATTGAATGGCTGGCTTACGCGCCTCTGGAAAATGCCGAGCTTCCACAATGGTTCCAATACGAATGTCCAGCTTTTGAAAATCGTCAATTGTCGTCATGTTTTCGCCACCTCACATAGTTGACTATTGTAATCAAGTTTCTAGTTAGGTTAGACTAACTACAGTATCAAGAACATACAAACCTTCGACATTCAATATCATAAACCAACATCATGCCGCGATAGCAAGGAGTCATCATCATGAATCATACAGAATCACTCGTGATATCGCAGGTCGCGTCGAAACATTCACGGGCGCGGCGTTTCTTGCGTATGCTCGCCATATTTGGGCCTGGTGTCATTGTCATGCTGGCGAACACGGATGCGGGGTGCATTATCACGGCCGCGCAGTCTGGAGCTGAATGGGGCTATTCCATGGTTCTCCCACAGCTCGTCCTGATCCCAATCGTATATTTGGTTCAGGAAATTACGGTGCGCTTGGGTGTCATCACAGGGCAGGGGCACGGGGAACTCATTCACAAGCACTTCGGTCGAGGGTGGGCGTGGATTTCGGTCTCCACTCTGTTCCTTTCTGCCATCGGCGCACTGGTGACCGAGTTTGCCGGGATCGCCGGGGTGGGAGAACTGTTTGGCATTTCACCTGATTACACGGTTTCGGTAGCGACCATTCTGCTGATTGCACTAGGCCTGACTGGAAGCTACAAGCGCGTCGAGCGGATCGGTATCGCTATGGGCCTTTTTGAACTTTTGCTCGTTCCTGCGGCTATCATGGCTCATCCATCCGGGCATTCCTTACTGCGAGGACTCGCGACCATTCCAATCGGCCACTCAAGCTACATGTTTCTACTTGCAGCGAATGTGGGTGCTGTGATCATGCCGTGGATGATTTTTTATCAACAATCGGCTGTCGTCGATCGGCGAATGACTAAAAAGCACCTCAAGCTCGCAAGGGTGGATACGCTCGTCGGATCGATTTTAACGCAAGTGGTCATGATTGCCGTGGTCATCATGATCGCGGCGACGGTGGGGCGCGTGAATCCTTCACAACCACTGTCGACGGTGACGCAAATTTCACACGGTCTGATGCCGTTTCTTGGGCCTGTCGGAGCGAAGTTGATTTTCGGTATGGGCATGCTTGGTGCAAGCTTTGTCGCGGCGCTCGTCGTGTCTCTGGCTGGTGCCTGGGGGATTGGCGAGGTCACAGGCATTCGTCACAGTATGAACGCGAAGTGGCGTGACGCCAAAGGCTTTTACACGATTTACACCTGCGCACACATCGGCGGTGCCATCCTTGTCTTTAGCGGCATCAACCTGATCAACTTGGCAGTCGATACAGAAGTGATGAACTCGTTGCTGTTACCTATCGTCTTGGGATTCTTATTGTTGCTTGAGGCGAAGGCTTTACCTAAAGAATGGAGAATGCAAGGGATTTACAAGCATATCGTGCGCGCAATCTCGCTCGTCATCATGGTGTTTGGCCTTTATATGGGCATCCAGTTGATCGCGTGAGAATGTGGAGATGAATAAGGGGCACAGTGGTCAGAAGGAACTGTGCCCCTTATCCGTTAGACAATGGCGTTTTGTCGAATAAGTTCTTTCCGCACGTCGCGGGCATTCGCCTCGCCGAGCCCTGCATACAGCGCAGCAGCAATACCGGCAGCGTGCCCGGTAGCAAACGCAGTACCCATCACGCGGGCAGAAGCAAACGCAATGCGGTCACAATCAATGACTCTTCCCGCGCACCAGAGATTTTGAACCTGTTTGGCCTTCAGCGAGCGCAGGGGTATCTCGTAATACGACTTATCCTGAATGTGCTTGTAGCGCGCTGCCTCACCAGGTTCGTGAATTTCGACGGGCCAGCCGCCACGCGCGATGGCATCCGGAAAACGGGCTCCCGCCAGCGCTTCTTCGCCAGCCAATCGGTATTCGCCGTCAATGTGCCGCGTCTCCCGCACGCCAATGGCGGGTCCGGTCTGTACGAGAAAGGCGTCTTTAAAGCCAGGGACGTATTTGCGAAATGCATCGAGATAGGCCCACGCCTGGCGGCGTGCAGACATCTCTGCCGCCGTCAAGCTCGCGCTGTCGAGTCCATCCACCCGTTCGTCTGCAAACAATGCAAGCACATGATGGGACCCCGTTAAGCGGACAACCATCCCTCTGTCCTTAGTCAAATCTTCAACGCCAGCGCGCTTTGCTTGCCAAATCGCTGCGGTGAACTGATGCCGGTGGAGTGCGATATCAGGGGAGACCCCGCCAAATTGCATCACGAGCGTACCCGCCTGGACGTGGCCTTCGTCGTCGCCAAAACGCACCTGATTGCCGCAAAATGCAGCCAAGTCGGCCTCTCCACTCGCATCCACGAAAGCCTCCGCCTCAATTCGAAACGTGCCGCCATGCTGAAAGCACGTGATGGAGCGAAGACGCTGCTGACTGTCAACTTCGGCTCCGATAACGGTTGTGTGTAAGCGCGGCGTCACACCAGCCTCCAGCACCAGCTGATCGAATGCATATTTGGTCGTTTCTCCATCGAGCAAAACGATCACGTTGCCGGATCCCGGATTGCGAATCGGCCCATCGTACCGCCCCAAATCCCGCAGTTTCTCGAGAAATCTTTGGCCAATGCCGCCGACCACTTGCAGCAGAGGTTCTTGTTGGGCAAATAAGCCACAAATGGTCAGCACCGAAGAATGTGTAGCCGCACCACCGAAGTATGGATTCTTTTCAAGGAGCAGCGTGTTCGCTCCTAAACTGGCAGCGCCCACCGCCGCCGCCACGCCGGCGCTGCCGCCGCCGACGATGACCACATCGTATCGAAGCGTTTCGGTATTCAACAATCGCAACCTCCTGAGTAGGGAAAACGCATGTCTATCATACCGCAATCTTGGCTTCTCGAATATTGGCTAGACGGGTGTAGAAGAAAGAGAAGCTTGCGCTCGTGCTACAATGATTGATGGTCGAATCAACAAGGGGGAACACAAATGGAAACCAGGGATATATGGAAGATAGCAGTTGGATCGACCAATCCTGCGAAAATGAAAGCCGTTGAGCTCGCCTTTGCAGCCCTTGCGATACCCATTGAGATCGTGTCCGTAGATGTGCCTTCGGGTGTGTCGGCGCAACCGCAAACGGATAAGGAAACCTTGCAGGGAGCACGCAACCGTGCATTAGCAGCGTTGCGGCAAGGACAAGCGGATGTCGGTATTGGTCTGGAGGGCGGTATTCAGCGGACGGAGTGGGGAATGTTCTTGTGCAATTGGGCGTGTGCGATCACGCACTCAGGGCAAGAAGGCCTTGGCGGTGGCTTGAGGCTTCCGCTTCCACGCGAGATTGCAAGCGAATTGGACAACGGCAAGGAACTTGGCGACGTCATCGACACATGGGCCGGAAGGCGCGGGGTTCGTAAGCAGGAAGGAACCATTGGCATTCTGACACAGGGAGCCGTTCGCAGGGCGGACATGTTTCGTGACGCTTTGCTGTGTGCTTTAGCACCTCTTATGTATCGATGAGCGAAGTTATCGCGCATTCGTGAAAGAAGACGGGCCTTGGGCAGAGTAGCAAATCACCCGCCACATGATGGCGGGTGATTGTACACGAGAAGCTCGCTCTAGATTATAGGTCGTAATAGAGTTGGAACTCGTATGGATGCGGACGCAGGTGCATGGGGGCAACCTCATTCGTACGCTTAAAGTCGATCCAAGCGTGGATAAAGTCCTTCGTAAAGACTCCGCCTTCGAGAAGGAATTCGTAATCTGCCTCCAGAGCCTGCAAAGATTCTTCCAGCGAACCTGGAACGCTGCGGATTTTTGCCTTTTCGTCCGCGTCCAACTCGTAGATGTTCTTGTTGATGGGGCCATAGCCAAGTGCCGTCGGATCCAGCTTGCGACGAATGCCGTCGATACCGGCCATCAACATAGCTGCGAATGCAAGATATGGGTTGGCTGTGCAGTCCGGAGTGCGGAACTCAATACGTGCTGTTTTTGGCGAAACGACGGCGACCGGGACGCGAACGGCAGCGCTGCGATTGCCCTTTGAAAAGACCAAATTTACAGGTGCTTCATAACCTGGAACCAAACGCTTATACGAATTCGTACTCGGATTCGAGAAAGCCAGAATTGCGGGTGCGTGGTGCAAAATGCCTGCGATATAGTGAAGGGCGATGTCGCTCATGTTTCCGTAACGGTCTTGTTCAAAAAAGAGCGGCGTATCACCGTCGAACAGGCTTTGGTGAACGTGCATACCCGAACCGTTATCACCGAATACGGGTTTTGGCATGAAGGTGACCGTTTTTCCGTATTTCCGCGCTACGTTGCGGATGATGTATTTATAGGTCATCACGGTGTCAGCCGTACGTGTGAGGGTATTGAAACGGAAGTTGATTTCCGCCTGCCCTGCGGTTGCGACCTCATGATGGTGACGTTCGACGCGAATACCTGCGTTCATCAATTCTTTAACCATTTCTGTGCGGATGTCCTGCTGTGTATCGATAGGAGGGACAGGGAAGTAGCCACCCTTGTTTTTCACTTGATAACCGAGGTTCTTTTCACCATTCCCCGTGTTCCACATCGCTTCCTCGGAATCAACAGCGTAGAAAGCGCCGCGATTGCTCGACTCAAAGCGCACGTCGTCAAAGATAAAGAATTCGAGTTCAGGACCAAAGTACGCTGTGGTCGCAATGCCGCTGGACGCCAGATACGCTTCCGCTTTTTCAGCGATATAACGAGGATCGCGTTCAAAACGTGTGCCATTAGGCTCAAACACATTGCACGATACAGCCAAAGTGGGGGCAGCCATAAACGGATCGACAAATGCTGTCTCCAAGACAGGTCGCATCACCATGTCGCTGTCTTCAATTCCACGAAAACCTTGAATGCTCGATCCGTCGAAGGCGATGCCATTAGTCAACATGTCTTCATCAACTTCAACGGCCGGTATGGTTACGTGATGTTGACGGCCCGGTACGTCAACAATGCGAAAATCGACCATTTCCACATTGTGTTGCTTCATTAGTTCTAAAACGTCGCGCGGTGTCAAAGTTCCACTCCCCCTAAAGAATGAACGTATCTGCATCTGACTGCAAACATTATAGAAACACCAGAGAGATGCGTCAACGCTTTATGTAAGAAAACCTCACATCTAATTGTCAAAAAAACCGTGGTACTTTGTCAAATAAAAGGTTGTCATGACGTCATCACCATGTTGACCGTTCGACCGATTTGCGTCATATTCGACACGAATTACACTTTATCGAAATCTGGCAACCGTAGATTTCGGGTGAACGAATGGCTGCTTAAAGCCGTCTATATTCATTTTGCCTCAAAAATTGAACCTTTTTTGAGGTGGTGTGAATTATAGTAATTTATCGATCTTGTTGCCGAGATAACTAGATAGACAAAACCTGTCGATTCATGGGGGAATCGTTTGATTATGAAACCAATCGCCGTGATCTTGGCCGCTGGGATGTCAACCCGTTTGCGTCCGCTAACGGAGGATCGTCCGAAATGCCTGCTTAAAGTCGGTCCTAAAGCGATTTTGGATTGGCAGCTCGAAGCCTTACAAGCTGTTGGTGTCTCCGATTTAGTTGTGGTCGTCGGGTACCGCAAGGAAATGATTCAAGAACATATCAAACTTCACCATCCGTCATTTTCTGTGCGCTATGTCGAAAATCCCGCGTACGAGCGAACGAACACCTTGTTCTCACTGAAAGAAGCTCTACTCGTGTGGGATGGCGATTTTTACTATATGAATGCCGATGTCGTGTACGACAAGCGGATTCTTCAGCGTTTGCAGGCAGGTATCGATGGCGGGTTCCTCGCTATTGATAAAAAGCAATGTCGCGACGAAGAGGTGAAAGTCGTCGTCGAGCACGGTCGAGTCGCTGAGATTGGCAAACACCTCAATCCAGAACACTGCGAAGGTGAGTTCATTGGTGTTGCAAAATTTACAGGTGACTTCGCCCGCCGTTTTCGGCAGCAGGTGCTGGATCTCGCCGTCGCTGGGAACGAGATGAAGTTCTTCGAGTACGCGCTGGATGCCATGGCCGATAAATCCGATATGATCCCTGTCGACATCACAGGGTTGCCATGTGTCGAGATCGACTTTCCCGAAGACTACGCGTTTGCGACGGAACAGGTTGTCCGGCACTTGGTGGACGCCGAGGAGGAGAACGCGCATGTCTGAGCTTGCAAAGATCAATGCATGCGCCAAACGGCCCATCGATGTCTGGACAAATTACATTTATTATCCGCTGTCGATTCGGCTCGTGTATTTGATTCGCAACACGCGTATTAAACCGAATGAAATTACGCTGTTTTCCATGTTTTTATGTCTGATCGGCTGCGTAGGTTTTGCCGTTGGCCTACGTCCTTATGTTGTTGCTGGTCTCGTCTTCGTTCAGGTTTCGTATGTGTTCGATTGCGCAGATGGTCAGCTCGCGCGTTATAAACAACAGTTTTCGCCTGTTGGCGGCTGGCTGGATCAGGTATCGGATCGGATCAAGGAATTTGCGATATATTTCAGCTTGGCTTATGGTTACACTCGCTTTCACGATCGCGATCTGACAGTGTGGAAATGGGCCGTGATCGCGTTGTTCAGCCTATACTTGCTCGAATATTACGGGCAGATTCACTTTAAGCCGCGAGCGGTCGCGGCAACCCCGGATGGCGCGTTGGCGTCAGCGACAGCGCCCGAGACCGGGCGCATGACCGGCTTTGGGCGGGCCCAGCGCCTTCGGAGTTTTGTGCCGTTTCGCGGCTTTATTATTGGTGAACAATACTTTGCGATGCTTGTCTTTGTGGCTTGTCACGCGATTGTGCCACTGTTCCGCTTCGTCGGGATTGTTGGGTTATTGATGTGCGTATACCGCCCGGCTGTGCAATATTACAAGTGGAGTCGTGGCTATCAGTGATCTGATCACTTGAAGCCAAATTCGGAGGTCACGTGATGAATCGCCCTCGTTTAGTTGTCGCCGGCACCCACAGCGGTGTCGGCAAGACGACGATTGCCATTGCCCTGATGCGCGCATTGTCTCGACGCGGACTGCGCGTTCAGGGCTTTAAAGTTGGTCCAGATTATATCGATCCTTCGTATCACGCGGTCGCAACCGGGCGTGCGGGGTATAACATCGATACATGGATGACACACGCAGATATCGTGCGCGAAATCTTTGATCGCGCCAGCCAAACGAGCGACATCTCGGTCATCGAAGGCGTGATGGGTTTGTTTGACGGCAAGGATCCGTTGTCCAACATGGGTAGCACTGCGGCCGTTTGCACGCTACTTGAGGCGCCGGTGCTCCTCGTCATCGACGCAGCGGCGAGCGCTCGGAGCGCTGCCGCGCTGGTGCACGGCTTTCAAACGTTTGATCCGCAGGTGAAAATCGCTGGCGTGATCGCAAACCGCGTGGCGGGAGCGGGGCATTTTGCGATTGTGCGGACGGCCATAGAGTCTTCATGTGGTGTACCAGTGGTCGGCTATCTACCGACGAACGCAGATTTAACGCTTCCCGAGCGCCATCTTGGCTTGGTTCCTGCTGCGGAACATGAGAGTCTCGACGAATGGCTGGATGGGCTGGCGCTAAGCCTCGAACGGACGGTGAACATTGAAGACGTGTCCCGACTTGCGCACACAGCGAACACGTGGACAGCTCAGGCACCTCGATTATTTGCGGGAGCCGCGACAACGCCGGCGACCAGGATCGCGATTGCACAAGATGAGGCGTTCAACTTTTATTATCAAGAGAATCTGGATTTGCTTCGCTTCTATGGAGCGGAACTGTTGCCGTTTCGGCCTTTGGCAAACGAACCTGTGCCACAGGGCGCACATGGGCTATATCTTGGAGGTGGCTTCCCAGAGGTACACTTGGCGCGTTTGACGCAGGCCGACAAAGCCTTTGCCAGCCTACGTGCCGCAGTGGCAGCGGGGATGCCGGTTTGGGCCGAATGTGGTGGTATGATGTTACTCGCTGACGCCATCATCGATAGGGCAGGAACACGGTTTGCCATGGCGGGTGTGTTGCCGGTGTCTGTAGAAATGACCGAGCGCTTGGCTGGGTTTGGCTATCGTGAGATTGAAATGGCACCGGGGGGGTTGCTCGACGGTGTGGGTGGACAGTTGCGTGGACACGAATTTCACTACTCGCGGATTGCCGCTCGGGATGATAGCCTGGCGCCAGCCTATGTTGTCCGGCAAGGTGAAAACCGACGTCCGGAAGGATTCAGCAAGGGTAGCGTGATCGCCGGATACACGCATATCTATTTTCCGTCAAATCCTAAGATGGCCAAACAGTTCGTGCAAAAGTGTGCATCATGGAATCCTTCGGTGTGATATTCCTCGTCACACTGCTCGGGTTGTGATGTTGTTGTGCTAGAATCAGAGCGACAGTGAAAATTCACGGCGTGTGTGCTCCGAATATCCTTGGGGCCGCCGCAGGAGGTCGTTCTGATGATTCAGATACCCAAGCCAGACGCAGAACAACTTTTTCGTACGTACTCCATCACATCGTTTGCCGTCAGCAAGGACGAGTCGCGCATCGCGTTCTCGACAAACCTGAGTGGCAAATATAACGTGTGGGGGATTGATCTCGGTCAGCATTACCCGTATCCGCTTACGACACAAGACCAAACGCCGGCGTACATACGCTTTGATCCGGTGGGGCGCTATGTACTTGTTGGATTTGACAACGACGGCGACGAAAACGTACAAATGTACCTTGTGTCACCCCACGGCGGTGCGTTGCAACCCATTCGTACGGCTCCGGGTCGCCGCCATTACCTCGCATCGATTTCTAACGATGGAAACCGCATCTACTATTGTTCCGATAAGGACAATCACATGTATCTAAACGGCTATGTGTACGACTTGGAAGCGGATTCAGAAACGACTTTATACGAAGGTGCGAAAGCGCCGACATTTTAGCCGATGTCGCAAAAGACGAATCGAGCTTTGTCACGTTCTCGACCTACGCCAACACCTACGTGGTGGCCCATGTACATGAAGGTGACCAACGTCGGTGTTTGACACCAGATGAGGGCGTCGTTCATGTGGTCTCCTCCTTACAATATGTCGGACGGCAAATTGTTTTCACGACGAATTACGGCGAGGATGACGCATATGTCGCACGTTTCGACTTGGATACAGGGGAATTTGAAAAGGTGTGGAAACCGGAACGGGGCGGCGCAGAGCAACTGGTTGTCCACGAACCAGCGAACGTGGCCTATGTCTCGGTCAGTTATGGCGTTCGGGATGCGTTGTTCCAGATCGATCTGAGGAACTTTGAGGCCACGCCGATTGCCTGTCCCGCCGACGTGATCGCCGAGATGCACATTGGGGAGAGCGGTGCCTTGTACGTGCGCGCGATGCGCGATATTGCACCTTCGAATTTATACGTGCGCAAGACGGACGGTTCGTGGACGTCGTTAACCGGCAATCGCGTGATGGGTGTTGCTGAATCAGAGTTAGTGCCGGCCGAGGTTGTCCGCTTTCCATCGTACGATGGTTTGGAACTTGAGGCTTTGTGGTTTCAGGCTAACCCTGCGGTCGCCAACGGATATACGGTCGTCTGGCCGCATGGCGGGCCACAAGCGTCCGAACGCAAGACGTTTCGTCCGTTTTTCCAATTTCTATTACTCCGCGGCTACAACGTATTTGCGCCGAACTTTCGTGGGAGCAGCGATTATGGCGCGAAGTTTATGAAGATGGTCGAGCGCGATTGGGGAGAAGGTCCTCGCTTGGACATGGTCGCGAGCATAGAGTGGCTGATTCGTCAAGGGATGGCGGACAGAAGCCGGCTGTTTTTGGTCGGCGGCAGTTATGGCGGCTACATGACTCTGCTTTTGCACGGTCGCCATGCGGATTACTTCCAAGCCTGTGTCGACATCTTTGGGCCATGCAATCTGATCACATTTGCCAAATCGGTTCCAGACCACTGGAAGCCCATGATGAAACAGTGGTTGGGCGATCCGGACGATCCGGCGGATCGTGAACGGTTGATTCAAGATTCGCCGATTACCTACCTAGACGGCATGACGAAACCGATGCTTGTCATTCAAGGCGCGAACGATCCACGCGTCGTCCAGGCCGAGTCGGATCAAATCGTTGCGGCTCTGCGCAACCAAGGCAGAGAAGTCGAATATATCGTCTTTCCTGACGAGGGGCATGGCTTCATGAAAAAGGACAATGAGATTGCAGCGTACAAGCGCATTGTCGACTTCTTAGATGAACATCGCTGCCCATAATAGGGGCTCAGGCGCGATCGCTACCGATCGCGCCATTTTTCAAAAAAGTGTTCCGGATATAGAAACATTATGGTTGGGCTGTGTAGGGAGGAGGGGTATAGTCTCTGTTGGAAGCGCTTTCTATGATGAGCGCCGCAAGTGCCATAAGGAGGTACTGTCTTTGCGAACACAGGTAGCCATCATCGGTGCAGGCCCTGCTGGGTTGATGCTGTCCCATCTGCTCGCGCGGGACGGCATTGCGTCCATTGTTTTGGAATCGCGTACACGGCAGGCCATTGAAGAGACGATTCGGGCAGGTGTATTGGAACAGGGCACCGTCGACTTACTACACGAGCTTAAGTTGGCGGATCGAATGGAACAAATCGGAGAGCGACATGGGGGCATCGAGTTCCGCTTCCGTGGGCGCGGGCATCGGATTCCGATGCGCGACTTGACGGGTGGCAAAGAGGTCATGATTTATGCTCAACACGAGGTGATTAAGGATCTTGTGGCGGCGAGAGTGGAACAGGGTGGCGAGATCGTGTTTAGTGTGAGTGACGTACAGTTGCACGATCTCGATACAGATAGGCCACGGGTATCGTTTCGACGTTCACCAGAAGCACCGACCGAGTTCATTGAATGCGATTTCATTGCTGGGTGCGATGGTTTTCATGGCCCGAGCAGAAGGAGCATTCCTGAGAACGTGCGGACGGAGTACCACAAAACGTTCCCGATGGGGTGGCTTGGCATCTTAGTCGAAGCTCCGCCGTCGAGCGCGGAATTGATTTACTGTAATCACGATCGCGGCTTTGCACTGGTCAGCACCCGTTCGCCTGAAGTACAGCGCATGTACATTCAGGTCGATGCGCAGGACGATATCGCCAATTGGCCGGACGAGCGAATTTGGTTCGAGTTGCGATCTCGCCTCGCAACCGAGGATGGTTGGGCGCCGATTGAAGGCCCAATTATTCAGAAATCCATCGTTGGGATGCGCAGCTTTGTCTGCTCGCCGATGCAGTATGGGCGCCTGTTTTTGGCCGGGGACGCGGCTCACATCGTGCCGCCGACAGGTGCCAAGGGATTGAATCTAGCCGTCTCGGACGCACGCGTGCTGGCCGCCACGATTGGTGAGTTCTATCAAGACAGTCGTACAGACTTGTTGGCGAGGTATTCGCAAATCTGTTTGCGTAGAGTCTGGAAGGCGGAGCGGTTTTCTAACTTCATGACACAACTGCTACACCGTTTTCCGGAGCACTCCGCATTTGAACGAGAAATTCAACTGGCCGAGTTGGACTACATGACATCGTCCGTCCACGGCCTTTCAACCATAGCCGAAAATTACGTTGGTTTGCCAATTGAATGGGGTACCTGATGCGTCAACGGGTTCGTTCGTAATACCCGAGCCGATGCGAGATTTCCTTGCTGATGGACACCAGCGTCTTGGCCAGCGATTTCATTTTTTCGGGCGTAAACCGCGCAGCGGGCCCGACCGCGGTGACAGCGCCAATGACCTGCCGCGTGTAATCTCGTACTGGGGCGGCGACGGAGTGAACACCTTCGCGCAATTCACTTTGGCTAAACGCGTACCCGTCTTTCCGAATTTGGGACAAAAGCTGCCGCAGTGTGTCGGGATGGGTAATGGTGTTTGGCGTCATTGGGCGCAACCCGCGCCGGATGACCTCGTCAATCACGGTGCTGTCCTGGTAGGCGAGGATGACCTTGCCCGAACTGGTGCAGTGCAAAGGATTTTTTCGGCCAAGGTGCGTGGCAATCTGCACTGGGTGCTTGCACTCCAGCTTGCTCACATAGACTGTCGCGTAATCTTCGAGCACTGCAAGATGGACGGTTTCGTCAAAGCGATTGACGAATTCCTCAAGGAGATGTTGTCCTTCCCGGCATATTTCGAGATTCGACATAATGATGCCACCCAGGCTGAGGACGGAAAGTCCCAGGCGGTATCTGTGCGTCTGTTCATCGCGCCGTACAAATCCTTCTTCGGCGAGCGTCGTCATGACGCGGTGGACAGTGCTTTTCGATAATCCGAGCTTATCCGCTATCTGCGTGATACCAAGTTCCGGCTCTTCAGGAGTAAAGCATTTCAATGCGTGCAAAGCATTTTTTAGCGATGACAAAGTTCTATAGTCTGCCGCTTGACGCTCCATGATGGTGTCCCTCCTCGAGGACGGATAGAATTTTTGGCATTCGAGCTTTTGAGACATGAGGTTCGCGTTGTTCCGCATAGAGAAACAAGATTGTATTGTAACCGTTTGCCTAGTGCTACGATCAATGCGAGGCGTTACACCGAAGCGTCGCGTCGCGGCACAAGGACGACCATTGCTGTCGGTTGGCTACACCGATATGTGAAAAAGGGAGGAAGTCGCCATGAGTCTTGAATTGGCGATGATCACGCCGCACACACCGCGCATTTGCCATCGGGATCGAATCCCTGAATTTCAAAAACCGATGGTGGAGGCCATGTTGAAATGCGCTGACATCATCGATGAGATCAACCCAGATGTCATCGTGCTCATCTCGTGTCACTGGATGTCTAGCTTCATCCATTATGTCGACATTACGCCTTCGCATCAAGGCGTTTTGACCGCAGTCGAGTGCCCGGATTTAATTACCGACGTTGCATACAATCACCCTGGACACCCGGAGCTGGGGCGTCAGTTGGTGGAAGCAGGGAAGGCTGCCGGACTTCAGGTTGTTGGGATTGATGATCCGACCTACATCTGGGACTACGGCACCGTTGTGCCACTTCGTTATTTGCTCAAGCGTCCCGACATCCCGGTTGTGGATTTGTCTGTCTGCTGGGCGGCTTCACTCGACGAGTCGATTCGATGGGGCGAAGTGATGGGGGAAGTATTCCTCAACAGCCCATTGCGTGTCGTATTTCTCGCCAGTGGCGCGCTTGCGCACAACCTCGGTCGGGGGCCGGAACTGTGGCCAAACATCACAGAGCAGGCGCTTGACCGCGAGTTTTGCCAATACCTTGTCAACGGAGACAAGGCTTCGGCGGTTTCTATGCTGCCATCGTACGTGCGAGCTGCAGGCGTCGAGTCTGGAGGGCGGCACGTCGCAGTCTTACTTGGCGTGCTGCGCAAGCAGTTTACTGGAGAACTGCACGGTTATGGTCCGTCATCGGGATCGGGTAATCCTGTTCTCACGATGCGTTATGCAGACGTTGTCTGATTGGTTTTCGGCGCATTCTATTTTTGCAATCACAACACGAACACAGGTGAGGGAGAACATATGGAAAAGGTATTGCATTTTATCGACGGCACATTTTGCGAGTCGCAAGACGGCCGCACATTTGACAATTTCAACCCAGCAACCGGTGAAAAGATCGGTGTTGTTGCGGAAGGTGGCAAAGCGGAAATCGATCAGGCTGTCGCCGCTGCACGCCGAGCGTTTAAGACGTGGGGCAAGACATCCGCGGCAGAACGAGCTGCCATTATGCATCGGATCGCCGATTTGATCGAAGAAAATCTGGATGAATTGGCTCTTCTCGAGACGACGGACACCGGCAAGCCGCTATCACTGGCAAAGAGTCTCGACATCCCACGATCGGCCTACAATTTTCGTTTTTTTGCCGACTTTGTGAAAGGCATGAGCACAGAGGCGTTCGAAATGGAGGGCGTCGCGCTGAACTACGCCCTGCGCCGACCAGTCGGTGTGGCGGGCCTTATTTCACCGTGGAACTTGCCTTTGTTTTTGTTGACATGGAAGGTTGCGCCGTGTTTGGCTGCAGGCGATACCTGCGTGATCAAGCCGGCCGAATTGACGCCGATGACGGCGACGAAATTGGCTGAAATCTGCCAAAAGGCAGGTGTGCCAGATGGCGTTGTCAACGTTGTGCACGGCTTCGGCCCAGACGCTGCCGGATCTGCCTTGACCGAACATCCAGATGTCGATCTGATCTCGCTTACGGGTGAGACGACGACAGGCAAAGCCGTGATGAAATCTGCAGCTTCGTCGCTCAAGCGCCTATCTTTGGAACTCGGCGGCAAAAACCCGAACATCGTCTTTGCGGACTGTGATCTCGAAGATGCTTTGACGACGACGATTCGCTCCAGCTTTGTCAACCAGGGTGAAGTGTGTTTATGTGGCTCGCGCATTTATGTCGAGCGTCCATTGTATGACCGCTTCGTCGCCGGGTTGGTCGAGAAGACCGCACAACTCGTTGTTGGCGATCCGCTTGATCCAAACACGAACGTGGGCGCTCTTATCTCTTTCGAACACCTGGAGCGCGTCGAAGGATTCGTGCGACGTGCGGTCGAACAGGGCGGCCGCATCCTGATTGGCGGTAAGCGCCCTGAACATCTGAAACACGGTGCGTTTTTCGAGCCCACCATCATCGTCGACGTCGACTCTGAGTGTGAAATCACGCGTCAAGAGGTCTTTGGTCCTGTTGTGACCATTCAACCGTTCGACACAGAAGAAGAAGTCATTGCCATCGCCAACGACACAAATTACGGCTTAGGGGCTACCATCTGGACGTCCAATCTGAAGCGGGCACATCGTGTCGCTGGTGAGATCGAAGCGGGCGTGATTTGGGTGAATACATGGTTCTTACGCGACCTGCGCACGCCTTTTGGCGGCATGAAACAAAGTGGTATCGGCCGCGAGGGCGGAGTACACAGCTTCGAGTTCTTCTCAGAATTGAAAAATGTCTGCATCAAGTTGTAACGGGGTGATGGTGATGTCGGTATTTCAAATGGAAGATTTGGCGGCTGAACTGTTTGCGGCGGAGCGTGCGTTGCGCACGATCCCGCCGTTGACAGAACGATATCCCGACATGTCGATGGAAGTTGCGTACCAAATCCAATTGCTGAATGCCCACAAGAAGCAACAAGCTGGCGATCGCGTCGTGGGTCATAAGATTGGACTGACGAGTAAGCCGATGCAGCGCATGCTCGGCGTCAACGAGCCCGACTTTGGACATCTATTTGCCTCGATGCAGTACCGTTCTCGCGACATTGTCGACTTTCCTCTGATTCAACCGAAGGTTGAGCCCGAACTGGCGTTTGTGCTGGCAGAGGATCTACCAGGGCCGCATGTCGACGCTGATGCCGTCTTGCGTGCGACACGCGCTGTCGTACCTGCGCTCGAAGTTATCGACAGTCGAATCGCCGACTGGAAAATTCGTTTGGCAGACACCATCGCAGACAATGCATCGGCTGGTTGTTTTGTATTAGGGGACGAACCGACGCCGGTTGGTGATGCCAATCTAACGACCTGTGGGGCAGTGCTCAAAGTCAATGGCGAAGTCGTGGAGACTGGGGCGGGAGCCGCTGTGATGGGGCATCCGGCAATTGCGGTGGCCTGGTTGGCGAATAAGTTGTCGTCTTTGGGCACGACCTTGCGTGCGGGCGACATTGTGCTCTCTGGTGCGGTCAGCGCCGCAGTACCCGTGCGGTCCGGCGATCATGTCGCACTTTCCTTCGGCCGATTGGGGCGTGTCGAATTCACCCTGGCCAAGGCGAACTTGTCTGAGTCTTCATGGGGGTGACCAATATGACAAAATTAGCAGCTGCGATTGTCGGATCGGGCAACATCGGCACTGATTTGATGGTGAAGTTACAGCGTAGCGAATGGATTGAACCACGGTGGATGATTGGCATCGATCCAGAGTCGGACGGGCTGCGCCGTGCGAAAAACGCCGGCCTCGAAATCTCTGCGGAAGGCTTGGCCGCCATGCTTAAAGCCGGGGTACGTCCGGATATCGTCTTCGATGCAACAAGTGCGAAAGCGCACGTGCGTCATGCGAAATTGTTACGCGAGGCAGGAATCCAGGCCGTCGACTTGACGCCGGCCGCGCGCGGACCGTACGTGATCGCGGCGGTGAATTTGCAGGAGCATCTTGAATCTCCAAATGTCAATATGGTCACGTGTGGCGGCCAGGCAACTGTTCCTATCGTATATGCGGTCAGCCGTGTAGTCGGCGTGTCGTATGCCGAGATCGTTGCGACTATTGCGAGTAAGAGCGCCGGCCCAGGGACACGAGCAAACATCGATGAGTTTACGGAGACGACTTCACGGGCCATTGAAACCATCGGCAAGGCTCGTCGCGGCAAAGCGATTATCATCCTCAATCCGGCTGAACCGCCCATTTTGATGCGAGATACCATTTATTGTTTGATGGACGACGCATCAGAGGAGACAAGGCAAAAGGTGCTTGCGTCCATTCGCGAAATGGTGAGCCACGTGCAGACCTATGTTCCAGGTTATCGCCTCAATCGCGAACCGATTTTTCGCGACAACTTGGTCAGCGTCTCCATTGAGGTCGAAGGCCTCGGCGATTATTTGCCGGTCTATGCAGGAAACCTCGACATCATGACGGCGGCTGCAGTCAAGTTCGCTGAGGAGTATGCCAAGCACCGGGCTGCGGTCAACCAGTGAGGAGGGAACATTTATGGCCTACAAATATCGGATTGAAGTGACGGATGTCACTCTGCGCGACGGGATGCACGCCGTGCGCCATCAGTTCAGTGTCGAAGATGCCCGTGCAATCGCGTCGGCCTTGGATAGCACCGGGGTCGCGCTGATCGAGGCGGCGCATGGCGATGGGCTCGGGGGTAGCTCGGTGCAATATGGATTTTCAAAAGAAACGGAAGCGGATTATCTGCAGGCGGTGTGCGGCGCGGTTCAAAACGCGAAGGTCGTGGCGCTCCTGTTGCCGGGGATCGGTACGGTGGAAGATCTTAAACGGGCCGTCGAGTATGGTATTCGCGGCGTGCGTGTAGCTACCCATTCGACCGAGGCGGACATTTCTGCACAGCACATCGAAGAGGGTCGCAAGTTGGGCCTCGATGTTGTTGGTTTTTTGATGATGTCGCACATGACCGATGTCGAGCGGCTGGTGGAAGAGGCAAAGAAAATGGCATCGTACGGCGCACACGCCGTCTACATCGTCGATTCGGCAGGTGCCATGTTGATGGATGAGGTGCGCCGCAAGGTATCGGCACTGCGCAATGCTTTGCCAGACGACGTGCAAGTCGGTTTTCATGCCCACAACAATCTGGGCGTGTCTGTCGCCAATTCGATCGCGGCGGTCGAAGAAGGTGCGTATCGTATCGATGCAAGCCTTGGTGGTTTGGGTGCTGGCGCTGGCAACACACCACTTGAGGTATTCGTCGCAGCATGCGAAAAGTACGGCATCGACACAGGTGTATCGCTGTATCCGGCCATGGACGCTGCAGAAGATGTCGTGCGTCCGCGCATGCATCGGCCCATCATCACCGACCGCACAGCACTCACGTTGGGCTATGCTGGCGTCTATTCGAGCTTCTTGCTGCACGCGCAGCGCGCGGCCGAACAATTTTCCGTCGATGTTCGCGACGTCCTTGTCGAACTTGGCAATCGCCGCGTGGTGGGCGGGCAGGAAGATATGATTGTCGACGTCGCGTACGAAATCGCACATCGACAGGCGTAATAGATTGTCCGATAGGCTCTGGGAGGATGGACCGATGAATTTACAAGCGATTGCAGACGAGTTATACCGACATCAAACGTCCGCTGCCGAGTTGGAAAAGCTGACACTTCGGTACGAAGGACTGTCTGTCGAGGATGCGTACGAAATCCAACAGCTCTGCATGGGCAAGTACATGAACGAAGGCCAAAAGCTTGTCGGATGGAAGATGGGTTTAACGAGCAAGGCGAAGCAGCAATCAGTTGGTGTCGATGAGCCTATTTTCGGGCATCTGCTCGACGGCATGGAGTTATATGATCCTCACGTGTCGCTCACGGGGCTCATTCATCCGCGCGTTGAGCCAGAACTCGCTTTTATTTTCAAGCACCGCCTGGAAGGCGACAAGATCCTGCCCCGCGATGTCTGGCTCGCGACCGAGTGTGTGGTTCCTGCGGTCGAAATCATCGACAGCCGTTACAAAAATTTTTCCTTCACGCTCGTCGACGTCGTCGCCGACAACGCGTCCAGCGCGAAATTCTATCTCGCCGAGCAAGCATATTCGCCCTATCAAATTGCGCTTGACCAAGTTGGTGTCGTTATGCGGCGAAACGGAGAGGTTGAGCAGACCGGGGCCGGTGCCGCCGTTCTCGGCCACCCAGTGCGCTCCGTTGTAGAGCAGGTGCGGATGCTCAGTCGCATCGGTAAAGCTGTGGAACCCGGTATGGTTGTCTTAACCGGAGGCATTACAGAGGCAATCTACATTCACGATGGAGATCGGATCTCTGTCTCCTTCGAAGGGATGGGCGAGATCGAACTCACGGTTGGCCAATAAACTGCGCACGAACGAGGGGGCCTTATTTGCCCCCTCCTTAACGATGGGTTTCATAAAAGGAGCGTCTTGACATGCCATTAGTACAGATGAGTATTCTTGAGGGTCGATCCGCGGAGACCAAACGAGCACTGATTCGGGAAGTGACGGACGCCGTCGTTCGCACACTTGGGGTTCAGCCGGATGCTGTGCGCGTGCTGCTTTACGAAATGCCCAAAGCAAACTGGGCGGTTGGCGGCGTTTCAAAGGCCGACTCCTCGCCCTGAACATGGCTTTTAAAGAGATGGTGATACGGCATGTATGATGTTCATTCGCATTGGATCCCACAAGAGGTCCTCGACTGGTTAAAGACCACTAGCGCCATCGATGCGGTATGGGAGCAAAGAGTGCCTGACAAGGAACCGTTTCTGACGGTTGGCGGGAAGTGGTCATTCGAGCTGAAACGCGCGTTTTACGATCTCGATTTGTACCTCGCGGATCAGTCGGCCAACGGCATCGAACACACCCTTGTTTCACCGGTTCCGCAGTTGTTCCTTTATGACGTCGAGCCAGAAGTGACGAAACAGCTTGCGGCGATTTATAACGAAGCTTTAGCATGTGTCGTAACTAGCCACCGCACTCATCTCTCAGGTTTAGCGACGCTGCCGTTAAACGATCCAGATGCAGCTTGTCATGAACTTGAAAGGGCGATGGCACGGGGGCTGAAAGGAGCCATCGTCGGTCCTGGCGTCGGTGACATTCCACTCAGCGACGAACGCTTTGCGGAATTGTGGTCCGTCGCTGATCGTTTGGGAGCCATTGTCTTTCTTCATCCGCTGTTGAATACCGACAAACGGATTCAACGCCTCATGATGCCCAATCTGATTGGCGTTCCGTGGGAGACGACCATTTCAGCACTTGATCTGATCCTTGGTGGCATTCTCGATCGATATCCTAACATGCGTGTCCTGTTGGCGCACGGCGGCGGTTTTCTGCCATACCAATTGGGGCGTCTGAACAAAGGATATGAGGTTTGGCCGCAGATCAAGGCGCGCCTGAACGACGAACCAGCCAGCTATATGCGGCGCTTTTGGTACGACAGTGTTCTGTGGTCGGCGGAGGCGTTGCAATTGCTTTGCAGCGTCGCCGGAAAGGAACGTGTGCTACCCGGTTCAGACTATCCATTTGATTTGAAGGCGTGGCCGCCTATCGAGTTTGACGATGGAGCGGTACGCAATCTGCTCGGTCTGACACACGCATAAATCCCTGAACAATAGCGTAATAGACGACTGTCCATGTACACGGCGGCAGTCGTCTATTCTCTTATGTCACCCATGTGGAGCGCTCAAGAAAGCGTTGACAAAAGACCTCTGTACATGCAGAATGAAGTTGCATACTATTTTGTCATACAATATTGCGTATCAAAACAGAAGCAGGTGAATGCCTTGCAGACGGCGACAGGTTGCCGTCTTGGAACAGGATGGTGAAACGGTGTGAGCAGTGACTTGTGTTTCGATATTGCCCATGTGGGCCACGTCGAACTGCTGACTCCAAAGCCTGATGAAAGCCTCTGGTTTTTTCGTGAAGTCCTGGGCATGGAAGAAGTCGCTCGGCAAGGGCAATCGGTGTATTTGCGTTGCTTTGGAGACTATGAACGCTATTCCATCAAATTGACAGAGTCTGACCACGCCGGCGTGGGCCACACGGCTTTGCGCGCCGCGAGCGAGGCCGCGTTAGAACGGCGTGTGCAGGCTGTTACCATGGCTGGGATTGAGGGCAGGTGGCATGAAGGCGATATCGGACATGGACGCGCGTACGCGTTTCATGGTCCGGACGGCCACCTTATGGAACTCTATTATGAGACCGAGCATTACCAGCCATCCTCAGACCTGCGACCAACACTTAAGAATCAGCCACAGAAGTTTACCGGTCGCGGCGTCGGAGTCAAAACTATGGATCATGTCAACTATCTATCCTCGCATGCCGAGGCAGACGGCGATTTTGTCGAGAAGTACCTCGGTCTGCGCCTCACAGAGCAGATCCAGCTCAACAATGGTCGCCGTCCGGGCGTGTGGTATCGCTGCACCAATAAATCTTACGACCTCGTCTATACTCAGGATGCCACAGGTGCGCGTGGCCGCCTGCACCACATCGCCTTTCGCGTCGATACCAACGAAGCCATTTGGCGCGCAGCCGACTTGTTTGTCGACGCTGGTGTTTTCATTGAGTTCGCCCCAAGCAAACACGCCATTAACCAGACTTACTTTGTATACGTTTACGAACCTGGAGGCAACCGGATCGAAATCTGTTCCGGCGGCTACCTCGTGCTCGCCCCGGATTGGCAGCCCATCACGTGGACGGAGGAAGAGCGCGCACGTGGGCAGGCCTGGGGTAACAAGACCGTGGAAAGTTTCCATCATTACGGCACGCCTGTGGTATAACTGTGCATAAAAGCAGAAGTTGTCGGAAAGGCGGTGCCGGCTCTTGGAAATGCAGAGCCAGGGGTACACAGAAGACGAATGCTATCGAAAACTGCGGACGGCGATTGTCGACGGTACGTTGATGCCGGCACAGCGCCTGGTGGAAATGGACTTGGCGCGTTGGCTCGGGGCGAGCCGCGCGACGGTGCGCACGGTATTGGCGCGCCTGGAACAAGAGGGATTGGTTGAACGCGAGCGCTATCGCGGTGCGCGTGTGCGCCACGTATCCCACGAGGAAGCGGTCGAGATTTTGGAGGTACGCATGGCGCTGGAATGCATCATTGCTCGCTACGCGGCAGAGCGTGCAACTGATGACGAGATCGACAAAATTGAGGAACTCTTGGGATGGATGCGTGAAAAATTCGAAGAGGGAGATCTTGTTTCGTATTCAGAGGGTAATGCCCGATTGCACCGCACGATTGCCGAGATGTCTCGCCACTCGACGGCGCGCCGACTGCTCGATACGCTCAACTCACAAAACGTCCGCTACCAATATCGAACCATTCTTGCCCCTGGCCGCTCGCATCCCTCGCTCCTGGAGCACACCGCCATTGTGCAGGCCATTGCGGGGCGCGACGCGGATGCTGCAGAGCAAGCGATGCGCAAACATCTGTCGCATGTTTGTGATACGTTGCGGAAAATGAGGTCAGGGCCCTGACCTCGCAGATGGTTTTCTTTGTCACACCCTGAATTGTCAACAATTTTGTCTGCATAATTGTACTTCTTGTTTTCAGAAAAGGTGGGTTTCATTTCATGCCTCAATCCGAACACATCATCCGCCTGTTGGCAGGAGCGTATGATTTACACGTTCACGTCTGGCCGGATCTAGTGGAGCGCAGCATCGACGACGTGACACTCGCACATCAGTTCAATGCCATCGGCTGGCGAGGTTTTGCGCTCAAATCGCACTATTTTCCGACGGTTGAGCGAGCGAAAGTGGTTTCCTCCGTCGTACCGGGCGTCGACGTCATCGGCGCGATCGCGCTGAATCACACGGTGGGCGGTTTTAATCCTGTCGTCGTCGACATTGCAGGGCGCGCCGGTGCCCGCATTGTATGGTTGCCGACGGTCGATGCAGCCAATGAGAGCCCAGAGAAGCAAAAGGCGCGCGGAGCCGCACATTTGCCATTTTGGGCGCGCATTCAAGAAGAAGTGCGGGCGCAAGGCATCGCGACTGCACCACTGTCCGTGCTCGATGAGCGCGGACAAATACGCGACGATGTGCGGGCCTGCCTTGAACTCATTCGCCAATACAAGATGGTGCTCGCCACAGGTCACTTGGCCCGCGATGAAATTTTTGCGGTGGTTGAAGCGGCGCGTGAAATTGGCGTCGATCGCGTGATTGTCACGCACGCCTTGTTCCCTTCGGAGGCGCTTTCTATTGCTGATCAGGTGCGTCTTGCGGAGATGGGGGCGACCATTGAACACTGCTACACGACGTTCTACACCAACAAGTGCACATGGGATCAGCTGTATGAGGCGATCCGCGCGGTGGGTCCGGAGCGCACGCTGTTATCGACAGACCTCGGCCAAAAAACGAATCCCGGCATCGTGGATGGACTCATCGACTATGCCGAAAGATTGCTTGCCGCATCCGTTTCGGAAGCAGATGTGCGCAGGATGCTCGTCGACAACCCAGCCCGCTTGGTTTCGTTGTAATGTCGTCGCACTTGTACATCTACTTTTCTTATATAGAGACTGTGAGGAGGACGAAGAAGATGTCACAACCCGGAACACTATTTGTCGTCAGTGCCCATGCAGCCGATTTCGTGTGGCGGGCGGGTGGCGCCATTGCGCTGCATAGTTCACAAGGTTGGAAAGTGCGGGTGCTCTGCTTAAGCTTTGGCGAACGCGGTGAGTCGGCCCGCCTGTGGAAAGACGGGAAGAGCCTGGAGGAGATCAAGGCCATCCGCCGTGCGGAAGCGGAACAGGCGGCGGCCATTCTCGGTGCAGACATTCGGTTCTTTGACGTTGGCGACTATCCAATTGACGTTACGCCGGAGCTTCGTGACGGCCTGGTTCAAGAGATCCGTGCTCATCGCCCAGACGTCATCCTTACGCATACCTTTCTCGATCCGTACAATGCCGATCACCCACGCACGGCAGAACTGGTTCGCGAAGCGCGCATTCTGGCACAGGCCCACGGGTATCCATCGGAGCATCCTCCCATTGGCGCGCCGCAGTTATACTCCTTCGAACCACACCAACCCGAACAGTGCCAATTTCGCATTGATCTACTCCTCGATATCACATCGGTCTTCGACAAGAAGCGCCAAGCTATGGAGTGCATGCAGGCGCAGGAACATCTTTGGGCGTATTACACCGACGTCGCAAAGCGGCGCGGTGTTCAGGCAGGGCGCAATTCCGGGCAGCCCATCGTGTACGCGGAAGCTTATCAACGCGTCTTCCCATCGGTCGGAGGTGCGTTCGTATGAAACCCGTGATCGTAACCAACGTTCGTCGTCCGGATCGAGACCTCGTGGCGCGAATTGGAAGTTACTCGGTCGCAACGTTACACGAGGCAATGGGGCGAAGTGGTCTCATGCTGCCGTACATGCGTCCTATTTACCCTGACGCCAAAGCATTTGGCACAGCGGTCACCGTATTGAGCCACCCTGGCGACAACGTCATGATTCACGCCTCACTCGATGTCTCTGAACCCGGAGACCTGGTCGTTGTCACAACCACGTCGCCGTCCACCGACGGCATGTTTGGTGAACTGCTCGCGACTTCGATGCAAGCGCATGGCGTGACGGGGCTCATCATCGAAGCAGGCGTGCGCGATGTGGCGGATTTGACAGCGCTACACTTTCCCGTATGGTCGCGCGCCGTCAGCGCTCAGGGCACGGTGAAGGCGACGCCTGGCAGCGTGAACGTACCCGTCGTCTGTGCAGGTGTGATGGTTCGGCCTGGCGATATCATCGTTGCAGATGCCGACGGCGTCGTGTGCGTTCCGCAAGAACGTGCCGCAGAAATTGCACGATTGGCACAGCAGCGGATCGAAAAAGAGGAAAAAACGCGCGCCCGCCTGCAGAGTGGCGAATTGGGGTTGGAAATTTACGGTCTGCGCGACAAACTGAAAGCGATGGGCGTGACCTGGGTCTCTCAATCCGAATGGGAGGGGTGAGCCGTGCGACTAGGTTTCATCGGGTTTGGTGAAGCGGCGTCGACCATCGCACTGGGTCTACATGAAGCAGGCCTTGCACAGATGGTTGCGTATGATGCCATGCAGAACGGCAGTATCGAAGGGCGCGCACTGGCGGCTGGCGTCCAGCTTCTCGACAGCGCCAAGGATGTTTGTGCACAAGCCGATGTGGTTTTGTCCATGGTCACGGCGAGCGTCGCGGCAGACGTGGCACGTACCATTGCGCCGTATCTACAGCCCGGGCAGGTATATGCCGATCTGAACTCCTGTTCGCCAGCCGTGAAGCGCGAAATTGGGGAAGTCGTGCATCGAGCGCAAGCTGGTGCATGGTTTGCCTCTGTCGCTGTAATGTCAGCCGTGGGACCCCATCGCCACCGCGTGCCAATGATCGCCGACGGGCCGGGAGCCGAGGCTTTTGCCGCAGCCCTTCGCCCATATGGGTGCAAGATTTCGGTCTTGGCCGGAGAGATTGGATCCGGAGCCGCGTTGAAGATGTGCCGAAGCACCGTGCTCAAAGGCCTGGAGGCCTTGTTCATCGAGGCGCTTGTCGCCGCAGAAAGGTACGGGGTCACTGCAGATATGTTGGCTTCGCTCGACGCATCCTTTCCCCAGCACCAACTTTCAACGCTGGCATGGTATCTCGTCGAGCGCAACTTACAGCACGGCGAACGGCGGGCGCACGAAATGGACGAAGCAGTCAAAACCTTGAAAAGTGCAGGTATCGATCCGCTTGTGGCAGAGGGGGCGGCAAAACGCTTGCATTGGTCGGCGGAACGGCAACAAGCGTGGCCAGCGGCAAGTTCGGGTTCACCGCAGGACGCCATCCGTCGCTTGGCAAACGACGTGGAGTGACAAGCGAGAAGAGCCTGCTGGCTGGCGAGTCGTGATGGCCAGCAGCAGGCTATTTGTTCTAGGTTTCTTCATCCCGATTGCGCAAGGCGAACTTGCAGCGGGCGATGGTGAATTGCATTCACGTGGCGGATGGTGCCGGTGCCGGCACGCAACACAACCGAATGCGTGTGCAGGTAGTCGCCTTCGCGCGTTACTCCGTTTAACCAATCCCCATCCGTAATGCCGGTCGCCGCAAAAATGGCGTCGTCATTTCCTGCGAGATCGTGCAATTGCAAGGTTCGTGTTGGATCCTTGATGCCAAGCTTTAGGCAGCGATCGCGCTGTTCTCGCGTTTCTGGCAAAAGCCGCCCTTGAAAGTCGCCGCCGAGGCAACGTAGCGCGACCGCTGCCAGTACGCCTTCGGGCGCACCGCCCGACCCGATGTATAGGTCGGTGCCACCCCGTGGCAATGCCGTTGCGATGGCGCCAATCACGTCGCCACCGGCCAGCAGTTTGACGCGCACACCAAGGCGGCGAGCCAGCTCGATATGTGCGCGATGCCGATCGCGCTCGAGGACCGCAATGGTCAACTCTTGGAGCGGTTTGCCGAGCGCTTGCGCGGCTTGTTGCAGGGTCACGCGAAGAGGGGCATCGAGTGAGAGCAGACCGCGCAGACGTGGACCGCAAGCGAGTTTTTCCATATATATGTCAGGTGCAGTCAGGAGTTGGCCCCGCGGCGCGATGGCCGCAACAGACATGGCATTGGGCAGGGCTTTCGCCAACATCGTAGTGCCTTCTATCGGATCGACGGCGACATCGACATCTGGCCCCTGCCCGTTACCTACCTGTTCGCCTTGCGCAAGCATGGGTGCCTCGTCCATTTCACCTTCACCGATCACGACGGTGCCGCGAATGTCCACCGATTTCAGCATTTCTCGCATGGCCTCGGTGGCAGCTCCATCCGCGCCGTCGCAGTGACCGCGGCCAATAAAGGAGCAGGACGCAAGCGCGGCAGCTTCCGTTACGCGAACCAACTCGAGTGCTAATTCTCTCTCCATGTTCAGATTTCCCTCCCAAACGCTAAACCCCATTCAATGTAAGCTGCGCATCGCATCATTCAGATGTATTCGCGAAACAGACCATCCTGTTGTTTGTTATTATGACATCATACTTGTGTCTAAATCAACGCATCATCGTAAATATTGCGTCATAATTAAAAGTGTGTTATTTCTATGGTACCAATCATTCATGCAATTCAGCATTTCATGTTTGAACGATAGGGAGGGCTGGTCATGGAAAGAATCGACGATGTCACCATAAAGGAGCAACAGGCTCGTTCCGTTTGGGTCTATGCGTTTGATCAGGCCGATCCGCGCGATCGCACCAGGCTTGGCGGAAAAGGCGCAAATCTTGCCCAAATGGTGCAGTGGGGATTGCCTGTGCCACTTGGCTTTACGATTACCACCGAAGCTTGTAAGGCGTTTTGGGAAGCAGGGGAACGTTTGCCCGACCATCTGCAAAGCGATGTTTCCATGGCCATGTTGCGCCTTGAACGAACGGCGGGCAAGCGGTTTGGGGATGCATTTCATCCTCTATTGGTCTCTGTGCGCTCCGGGGCTCCCGTGTCGATGCCCGGTATGATGGATACCATCCTCAATTTAGGCCTCAACGATGTAACGGTTCGCGCTTTGGCGTACCAGTCGCAAAACCCCGCTTTTGCCTACGACTCCTATCGTCGTCTCATACAAATGTTCGCAAACGTCGTTTTTCACGTGCCGCTCGATCCGTTTGAACACGTCTTGCAGAGTGCAAAGGCACGCCATGGTTGCAAGTTCGAAGGCGATTTGGCAGCCGACGCCTGGAAGGAAGTCGTCGCCACATGTCTGCGCGTGTATGCCGAGCGCGTCGGCGAACCGTTCCCGCAGGACGTACACACACAGTTGCGACTGGCTATTGAAGCGGTCTTTCGTTCGTGGCGCAGCCAACGCGCAATGGTGTACCGAAAGTTGCATAACTTGAGCGAGGATCTTGGCACCGCCGTCAACGTACAGGCAATGGTCTTTGGGAATATGGGTGAAGACAGTGGCACGGGCGTCATCTTCACGCGCCACCCTGCAACCGGCGAACGGGCGCTCTTCGGAGAATTCCTCGTCAACGCTCAAGGTGAGGAAGTCGTCGCCGGCACGCGTACACCGCAACCTATCGCAGAGTTGGCGGTGAAAATGCCGACGGTGTATCATTCGCTGATAACTGTTGCGCACCAGTTGGAAACCAGGTTTCGCGACATGCAAGATGTCGAATTCACGGTCGAGTGCGGCAGGTTATATGTACTTCAGACGCGAAACGGCAAACGTACGGCACAGGCCGCAGTCAAAATCGCGATCGACATGGTGCACGAAGGACTTATTCAGCCGCAAGAAGCGTTACTTCGCGTCGATGCACAGCATTTGCGACAGCTGCTCTACAGGCGGCTACAATCCACGGATGGGCTTGCTGTTCTCACAAAAGGCCTGCCAGCCTCGCCCGGGGCGGCCGTCGGGCGTATCGTCTTTGACGCCGATACGGCGGTCGCGTGGGCGGGGCGCGGGGAACGGGTGATTTTGGTGAGGCCGGAGACGACGCCTGAAGACATCCACGGCGTGCTTGCAGCTGAAGGCGTCGTGACGCTGCACGGCGGAATGACCAGCCATGCAGCGGTCGTCGCTCGTGGAATCGGCAAGCCTGCCGTCTGTGGCTGCGATGATCTGCGCATTGACCTGGAAGAACTCACGCTTCGTGCCGGTGAAGTCATGCTGCGCGAGGGCGATTGGGTTTCCGTCGATGGCGGCATGGGGATGGTCTTTATTGGCCAAGGAACGCTCGCCGAAGCGCAAATGGCAAACGAGCTCAATGAATTGCTTGCCATCGCCGACCAAGTTCGCCGCTTGCGCGTCCGGGCGAATGCCGACACACCTGAAGATGCGCGCCGTGCTCGCGAATTTGGTGCGGAAGGCATCGGCCTCTGCCGCACGGAGCACATGTTCTTATCACCCGCTCGCGTGCCGCTGGTACAGCGGATGATTCTGGCGACCCATGCTGTGGAGCGAAAGGCGGCTTTGGACGAACTCCTGCCGCTGCAAGTGGCAGACTTTACCGAGATTTTCCGCGCGATGGACGGACTTCCTGTCACGATCCGCCTGCTCGATCCGCCTTTACACGAGTTTTTGCCACGGGAAGAAGAACTGGCCGCAAGACTTGGGCGGTTGCGGGCACAGGCTGCGAGTGCAAGTGAAATCGCCGAGGTCGAACAATTGCTGCGCCAAGCTCGTTACTTGCGCGAAGCCAATCCGATGATGGGGCTTCGCGGCTCTCGCCTTGGCATCGTCTACCCTGAGATTTACGACATGCAAATGGAGGCTATCGTGACAGCCGCGGCACGAGCCGTTGAAAGCGGAATTCAGGTCGAGTTGGAGGTCATGCTTCCACTCATCGGTTCGACGAAGGAGTTGCGCCACTTGCGCGAACGTATGGAACAGGTCGGGCAGGCTGTGATGGAACGGCTGGGTGTGACGATCGATTTCCGGATCGGAACGATGATTGAGGTGCCACGCGCCGCCTTGACAGCAGACGAAATTGCGGAAGATGCATCGTTCTTCTCGTTTGGAACGAACGATTTGACGCAGATGACATTCGCGTTTAGTCGCGACGATGCAGAGGGGAAGTTCCTCAACGTGTATTTCGATCGCGATATTCTTTCTTCGAATCCGTTTGAAACACTGGATACGCATGGGGTTGGACGGTTAATACGATGGGCAGTCGAGTCAGGAAAGTCACGACGTCCCGATTTGAAAACGGGGGTTTGCGGCGAACATGGGGGAGACCCGGCCTCGATTGCGTTCTGTGAGGAACTTGGACTCGACTACGTGAGTTGCTCGCCGTTCCGCATCCCGGTGGCGCGCATTGCGGCGGCACAGGCGGCCCTGCAGCACGAGCGGATCGGCTGACTAGGTGTGTAAAACGATTGCGCCGCAAAACATAGACATGGTGTACAATGGTGGCGAAGAGGCCATCTTGGACGGCCTGGCAGTTCGTGTAGCCAGGCCGTACGTTGTTGGAGGAGCTGAGAAGCATCGAACTCACACCTCGTCAACAGCAAATTCTGCGGCTCGTGCGGACGCACCAGCCGATTACGGGCGACCAGCTCGCTGAGATGCTCGGCGTCAGCCGCCCAACCTTGCGATCCGATCTGAGCTTGCTCGTCATGCTTGGGAAGTTAGACGCCAAGCCGCGCGTCGGCTATTTCCTTGGTGAAGAGAGTACAAACGGCGAAAAGGCGCCGTGGGACACCTTGCGCGTGGCTGATGTCCAGTCGCTGCCCGTCATCGTTCGTGAGACGACGACTGTGCACGACGCTGTCATCACCATGTTTTTGGAAGACGTCGGCGGACTTATTGTGGCCGACGATGACGGTGGGCTTCAAGGTGTAGTGTCGCGCAAAGACATGTTGAAATTTACTCTAGGCAATGCCAATGCTACAACGCTGCCGGTTGGCATGGTCATGACGCGCTACCCGAATATCGAGACTGTGACGCCGGCGGATCGAGTGGTGGATGCCGCCAAACGGATGATCGAATATAAGGTGGATAGCCTGCCTGTTGTACATATGCATGAGAGGGACGATATGCGGCCGCTTGTCGTGGGCCGCATCACAAAGACCACCCTGGCACGGTTGGTCGCGGAATGGGGGACAACATGGCGATGACCGAGGCCTGGCGCGCCGAGGCGCAAACCATTTACGTGTGTTCCGATTCGCTTGGCGATACTGCGGAAGCGGTCGTACAAGCGGCAATCCACCAATTTGACATGCGGCGCGTGCACATTGTGCGATATGCACAACTGCGGACGGAAGACGAAATTCGAGATGTTGTCGAAGCCGCCGAGCGTTCGGGCGGCTTCATCGCATATACGCTCGTACAGCCTGAACTTCGCGAAATGATGAAAGTGGAAAGCATTCGCCGCGGCGTTCGTGTCGTCGACATTATGGGGCCGATGATGCAAGCGTTTATCGATACCTTTCACGGTCATCCAAAGCGCCAGCCAGGCCTTCTGCATACGCTCAACGACGAGTATTTTAAGCGCGTGGATGCCATTGAGTTCGCCGTGAAAGCGGATGATGGCCGAGATCCACGCGCATTGTTAAACGCAGATATCGTTTTACTTGGCGTATCGCGCACTTCGAAGACGCCAGTCAGTGTGTTTCTTGCACACAAAGGTGTGCGTGTCGCAAATTTACCTCTGGTGCCGGAGGTGCGCCTCCCCGGCGAGTTGCGGCAAATTCCCCGCGAACGCATCGTGGGTTTCACCATGCGTGTGGACAACATGATCCGTATTCGAAGTGAACGCCTGCGGCACATGGGATTGCCTATGCACGCCCAGTACGCGGACCGACGGCGGATCGAAGAAGAGCTGCTGTATGCTGAAACCGTGGTACGGGATCTCGGTTGCCCGCTTATTGACGTGACGGATCGCGCCATTGAGGAAACGGCGCAAAAGGTACTGGAACTGGTAAAGGTGTCGCGGCTGGAGCAAAGGCTATGATGGCTAGTGGTTTTGATATGATCAAAGGAATATACCAAATCCGGGGCGCTTGCGACGACAGCGTATGCGCGAATGTTGTTAAGTGTTATTCCTTATTGCTTGACCCTAAATGAATTAATTATAGTCGATATTTACGAATTAGATATTAAGACAGCAGTGTCAAGCCAACAAAACAAACGTTCATTCACTCAGGACTTCCAACATTCCTTAATTCAGAATCTTGTCTGTTGGGCACATCCGCACGAATACATCCTTCACAGCATTCATATGTCTATCAGCGAAGGAAGCCTTTCCTACGGCTCGTTCGCTAAACAGAGGTTTTGATGGAGATGTCACAGGTGCTGTTGGGAATTTAAACATCTTCAAGGAGTCCTGCGGATGCCTCTGATGAAAGCGCTTCCTAATGAGAACCATTGCAACACTTTGCTCTACAAAGGAGGAACATCTGTGTGTAAGTCAACGAAATGGACTAAAAGAAAACCTCTTCTAGTAGTATCTTCTGCGGTACTCGCAGCCATGGCCGGAATTCCCTTGACTGCTTACGCAGGAACACATCCTTCGGTCACACTTAGCGTATATGTAGGCTACGATGCTAACAATCCTCAGGCACAGGCAAACCTTTATAACAAAATTCTTATTCCCGAATTTGAAAAGGAAAATCCGGGTGTCAAAGTGACATGGTCTTACTACTCGTCTTCAACTCAGGAAAATACTGAGTTGCAAACCGCGATCGCGACGCACCAAGGCCCGAATATCTTTGAACTCGGAACGACTTTCATTCCTACGGCTTATGCGACAAAGGAGTTTCACGTGTTGTCTAATGCAGACTGGAAGGTTATTGGCGGGAAGGATAAGTTTTTCGGACCCCAACTGACCATGTCGGGACCCAATTCAAGTCATTACATCGGTGTTCCGGAGATGATGCTACCGTTTGCGATGGTCTACAACACAAAGTTGCTGAAAGCCGCTGGTATATCAAAACCACCCGTAACATGGACGCAATTCGTAATCGACGCGAAGAAGATGACCAATCCGAAAAAGGGACAGTGGGGAACAGTTATCGACCCTGAAGACTCCTACGATCCTTGGAAGATCGTCTGGGCATATTCAAAGCAACTTGGGTCAGACTTCCTCAGCCCTAATTTAAAAACAGCAACGCTCGATTCTCCACAGGTTGTGAACGCCATGACATTCTGGTTCGACTGGTTAACCAAATACAAAATTGTCTCCTCAAACGATCTGACATATAAAAATACCGATGCACTTCAGCAGTTTGAAAATGGCCACATCGGCATGTGGGTATTTCAAGGTCCCTCTCTAATTCCATCCTTGAATCAATCAGCGGTTAAGGGAGATTACGCATTTGCGCCACTTCCCACCATCCCTTATGGATTGAAGTCACGTCCTAAGGGAGGTACGCCGACACAGACCATCGTATCTGGTCAGGATTTAGCCATCCCATCTTATACTACTGGTTCTACCTATCAGGCGGCATTAAAGTGGGTGAAATTTATTACGGATCCGAAACAACAGCAGGAACTATTTAGCGTCTATGGCGATCTTCCCGTTACTAAACAAGCTTATAAAGGCGACGCGTCACTGAATACACCCATGATAAAAGCGTTTGTGCAATCGGAAGAGCATGCAAGTCCAACTCCATTCTCTGGAGATTGGGGGAACCTTGAGACCATTTTTGCTGGAGTCACCAATAAATTGGCCGACGAACTCGCGACGAACACGTTTCAACCCAAAGACATCGCAAACGAACTCAAATCCGCAAATGCACAAGTTCAACAATCACTGCAGTAAGGTTTCGTCCTGACAGAAACGAGCCTACCCTTGGTAGTGGTAGAGGGATGTGAGACTATGGTCGACAGATCAACCTCCCCATTGATGGTACAATCAACGAAGTTTCGGCGGAAGGGGCCTCGCACACACAGGCCCCCCTACTGGATGCTTGCACCCGCTACATTTCTTCTTGTGATCATTGTGTTGATCCCATTTATGGTCAGTATTTACACCAGTTTTACGAGTCTAAATCAATACTCGATCGGGGACTGGCTTCATGCACCATTTATAGGAATAAAAAATTACGTAAGTGCATTTACACAGGGGAATGCCGTCGGCGCGTCAGCATTACGAAGCCTCTGGGTAAGTGTTGCATTCTCTTTACTTACCACCATTTGCATCACGCCCATTGGTATTATTGCAGCTTTGCTAGTAAACACACCTTTCCGTGGGCGTTCATTGGTGCGTGCGCTGTTTCTGATCCCATATGTCATGCCGGTTTTTGTTAATGCCATCACTTGGCGCCTGCTCTTTATGAATGGATGGGGCCTGATCGACAAGCTACTAGCGTGGCTCCATATAGGAAGCGTCAACACCTTCTGGCTAATTGGCCCAAGAAGTTTCTGGGCTATGATCATTGCAGATGTTTGGTCGTCGTGGCCGTTTATTTACCTTATGGTATTAGCAGGTCTCCAAGGCATCCCTAAGGAACTTTACGAATCGGCCTACATGGACGGCTCGACACATCTCAAAAGCTTTTTTGCCATTACATTACCATCATTACGTTCAGTCTTGAGCTTAGCCCTCCTGTTGTCGACACTTAACCACTTCAACAACTTCACATTACCGTTCATAATGTTTGGAACACCACCGTCGCCGCAGGCTGATGTGTTGCCCTTAAATGTCTATGTCACGTCGTTTCAAACGTTCGACTTTGGCTTGGGTGCCGCAATGTCCTTGATTACATTATTCTTGATGATGATCCCGGCATACCTCTACATTCGCATGCTACGGCTCGGGGAGGTGACGACGTGACGCATAGTATAACCATGGAACGGAGATTGTGGCGTTGGTTGAGAATAGTAGGAGTCGCATGGTTTAGCCTGGCCATTTTGCTACCTGTAGCGTACGTCGTTCTCGTGTCGCTGACTCCTGACACAGAGGTGGGAGATGGCTCAATCCTTCCAACACATATTGCTTGGAATAACTACCGGCTTATGTGGTCTACCGTACATCTTGCGCACGATATTGGTAATAGTGTGGTAATTTCAGGATGCACAGGCTTCTTGGCGACAATGGTCGCGCTGCTCGCGTCGTATGTTCTCTCACGGTTTCGCTTCCGCGGACGCAAGCCATTTTTGATCTCGCTTATTACAATGCAGACTATACCGCAGGTTATGATGCTTTTGCCGCTGTTTGTAATTCTTGTAATAATTCAAAATGTGCTGAGAGTGCATTTAGTAGGGCAATACGCCACGATCATTGTGACATACCTTACGTTTGCATTGCCGTTCGCATGTTGGTTGTTAATGTCCTATATGTCCAGTATACCTATAGAGCTAGAAGAAGCTGCACAGGTGGACGGATGCACGCGTTTCCAAACGCTTACACACGTTGTGCTACCGTTAATTTTACCTGGGATGGTCGTGACATTTGTATTTTCCTTCCTTCTTGGTTGGAGCGACGTCCTGTTCGCCAGTGTACTTACTACGCCATCAACGCAGACGGTCGCCGTAGGATTACAATCGTACGTTGCGACGGGGGAATCGGGTGGTACAGTCTTTTGGGGACAACTAATGGCAGCAAGTCTTACCAGTGGGATCCCGGTTGTCATTATCTTCCTTTTCCTTCAGCGCTTTATCATCGGAGGATTGGCACATGGGGCGGTCAAAGGGTGAACTGAATTATTGTTGGGCAGGTTCAACCGTGACGGACATGGGGGGAACAGCATGGTGACACTATCCGCGTTCGCAGACGAAATTTCGCCGGATTTACAGGTTCAGTTGGATGTTTTGGAGGACGAGGCGATCTCGCATATCGAGTTTCGCGGAGTCTGGAACAAGAATGTATTAGACCTTTCTAACGCTGAATTGGAATCAGTACGGAATCAGTTGCGTGCGCGGGGAATTCGGGTATCGGCAGTCGGGTCACCCATCGGTAAAATATCTGTCCACGATGATTTTGGCGAACATCTGCAGAAATTCGAACGGGCCATTGCCATCGCTGATACTTTTGATACGCCATTCATTCGCATTTTCTCGTTTTTCATTCCCGATGACTCATCGGCAGACGAACATCGGACGGAAGTTTTGTGGAGGATCGGCGAGCTCGTTCGGCGAGCAGAAGAAGCTGGCGTCGTACTTTTGCATGAAAACGAGAAGGGTATATATGGAGAATCTCCAGCACGTTGCCTCGACCTTTTCGCTACTTGTTCATCGACGTCCCTTCAAGCAGTGTTCGACCCTGCTAATTTTGTCCAATGTGGTGTCAAACCTTTTCACGAAGCACTTCCTCTTTTGCAATCTCATGTGGCATATGTTCATATCAAGGACGCTCTGTTCGAGGGAAAACGTGTGGTTCCGGCAGGGGAGGGAGATGGTGAGGTCCGCGACGTACTCGCCGCTCTTTTTCAGAGAGGCTACAACGGATTCTTATCTTTGGAACCACACTTGGCTCTTTCCTCTGCTTTTTGCGGATTTAGTGGCCCCGATTTGTTCCGTATCGCTGCACGGTCTCTGAAGTCTATTCTTGAAGAACTCGGCCAACCTTGGTGTTAGATTGAGCAAACAGGGAGGAACATGTCCATGCGCATCGCATATTCCAATCTCGCGTGTCCTGAGTGGTCCATCGAAGAAGTATTTGCAAAGGCCGTTCAATTCGGATTCGACGGTGTTGAGATTCGCCTTTTGGACGGCGAAGTCATCTCTCCGGAACTTGACAGCGACGTGCAGCAGCGACTCAAACGTCTTGCAGTCGATAGCGGCGTTGAGATGGTCGGGATCGGGGCGTCCACGAAGTTTGCAACGGCCGATGAAGGGGCGCGGCGGCGAAACGTGAAGGAGTTGCTGCAGTACATAGAGCTGGCAGCACGCCTCGAGGTGCCCTTTGTGAGGACATTTGGCGGAACCTTTCGTGCGGATCATTTATGTGATGCACAAGCGGTTGCTTATGTGGCGGATTCATTGGCACAAGTGGCTCCACGAGCAGAGGCATTAGGTGTTGCCGTCCTGCTTGAGACGCACGACGACTTTTCGCGTTCCAGTTTGGTTCGCGATGTCGTCTCGCAAGTGGGAAGTTCGGCACTCGGTGCCCTGTGGGACACTCATCACCCATACCGCATGGGTGAAACCGTCGCTGAGACTTTCGAAAATTTGAGGGAGACATTGCGGCACGTCCACCTCAAGGACGCACGCAGAGTCGATGACGGGTGGCAATTGGTCGCATTCAACCAAGGGGAGGTGCCTGTTCGCGAGATCGTCCAGACACTTGTCGCTCATGGCTACGATGGAGTCCTGTGTATCGAATGGGAGCGCAAGTGGCACCCGGAAATCGAAGCAGCTGAAACGGCATTACCCAAGCATCTAGCGATTTTACAGGACTACTTGGCCAACTTGGAATAAAAGGGGAGTTGAAAAGGATGACGGCATCACATGGAAGCGGTACAGTGAAAGTCGGATTGGTGGGTCTCGGCAATATCGGAACGACACATATGTCGTACTTATCGGACATGGATCACGTCGAGGTTGTGGGCGTGTGCGACGTCGTTCGCGAGCATGCGGATGCGTTCGCCAGACGTTACGGAACAACTCCTTACTACAATCATCTAGATCTGTTCGATCACAGTGGACTGGACGCCGTCATCATCGCCGTACCTCATTACGCACATGTCCCTGTCGCGATCGACGCCTTCGCCCGCGGCATCCATGTGCTTTGCGAAAAGCCACTCGCTGTTCATGTGAACGACGCGAAAAAGATGATCGATGCTTACGAAGACGCAAAGCGCAGAAAGCCCGATCTGCAATTTGGCATCATGTTTCAGGAACGAACGTATCCGTTTTATCAAAAATTAAAAGACCTTATCGACCACGGCGATCTCGGCCGCTTAACGCGTGTCACATGGATCAACACAACTTGGTTTCGCACACAAGCATACTACGACAGTGGAAGTTGGCGTGCCACGTGGGCGGGCGAAGGAGGCGGCATTCTAACAAACCAGTGCCCGCACAATCTCGACATGTACCAATGGCTGTTCGGCCTTCCTTCGCGTATCAGCGGCTTTGCCCACATCGGAAAATACCATAAGATCGAGGTAGAGGACGAAGTCACGGCGTACTTTGAACACGAAAACGGCATGATAGGTCACTTTATCGTCACGACAGGCGAATCGCCTGGCACGAATCGCCTGGAGATTGTCGGGGAACACGGCAAGGTGGTTTACGAGGATGCAAAGATTGTATTCCATCGAAATCGCGAGTCCATGTTCAAGTTCTCTGCGGAATCAAAACTAGGATTTGCTCATGTGGAGAATTGGTACACGGAAATCCCGGTAAACACCAAGGTGCCGACTGGACACCACGTCGTCGCGGATCGCTTTTTCAACGCCATTCTCGGTTCGTCTGAACCACTCATTGCCTATGGCGCGGAAGGTCTTAACGGGCTCCAGTTGGCCAACGGGATCATGCTGTCATCGTTTACAAAGCAGATGATCGATGTGCCATTTGACGCCGATGAGTACGAAAGTATTCTGCAGGAACTCATCAAAAGTTCCCAATTCGTCAAACCGACCGCGGATGGTGCTGTGCTCAATATGAGCGACTCCTTTAACGTTTGAGTCTAACGCATAGCTTCATCCAGATAGATAACGGAGCATCCCATAATTGCCGCCGCCTTGTCGAAGGCGGCGGTTGTATTATGTGGTAAAGTGAAAGAAAGATGGTGAATATTGCAAGGATAAAAGCGAAAGCTATCCTAGGTGTGGCAAGGGGGGCGGATTGAGCGTATTCGTGAATGTGTTTTGTTGCAGCACAATTCACCATGGGCGATTCCCGCTGTCTGCTGGTTTCGCAAGTATGACGAAATCGGCCGAGGAGGACTCTATGCACCACAATTGGGAGTTTATGTTGCGCCTTTTGTTAGCCGGCGTGCTTGGAGCGGCTATCGGGGTCGAGCGGAAAGTTCACTATAAACAGGCCGGTATGCGAACGCATTTCGTAGTTGCTGTCGGCAGTGCCCTCATGATGATCGTTTCTAAATACGCGTTTGCGGATGTGATCCATAATCATACGATTGTGTTAGACCCAAGCCGAATCGCCGCGCAAGTGGTGAGTGGAATTGGATTCCTTGGCGCTGGCGTCATTATCTTTCAGCGAAACGCTATTCGCGGTCTCACGACAGCTGCCGGGGTATGGGCAACGGCGGGGATTGGATTGGCGGTTGGAGCCGGTTTATACATCCTTGGCATAACGTGTGCGGGCCTCGTGCTCGTTGGTTTTGTCCTTTTGAAACCGCTTGAGCGTCGATTCATCAAGAATATGCAGCACATCATGATTACAGCCAATGATAGCCCAGGGCTGATTGGGAAAATCAGCTCCGCGTTGGAGCGATTCGGAATGAGTATTGAACAAATCTTGATTGACCGAACGGATGAAGAAAAAAGCCTGGTGGATATCGATTTATACGTGCGTATTCATCAACACATGTCAAGCAAGGAGAAAGTCATGCAGGCAATTGCAGAAATCGACGGTATCAAGCAAATTGTGATGCCATCGGAGACGTGACGAAACCAGGAATCGCATGTTCCCTCCTTGCATGATTGTTACGTCCGATAATATATATTATGTTAACTAATAAAACCGAAAATGGCTGTACAGACAAGAACACTTCCATCTCGTCCGTACAGCCATCAAACTGAATGCTACCGAATGCTACGGTTGTAAACGCGAATTACTTCGCCGCCTTGGCAGTTTCGAGCGCAGCTTCGTAATTCGGGTGCTGACCGGCAGTCGGTACATATTCGACGTACACGATCTTATCATTCGAATCGACGACGAAAACAGCGCGGCTTTCGAGGCGAACTTCCTTAATATATGTACCATATGCACTTCCGAAAGACATGTCTCGGTGATCCGAAAGCGTCTGAACTCGCTCGACACCAGCCGCACCACACCAGCGCTTTTGAGCAAATGGCAAGTCTGCGCTAATGGTCAGAATGACCACGTTTTCACCTAGTTCACTAGCCGCTTCATTAAAGCGTCGTGTTTGTGCATCGCACACACCCGTATCCAAAGAAGGCACGACACTTATGATACGAACTTTGCCGCGGGAGTCAGCCAGTGTGACGGTGGATAGGTCATTGGCAATTACTTGAAAGTCAGGTGCTGTATCTCCAACTTTCAGTTCGGGCCCAATCAACGTGCACGCTTGATCGATGAAAGTAAATGCGCCTTTGCGTTCAACCATCTTGCATATCTCTCCTCTGCTTCTGAGTTACACGCGTGATCGGCACGCTTGCCATTTCATTGTAGCGGATGGCGCGCAGTTCCCCAACATCGAGTTGCAAAAATCACTCATCGTAAACGCTGTAAACGCTCGAGCACGTATGCCTTAAGCACGACGGCATGGTTGTGTTGTACGTCGCGCGCGGCGTAGACGAGCGTAACAGAGCCTTCCTGCAACCACTGCACGATTTGACCCACCGCCTGTTGATGCGATTCATCAGTGTCCAGTTCTTCCCGGTATAAAGTAGAGAACTCCGCAAAGCGGTTGGGATCATGTGCGAACCATGTTCGCAACTGAGGCGACGGAGCAACGTTTTTCAACCAATGGCCAATTTGTGCATCTTCCTTGCGTACACCGCGTGGCCATAGGCGATCAACCAATACGCGAATGCCATCGGTCTTGACTGCCGGATCATATACGCGCTTGCAATCAAGGTGACCGTACACTACGATCCCGCCCCCCCTTCGCTTAAAACCGTTCGCCTCCGCATCTTATACGGAGGCGTTCGTTACTGCCGATGGATTCAGTACCAAATCTCCTGTACCGGTAACAGAAATGCGACTCGCCAAAATCGGCCGGGTGAGTTGTTTGACCAATTGCGTCGTCCCTTGGGTCTGTTTGTACACCGATGTCACCAAGCCATTGCTGTTCACATTCCCGTAATACAACGTGTCGCCGATCACGCTGATCAGTGCGGCATTTGCTTTGACGAGCTGCGCATTCATCTCGAAATCCGGCGTATAACTGCTTGTTGCACTCGTTTCCGACAGCTTGAGGACATTCCATACGCCATTCTGATTGATTTCAACGTACAGAATTTTGCCCGTTTGCGTCATCGCAATGTTTTTCACGTAACCGGCGGGCACAGGAACAGATTGCACATCTTCCATGGTTCCCACGTGATAAATCTCGCTTGACCCATTGGACGTGATCAATACGAATATGTCATTTGTCTGTGTACTGTAGGTAACCTTGGTAATCTGTGCATCTGGCGAAAGGCCACTAAATACTGGCACGCTTGCTGCAGTGACATCCGCCTGTTGCCCGTTTGACACGTAGAACGTGTTCAATTCCAAATCGCCAGGCGATCTTTGCTCACCCACAAAGACTTCCGTATTGCCCAACCAGTCGACGTATTGCACAGGATAAAGATCCGTGGCTTCGCTAACCTGTTTGCCGGTCTCTAACGACACAACGTGAACGACATCCGTGCCATTGGTAGCCGTATCGACGTAGGTCGCGTACTGACCGTTTGGCGATTCTGTCACACCCTGATAGTGCTGCTTCAGGTTTGCTAGAACTTGTGTCGAGCGGACTTGGACAAGCCGCTGAATAGCACGCTCTGTGGCGACTTGTTGAGAATTCAACAAATGGTTCAAGTGATGAAAAAACGCGACTTCAATCATTGTCGCCAAGCCAGCAACACCTAAGAACAAGCGACCGAGTCGGCGTCTAGACGTCATTTCGAACTGCCTCCCACTTCTGGCATTACGACAAACGACGTGGCAACGCTGCGCGCTCCAGTCAAGTCAACTGGTGTGTTGACCAGTCGGCCGTTATACACCATGGTGGTCGACGAACCGCCATCGAGATCGGCCGCGATCACAGCGTGATATTGCAACATGAGTTCCGTAATATCCGCCATCGATGCCCCGAGTTGTCCGTACTGACCGCGGCCATCGGTGACAATTAAAATCACCTTGCCATTTGCTGTTTGACCAATCGCTGTTCGCGGATTATACCCCTGGTCTGGGACCGATACAGGTTGCCCATTCAACACGAGCACCGGCCCAAAACTGAGTGCCTCCTGCACATTCTTTTGTTGAAGTTCAGAGAGCGAATAGTCTCCCGCAATCATCTGACCGCCACTTGTAAACGCGATCTCCGGGTACTTCGCAGTCGTGCCAGCACCTGTGATAACCTTCCCGTCGTGAATCGTAATGCCGAGAGGGTTCGCACCTGTCCCCTGCTGATTCGTATCCGAGAAAGCACCGCCGTTAATGCCAGCAACCGCGCCTACATCATTGACCATCTGTTGGACGGTTTCGCCATTGTGCCCCATGTATTTGGTGACGGCAACACGAATTCGCTTTGGATTGTCCACCACCATAATGTAGGCGGTGAATGTTTCGCCATGGTAGGTGTATAGGTGAATGGCGCCATCGCCATTCGTATAGTTTTTTGTCGCAATCTCGGAAATCGGAGTCGTCTCCGACACCATGCCGTTCTTCGCCAAAGCGTGAGCCTCGATGGCTGCATTCGACACAGTATAGAGCGACAATGGCCGCAACAAATAGCCATGTCGGGTTTCGTCAAACGTGTCGATCACGTAATTGCGAACAGCTGAGAATGGACCATGAAAAATGAGCAAGGACGACGAAACGAAGATGTATAAAAAGCATGCGAAAGCAAAGGTTACCCATCGCTTCCGTGAACGACGCGGCTGATTCGCCTGCTGTCGTCGCTTGTTGTCTGTCGCTTGCTCTCGTCTCGTGCGATCCACCTTATCCCTCCCGTCATTCACACATACTCGTGATCCTATCATATAGACGGCTTGGGTTTGAGGAAAGTTCGTTCGGACCTCAGAGCGAAGTCTGCATCCGGCATTTGTAGATCAGATATTCGACGCCACGATGTCCATCTGCAGCATACGGACAATTGTCCACGCCGTGTTGTCCATTCGCACAAACGCGCGAGCAATGACGTCTTGCTGTGCCAAATCTACATCAATTGCGAACGCGGCTGTCACGGCCCTTTCCCTTCCCCGCTTGTCCCCCAGCGTTTCCGTGGCATTCCTGCGGATGATCGTCTCAATCAGATTCAGTCCACGCTCGATGTCCAGACCTATCTCCACAACATCCTCGCCAATCGGTTCTTCGATCCGCCGCTCCAACACGTACGCCTCAATGGAGAGCAACGTATCTGACAGGCGATGGATGGCAACCAACACGCCGAGCAGCGTGTGCGGATTCCATGTCGGACCGACCGGTTCGTTTAACATTTGGCGAATGGCAACCGCCGCGTTTGTGCGCGAAACGCGGACTGCGCTCCTCTGACTTTGGAAATTGCGCGGTGAAGGGCTTGTACCTTGCGGATCGCGAAGTGTTTTGAAGACAGCATGAAAGTATGTTCTTTGCGCCGCTACAGCATCTGCGATCACGCTGTGAATTTCGCGGTATTGCCAAGTCGGCCAGACGAGATAGACGAGAAAGGCGAGGAAACTGCCTAGCACTGTATCCAGCAGGCGATCTTCCATCGTCACGAAGGCAGGCGCGCGCTCAAAGAACGATAGCAGAACCACCGTTTCGGCTGTCAATGCGCAACTAAACAATGCGTAGTTAAAGTTGACAAGCATATACATCGCTGCCGCGAAGACGACGATGAGCAAACTGCCAAACATGCCCGTCTTGTCGTGCACGCCAACCATGAGGACGGTCGCAAGTAAAATACCGGCGACTGTGCCGATCACGCGGGCGATGCCGCGTCCGAAGGTCGCCGTAAAGTCAGGGCGCAAAATGATGTTTGCGGTCAACGGCAACCAATACGCATGTTGCCAAGGCAAGGCGCGCGCAGCAAGCATGCCAAGACCCATTGCACCACTCGCCCGCAACGCATGTCGAAATGTAGCGGAATGGAACGTCAAATGGCTAAGAAACGAATTCGCTGCCTTTTTGAGTCGGCGGCCTATCGACTCGCGAGCCTCGGCGGGTAAATGCCAAACTGTACGTTCGCTTAAATCGCGGTGCAGTTGCCGCAAGGCGACGGCGATTGCACGCACGTGTGCACAAACATCACCCTGCATCTGTTCTGCGAGCTCCTCCAATTCACTCGCCGCCTGAACCAATAGTTCGAAAGTCGACAAGGTGCGATTACGTCCTGCTGCAAACGCCCAAACATCGCCTCCGACTTGTTCGACAATGGATGAAACGCGTCGCAAGGCGTTAAGGGCAGCTGTCGACGACTCGTCGCGCTGACTGGTATACGCCCTGCCCTTTGCCATCTCGACGAGCGCGACCACATAGAATCGCACCTGTTCAGCGGCATTCAACAATCGATACAGCTTGGCACGCGCAGGCATACGCATATACGAGTCGCGCAATGTCGCATCCGCATCGACGAGTGCAGTGGCAACAGCAAGGTCTGTGTCGCGTGTGCGATCGCGCGCATAGGTCGCAAGCCTGTTGTACACCTGTGTGACCGCGTCGGCCTCCGCACTGTCAGTTGTACAAAGATCTACAACTATCATGATGGCCATCTGCAGGAGTCCGCCTGCGAGGACTAACCCCGCTCGATAAAACGCGCCACTCGGAGATTGCGGACTTGTCGAAATCAAAATCAAGGCATTGGTCGACAACAACCCCACTTGCCCCGCGGCAGCACTCACACCTATCATCATGCCTGCAATCCAGCCGCTGACCATGGTCAACAGCACGATGAGCCACGTGTGCGCCCCGGCGATTGCACCAACCAACGTGGTTACCGTCATCCATAAGGTTGCAAGCAACATCGTTCGCGTCCGACGTCGTGCGGTGCCGGCCGTGCCTGCAAAACCAGACACCAAAGCGCCGGCGGAGATGCCGACGCCTGAAAGTACATGCTGAGAAATAAGTCCGAAAACCAGTGGTAGCACGACGCCAAACGCGTTACGTATACCTGGTACAATCCGCAAATTGCCGGGATCGTGGTCCGTGACGGTATTGATACTTCTCCACGTTCTGCGCCGCAGCAACAAGCTGCACCCCGCCTTTCGGCCGTTGTCCGCAATCGTCTTCGTCTAGACTATACAATATCGTTTGCATGCGGATCTATGCCGAAATAAAGCCTTACGCTAGATGACAGGCCACTTGATGGTCAACGTCAATCGCCCGCAACTGTGGACGAACGTCGCGGCAACGGTCGACAGCTACAGGACATCGGGTGTGAAACGGACAACCACGTGGTAGATCGAACGGCGAGGGCATTTCGCCTGGCAATGCACGCAATTCTCTCCGTGCGCTGACGTTCGCAGGAATCGGTAGCACGGATGCGAATAAAGCCTTCGAATATGGGTGGTACGGCTTCTGAAACATCCGTTGCGTGGTGCCGACTTCGACGATCTGGCCGAGATACATGACCGCAATGCGGTCGGCAATTTGACCGACGGTCGGCAGGTTGTGTGATATAAATAGATACGAAAGATTCCGCTCTTGTTTCAACCTTATGAACAAGTCCATCATTTGTGCCTGCACGGAGACATCCAGTGCCGACACTGCTTCATCGCAAATGAGGAGTTTGGGTTCAACAGCTAAAGCTCTTGCAATCATTACGCGCTGTTGTTGGCCTCCAGACAATTCAAACGGAAAGGCCTCAGCCTGATCCGCATGTAACCCCACTTGTTCGAGCAACTGTCGCGCTATCTCCAAGCCTTCCCGCCGAGAAACAAGCCGTCGTGCAACCAACGGATCGATCACGTTGCGCCCGACGGTCATACGTGGGTGCAGCGCGGCCCCGGCGTCTTGAAACACCATCTGCATGTGTCGCCAGAATGGGCGCAGATCCCGGCGGGATCGACCAACAAGTTCTTGACCAAAAAGGCGCACACTGCCTGCATCCGGCGCGGTAAGTCCGATCGCACATCGCCCTAGGGTGGATTTTCCACTCCCGCTTTCACCGACGAGCCCGAGCGATTCACCTTCCCGAATCGATAGCGAAACATCTCGTACAGCGGGTAGTCGCTTTCCGCGGACGCGAAATGATTTTTCAATGTGACGCAGATCAAGGAATGGGGTAAGGCTCATGCTCATTCTCCCCTTGTACGTGATGACATGCGACGCGGTGATCTGGTCGCGTTTGTCGCAGCGCAGGTAGGCGTTCGCGGCACACCGTTGTGGCCATGTGACAGCGCGGCGCGAACGGGCAGCCTCGGGGAGCCTCAAGAAGCACGGGAGCAACTCCCGGGATCGGACGCAAGGGTCTATCCGGCTGTTCCGGATCAAATGATGCGGCGCGCAGGCCCAGTGTATACGGATGCGTTGGGAATTGCAGAAATTCGTCAATCGGCGCTTCTTCCATCACAATGCCCCCATACATGACCACAATGCGGTCACACGTATGGGCTGCAACGCCAAGATCATGCGTGACCATCACGACCGCTGTTCCGCGTTTGCGGCAGATGTCCGTCAACAGTGCCAGTACCTGCATTTGCACGGTCGAATCGAGTGCCGTCGTCGGCTCGTCGGCGAAAATCACCTTCGGCTCGCTGACAATGGCGCTTGCGATCATCGCCCGCTGTCGCATGCCCCCGGACAACTCGTGCGGGTATTGGTGGAAGCGCGCTTTCGCATCCGCAATGCCGAGCTCATGCATGATCTCGATCACGCGTCGATGTGCGGTGCGACGCGTACACAGACGATGATTGACCAATACTTCCGCGATTTGCGTCCCAATCGGCAAATAGGGATTAAAACCCTCTGCTAAGTTTTGAAAGACGACGCCGATGTCCTTTCCACGCACAGTGCGCAATTGCCGGTCGGACAACTGAACTAGATCCACTCCGTTAAACCACGCGTTTCCACGGATCACTCGCCCACCTTCTCCGAGCAAACCGAGAATGGACATCAGTGTCACCGACTTGCCTGATCCGCTCTCGCCAATAATACCAAGCCATTCACCAGGCCTTACGGAGAAATCGACACCGTTTACCGCATGGACCACTCCGTCGGCACGCTCGAACTGGACGACTAAATCTCGCACCTCGAGTACAGGTTGCTTGGATACATCGTTACTGAAGTCTGTTCGCGCTGCAACAACGTAGTCAGCCATGCATATTCACCCCCTTGCCACCCCTCGGCGTACGAAGTCGCGGCCACGTCGCAAACCAGCGCCTCGGCAATGGCTGTTGTGGGTTTAAAAGTGCTTGCAGGCCATCGCCTATCCACAAGAGCGCAATGACCATGGAGCAATATACGCCTAACGGAAACCAGAACAGCCAACGATAGCCGATGTACGATCCGCCACCGCCATTCAGTAAATTGAGAAGCAGATTGGAACCAGGCGGCAGTTGTCCGCCAGTCAGTGGAACATATTGTGGATCGAGCGCAATGAGTGTGGTGGACTGAAACAGCACAGACGCCACCTGGAATACGAAGAACACAATCATATTCGATGCAATTTGCGGCAACACATAGCGCGTCGCGATGTACCAGCGCGAACCACCTGCGAGAATTGCAGAGTCCATCAAGGTTCCATTGCGCACGGAAAGCGCGAGGCCGCGCGCCAGACGAGCGCATCCCGCCCATGTGACAAGGCCTATAGACAAGCCGACGTTCCAAGCACTAAAGCCTGTGACGACCACGATGAAGAGGGCGATGATGAGCGTCGGGATCGAAAAGGCAAAATCGGTGAACCGCATGAGCACGGCATCGATAATGCCGCCGAAGACGCCCGCCACAATGCCGACGATGAGGCCAATCGCAACCGAAATCGCCGCACCTGTCACACCGATAAGCAATGTACCGCCAAGGCCGCGCACGATTTGTGTCAATAGGTCTTGCCCGTATTGCCCGGTTCCAAATGGATGCGCCCAACTCGGACTTAGGTTTGCCTGAAAAATGTTTACTGTGGGCTGTCGGGTGACGAATGGGCCTACAATCGCGACGATAAATAGCAGCGCAATGTAGGCGAGGCCGATAACAGGCAGTCCATTTCGGCAAAACCGGCGCCAAGCTAAACGACGTCTACGTTTTCGGCCATGACTGGCGCGTTGGTGCCAATCGGAGATAGCGACGAACGACATAAACGTCCCTCCCTTTTATTCTGCGAGCGGATTGAGCCATAGATACGCAATGTCGATGAGTAGATTCAGAACCATAATAAATAGCCCGAAAATGAACAAAGTGATTGATAACGTTGTGCCACTGCCAAACGCAGGGGCGCCATAGGTCGTCACCTTAATCCCGAGCATGGTGCCAATGCCAGGAATCGCAAACGCTTGTTCTGCGATCACGGTGCAAAATAACGTCATCGGCGTTTGAGGACCCAAAAACGTCAGCAGGCCCGTCAGCGCAGGGCGCAATGCGTGGTGCACGACAACGCTTGCGGTACCTGCACCGCGAGCGCGCGCAGCTGCAATAAAGGATCTTTGCATCACTTCACGCATGCCGGATTCCGTGTACTTGACCATATAGCCGATATTAAAGCAGGCCACCGTCATGATCGGTAAAATGGCATCAGCAACAGAACCCCAACCATAACTGAGCGGAATGAGATGCCATCCTAAAGAGAACGTAAAAATGAGGATAACGGCCATATCTGCAGGTGGGACTTGCCCCAATAAAACGCAGAAAGCCGAAACTGCTTGCCAAAGTGGATTGCGTGGCTTCAAAGCTGCGAAAATGCCGCATGGAATACCGACGAGCGCGGAGACAAATAAGGAGCCAAACGTAAGAATGGAGCTGATTTCGAGCGAACGCAACACCAGTTCCCGCGTAATCTGCGGACCAGTGCCCCAATGCAAGGTACCGATGGCCACAAGACTTGTGTACACGGAATGCCAAAACGGGGCTGGTTTCGCCGATGATAGCCCTGGAATTGCCGAAGACTGGTTGGTTGCCGCGGGATTCAAGTATCCAAGTGCATTGCCTAAAATAATCAGGATGCACAGCAGCATCGGAATGACGGCTATACGCAATCCGATCACACGAATGATACGCAAGCGCTTTCCTGGCAATACAATCCCTCCAACCAACGTCTCATTTGGATGACTCTAGCATATCACCTGCAATCTCCTATAGAAACGATTTGGTTGGTGGATCCCGCATATTCACGCGTCACGACAAGAGAAAGCCGTATCGACCAACCTCAAGGATCGATACGGCTGTGTTGGATGTATGTGGTTTCCCCTACTTGCGCAAATGATATGGCACGGTCGAAACGACGACATCTTTGTGACGCAACATCCATGCGCGAATCAAAAGCGAAGTCTGGTTATGCAAAAGATTGTGCCACCACTTTTTCGGAACAAACTGCGCGATGAGCAACTGGATGTGGTCCGGCTTTCCACCTTCATACGTTTCAAGACGCCGAATAAACTTGGAAAGTGGGTATAAAAGTGACCGATATTCACTCTTAATGGTAATCAGTCGACAGGGTGCCCCCCATGCTTCCCACTTTTGTTCCATGCGCTCGATTGATTCGTCATCAAAGCCAATATACAACGCGATAACATCCGGTGTACTGCTCATAGCAAATGAGATGGTATCCACGACCAAACGATGAATCCCAGAAATGAGCACAACAGAGACAATTCTGTGCTTTTGTGGGCGAACCGTCTGCAAATCGATCCGCAATTCATCGGCAACCTCAATATAATGCTGGCGAATCTTCATGGCGATGAAAATCACCACAGGCAGAACGACGAGGACAATCCAGGCACCGCTCGTAAACTTGGTGACCGCAAAAATGACCGCGACCAGCCCTGTAATAAACGCGCCAAAACCATTAATGACGGCCTTTGTGCGCCACATCCTGCCTTTGACGCGGATCCAGCGCTTAAACAGGCCGAGTTGCGCCACGGTAAACGCCACGAATACGCCAATCGCGTACAACGGGATGAGGGCATTGGTTTGCGCATGGAATACCTCGATGAGCAGTGATGCCAGTGCCGCGAGTGCAATCATGCCATTGGAGTAGCCGAGGCGATCCCCGCGCAGGGTCAATGCCCGCGGCAAAAAGCGGTCGCTCGCCACTAAGGCAGCCAGCTGTGGGAAGCCAGTGAACGTCGAGTTGGCAGCTAAAATCAGCACGACGAACGTGCAAATAATGATGACCTGATACACGATGCCATGGCCAAAATAATCGCCAGCCAACTGCGATAGCATGGTGTTGTTCGGATTGACCGAAATGCCTCGCACGTAAAGGTGGTACGCAAAGCCTAAGAGCGTGATGCCTGTGATGATCCCCAGCGCGACGTAGGCTTTGATCGCCCCGTTTTTACCGTCGCGGAAGATGGGCACTGCGTTGGATATGGTTTCAACACCAGTGAGCGCCGAGCACGCGGAACTGAACGCCTTCAATAACAACATCAGGGTAAGCCCTGCAGGAATCGTGCCGAACGGGGGTGTGACAGGTTGTACAAACCCGTGATGCACTTCGTCATCGAAGCCAGCACCGATTAAAAACAACATACAAGCCATAAACAAAAACGTTGGATACGCAAATACCTTCGATGATTCCGAAACACCCCGCAAGTTCACGAACAGAATGACGATCACGCACAAAATCGACAACTCGGTCTCATGGTTGGCTAGAATTGGGTACGACGAAGCCATCGTCTGGACGCCAGACGACACAGACACGGCGACCGTTAACACGTAGTCGACCAACAGTGCGCTCGCGGCGACAAGGGAGACCCAAGGCCGCTGAAAGTTATCCTTGCTTATCGCATATGCGCCGCCGCCGTTCGGATACGCGATCACGCCCATGATATACGATGTAATCAAAATCATGAGCAACAGAACCGTGGATGCGGTGATGGGAATAATCATCCATTTCGCATCATTGCCAAGCGGTGCCAGCTCGGTAATCCCAGCTTCCGGGCCGTATGCGACGGACGAATAAAGGTCGGCCGCAAGCACCGGCAGTGCAATCCACCATGTCAACTTTAGCTTGGAGCCATGCAGTTCGCGAGATCGGATCGGCTTACCCACCACAATTCGCTTTACGTTGCCAAAATTCAGCAAGGCAAATGCGAGTGCCGCGATGATCACGCAAACGAGAACAGGGTGCAACCAAAATAACCCATGTGGATGATGCATATGATTTCTCCTCGTCGTGCACTTGTGCCAAACCTAGTTTGCCCAAGAAAAGCAAAACGACCCCTCTGGGCCACTCCTATGCACTGGTATGTATGGATGCCATATGACGTGATTTATTGTAATCCCGCAACGCAAAAATTCAATTGCAAGTTCGCAAAAAACGTGAAAAAAGCGGGACAAAATCCCGCCCTTTCCGACAATAACACGCACTTGGCACGCTCTTGTGGCAGGCTCACAAACTCGCAATAAAGGCGCAAAACGCATCGAACAGGCGCTCGTTGTCCGCGTGCAGGCGGATCGCAAAGCGGATGTGACGGTCGCTCAAGCCATGATAGTTTGCACAAGACCTCACAAAAATACCACGGTCGGCAAATGATTGTAGCATCGCGGAAATAGGTATATCGTCGGCAAGTTGACAAAACACGTAATTGACGCTTGGTGGGTACAAAACGACGTCCTGGCGCTTGCCCCAAGTCGCATGAATCCATGCACTTTCGGTTACAAGCCAAGCGTGTGTCGCGTCGAGAAAATCTCGGTCCCGGTACGCTGCTTGCGCGGCCCGCTGTGCCAATTGGTTGACGCTCCAAGGATCGCGATGTTTGGCGATCTCGCGAATAAACGACGGGTGTGCTGCGAGAAAGCCGAAGCGCAGGCCAGGAATGGCATAGATTTTGGTCGCCGAGCGCACGACCAGCACATCCTTTGTCATGACAACCTTTGACAGTACGCTGTAGTTCTCTTCATCGTGCCGAAAGTCGAGAAAGGATTCATCCACAAGAACTTTTGCGTGACGCTCCGTTGCAAAGCTGATGACCAGGGACACTTGCCTGGCTGTCCATATCGCCCCCGTGGGATTATGCGGGTTGTTCAGGACAATTACGTCTCCCTCGCGCACCGACGCCGCGTAAAGCGCCTCACACACGTTTATATTCTCTGCCAAGGGCAAGCGCTCGATATGACAGTGCGAACGCGCCGCCGCCTGGGCGTACTCAGCAAAGGCAGGTTCAAATATCCACACCGTTCCTGGCCGTAGGTGGCGAATGGCGATATCAATGGCCTCCGCCGCACCATTTGTACACATGATGCAGTCTGCTGGCAGGGCAAAACGCTCACCAATGGCTTCGCGCACCTCCAGGTGGCGTGCGTCAGGGTAGTGACGAATCTCAGCTAAGTGTTCCGAAATGGCGGCAAGCGCCGTCGCGGGCGGACCCAGTGGATTCATGTTTGCACTAAAGTCAAGCAGTTCATGCGGGGCAACGCCTGTCTGTTCCGCATATTCGTATACGCGCCCCCCATGGCCGTGTGTCAACCTGTGATCCCCCTTCCTCGTAGTGCTACAAAGGCGATCGCACCCATGGCCGCAACAAGCGCGCCCATGAGCAGCCAGCAAGCAACATTGAGAATACGGATACTTTGTTCAATATCGTTTCGCGTGAATGCTCGGCGCGCATCTCCCATCGTGGCACGGTGTGAAGCAACGCCACCATAAAAGTTCAATCCACCCAGTTGAACGCCCAATGCACCTGCCACCATCGCTTCCGGAATGCCACTGTTGGGACTGGGATGTTTGTGCGCGTCGCGATAAAGTGCCCGCCAAGCGCAGCGTAGGTCCCCTTTTGTACACGCGATCGCGCCTGTCAACAAGCTCGTCGCGACTCGAGCTGGCACATAATTGAGCAAATCGTCCAATCGAGCGGAGGCAAATCCGAACCAGCGATATCGATCGTTACGGTACCCGACCATCGAGTCGAGCGTGTTGGCAGCGCGGTACAGCATGGCGAGCGGAGCGCCACCGACCAACGCGAACAGCGCGGGCGACACCACTGCGTCGACCAAATTCTCGGCAATCGTTTCGACCGTAGCGCGGACGACTTCTGCTTCCGACAGTTCAGCTGTGTCGCGCCCTACAATGTGCGACACAGCAGTGCGACCACCCGCGAGCCCATGTTCTCTCAGTTCGCGGTAGACCATGTGCCCTGCATCACGCAGACCCTTCCAAGCGATGGTTGTCGAGCAAATCCAGATATTCGCGATCAGCCCCAACCAAGGAGAGATCCGGGTGCAAAGCGCCAGAACGCCCCAGGTTACACCGAAAACCAAGGTTATCGTCGACAAGGTTAGCGCGGCACCCGCGAGCCACTGTTGCCACGGGGCGGCGTTTACCCGATGGAAACGTTTTTCGAACCCATGGACGAAACGCCCAATCGCAACGACGGGATGTGGGAGCCACTTCGGATCGCCAACTGCGCGATCGACGCCCAGCGCCGCGGCAGTGATCAAGATATGTATGATGACCGCATGGATCGTAGGCGTCATCCATTCGACGCCCTTTGCTCAATCCACGTGCGAACTGTGGCGGTATCGATGTGCGCACGGACGACGTCCGCAAAGCGGCAAATCGCATCCCATCGCCGTTCACGAAAACTTCTTGCGCCGCGAGTGCTTGTTTCCAGGCGAAAGCGACCACGTATTGACTGCAGCCACGCTTCACGAAATGCATCGTTGTCAAAGACGCCGTGCAAATAGGTGCCAACCACCCTCCCGGCATGCCAGACGGCTCCGTCGTCACGCCGTACTCCTTCGCCGAGGCGTGTGATCTGTGCAAAAGGCCGGGTACCCACCAATGGCAGGGTCTCGCCCATATGGATTTCATATCCGGAAACAGGGATTCCCGAATACAAGGTCGTCTCGCCTTCAACTTGGTAAGTCGCCTTGTTCTGTGCCATCACCGTACGCACAGGCAAGAGGTGCAAACCAGAGCACCACCTCTCGCCTGACTCGACGCCAAATGGATCTTCCACTTCAATACCGAGCATCTGGTATCCGCCACAGATGCCGACGATCGCCGCCCCACCTGCGAATGCGTGCCAAATGGCTGCAAAAAAGCCGCGTTCCTGTAACCAGCGAAGGTCTTCGATTGTATTCTTGGTTCCAGGCAAGATGACGGCGTGACAGCCGGCGAGATCCTGCGGGCGTGGGCAAAACCGAACCGATACGCCTGGAACGGCGAACAGTGGATCGAAATCGTTAAAGTTTGAGATGTGCGGAACCTGCACGACTCCGATTTCGAGCAAATTATCTCCCGCACCTTCTGGTTGTCTGTAGCGATCGCCCGTCAACCCGAGGGAGTCCTCTTCGTCAATACCGATGTCTAAGACGTATGGCACAACGCCGAGAACTGGGACGCCAGCCAGCTCTTCCAGCATGCGTACGCCTTCGGCAAAGAGATTCGCGTTCCCCCGAAACTTGTTGACAATGACGCCCTTGACACGCGCGCGCTCGGCCGGACTCAGCAACGCGAGTGTACCGACGACCGAAGCGAAGACGCCGCCGCGATCGATATCGGCCACCAAAATGACGTCTGCGTCGGCCATGTCGGCGACCCGCATATTCGCAATGTCGTGTTCCTTCAAATTGATTTCAACCGGGCTACCGGCCCCTTCAATGACAATGACGTCAAAACCCTGTTCCAACGCGCGGTAACTTTCTTCAACCTTTGTCCAAATGGCTTGCCGCTGTTCGCGAAAATACGATTCGGTGGTTTTTGTGCCATACACCTGACCCTGAAGCACCACTTGCGACGCATTGAAAGCGGTTGGCTTCAGCAGTACCGGATTCATGTGTTCATTCGGTTCAATCCCACACGCCTCGGCCTGCACGGCCTGTGCCCGACCGATCTCGGCACCCTTTTTGGTCACAGCTGCATTCAACGACATGTTTTGCGCCTTAAACGGCGCGACGCGATAACCAGCATCGGCCAAAATCTTACACAGCGCTGTGCAAATGGCGCTCTTCCCGACGTTCGAGGACGTCCCAACCACCATGATGGCATGCGCCACGGATGATGCCCCCTGTCATACGTACCGAGCCTATACTCACATTACAGTTCGTCCCAATTTAGATTTCCAGCTTTGGTGTAGCTGGTCACGCGCTGTTCGAAGAAGTCTGTCTTCATGGAATTCATGGACGCATAACTGTCGAGCCAAGGCATGGGATGTTCTGTTACTTCTGGATATAGAATAGGGAGATTGAGTGACTGCAAGCGTATGTTCGCCAAATACTTGATGTATTGATCGATCAAGACGTCCGTCAGCCCTGCAATCTTGCCCCCTGTCACATACTGTCCCCAGGCGACTTCGTGATCGACCGCAGTCCGCATCATTTGAAGAAATTCTTGTTCCAGTTCAGGCGTGAGCAATCCTTTGTTTTCTCGGATAATCTCGTGGTACAAATTGCGGAAAATAGCCAAATGTGTGAGCTCATCTCGTTGAATAAACTTGATTTCGGAGACTGTCCCCAACATCTTCCCCTGACGACCGAGCACAAAGAAAAAGCTAAACCCAGCGTAAAAGTATACGCCTTCGAGAATATAGTTGGCGACCACTGTCTTCAATAGGTTGCGGTCGCTCGGATCGGCGATAAACTGTTCAAATAAGTCGGTGATAAACTGGTTGCGGCGCAACAGATGCTCATCTTCCCGCCACTCATTGTAAATGGCATCGCGCGTGGCCGCATTGACGACAGAGTCAAGAATATAGCCATACGACTGAGAGTGCACCGCTTCCTGAAATGCGTGTACGGTGAGGCACAAATTGACCTCCGGAGCCGTGATGTATTCGTTGATGTTAGGCAAGTTGTGGGTCAACAGGCTATCCATGAAAATCAAAAACGACAATACCTTATTGTAGCTACGCTGCTCATCCTCGCTTAGCGCATCGTACTGACGGGCGTCGTCCGCCAACGCGATTTCTTCCGGAATCCAGAAATTATTCATCATGGCGCGGTACAGCTTATACGCCCAATCGTACTTGATGTTGTTCAACTCAATCATGTTTGTCGTATTCCCGCCGATGATGCGCCGCTTGCCCCAATCGCGATCACCCGCCGCGTTAAACAGTCTGGTCCGTTCCAACTTCATAGATCATCTCTCCTATTTCGAGTCGTGACGCGCACGAGTTTTTCATGATCTAATACCAGGCATGTTCTTCGCGATCACGACGAACAAGCCACGCAGTCTTCCACTTCCACTGCTTTACTGCGCACATAGTAAACCGTCTTTAAACCCCGCTTCCACGCCAACAAGTAGAGGTCCAAAAAAGCCTTCGCACTGATGTCAGGTGTGATGTACAGATTAAACGACTGACTCTGATCTACATGCCGCTGGCGCACCGAACACGCTTCGATGCTCCAACTCTGGTCAATGGTGTGCGCCTCTTTGTAGTACCAGAATGTGCGTTCGTTCAAATTCGGCGCCGTTTGTGGCACGACACCGTTTTTCTTCTCCTCGAGGAAGAAGCGCGCGAACACGGGATCGATTCCGGCGGTACTGCCCGCAATGAGGCTTGTGCTGCTCGTCGGCGCGATGGCGACAAGGTACGCATTGCGCACACCGTGGCGAGCAACTTGTGCGCGTAGCGTATCCCAATCCGGGCCACCCGGGCGGCTCCTGTAACCGCGCAGTTCGAAGTATTCGCCCGTCTCCCAATCAGAGCCATGAAACAGTGGATACGGCCCCTTTTCCTTTGCCAGTTCCAGCGATGCTTCAATTGCAAAGTAATTGATCCATTCGAAGAGCTCGTCGACATGCCGCAAGTGCTGCTCAGATTCCCAAACGAGCCCGTGTTCGGCGAGATATTGGTGATAGCCGCTGACGCCAAGGCCAACTGCCCTGTACTTTCGATTCGTAATGGCCGCCTGTGCGACAGGGTAGTGATTGAGATCGATCACATTGTCCATCGCGCGAATTTGTCGGCGCACCGTCTCCCGAATCGACTCGCGATCACGACACCGCCCAAGGTTGAGCGAAGATAGATTACACACGACAAAATCGCCTGCTTGTTGCCGCACGGTGACGACATCGCCTTCGACAATCTCCTCACTTCGCCGCGATGGGCTCATGTTTTGCATAATTTCAGTACAAAGGTTGCTGCAATAAATCATGCCCGCGTGCTTGTTCGGGTTTAAGCGATTCGCCGCATCGCGGAAAAAGATAAATGGTGTGCCGGTCTCAAAGGCAGATTGCATAATTCGTTTCATGATCTCGATGGCAGGAATTTCGTTGCGAGGCAGGTTGGGATTGTTTACGCAAGCCTCGTATCTACGTTCAAACTCTTCGCCCCAAGCATCCTCCAACGAAAATCCCATCGCCTTTTGCACTTCGTACGGACAAAACAGATGCCACGTACCACGCTCTTCGACCCGGCGCATGAACAAATCGGGAATGCAGACACCTGGGAAAATGTCGTGTGCTTTCATGCGCTCGTCGCCGTTGTTCGTGCGCAGTTGCAGAAAGTCAAGAATGTCCTTGTGCCATACGTCCAGGTAAACAGCCGCTGCACCGCTGCGCATGCCTAATTGATTACAGCTAACAGCCGTATTATTGAAGTTCCGAATCCAGGGAACCACGCCACCGCTGGCGCCGGGATGGTTGCGGATAGCCGATCCGCGCGCGCGAATTTTGCCAACGTAAATGCCCATGCCGCCGCCGAATTTCGAAACTCTCGCAAAAGCCTCATCTGTCGCGTAGATGCTGACGAGATCGTCCTCGGGCATGTCGATGAAACAGGAACTCAATTGATGGAACGGTTTGCGCGCATTGCTGAGCGTCGGTGTTGCAACGGTCGCCTGTAACGTCGACAGCATGTCGTAGAAACGTTTCGCCCAGTGGAGCCTGTCCTGTTCCTTCATCGCCAGGTGCATAGCCACGCCCATGAATAGTTCTTGAGGCAGTTCCATGATACCGCCGGCGAGGTTGCGAATGGCATAACGATCCATGAGTTGTTTAAGACCAACGTAGTTAAACAAGTAGTCCCGCTCGGGCTTGATATAGGCGGCCAGTTCCTTGATTTCTTCCACACTGAAGTGCTCGCGTACGTAGGTGCCGTAGCGTCCGATTCGTTCAAGCTGTTCTATCAATTCGTGGAAGTCCCCATAACCGATAGAGTCGTATCCGCGATTGCGTCCCGCCTGCTTGTAGCAATCAAATAACAGGAGGCGTGCAGCGACAAACTGCCATTTCGGTTCATTCACATTTGTCATCTCTACGGCTGCCTGGATTGCAATCTTGGCAATCTCAGACGTCGCCATGCCGTCGCGCAGCTGCGGGTAAATCGCCTGCGCCAAGCTTTCTGGATCATACCCGTCGACTTGTGCGCATCCACGCTCGAGAAATGTATAAAATTTCTTCGGGTCGAATCCTGCCTCCCCGCCGTTGTACTTGTACACGCGATATGACGCAAGCCGCTCGGTCCATTCTTCCCTCTCCATTTGCGCCACACCGGTCGCGCTTTGTTCCGTCATGATCTATCCGCTCCTCATCGCTTTCATAGAAAAACCCTGTTCCCATCAAGGAACAGGGTTCGACATTCTAAAACTACGGTTTTGATTCGAGCTAAGCCAAAGCGCTCGAACCACGTGTTTTTACGTCCATCGCCCCTTCCCAATCCCTCGTGGGAGTGATGCACAACCAATCCTGGCAGGTCTCCGGACTGAGTCTCATCTGTGCTAGCGCCTTCCCCCATCAAGGACGGAGTGGCTGGCTGAGAGCCATAGCTTGCACATCGAACATCACCGTGGCGAGGACCGTTCCAGCTTTCCACTGGATTCCCTTTTCACTCGCGATTGCGAGCACCAGGATTCGTCTATGTAATTGTGGTTTGCAGAATGAGATTAACACTAGATATAGTGTTTGACAAGTCTCGACAACCAAGTTTGCGGTATATATGTGTAACGCTCTGTTCTCATTAAATGTTGTTTTCGAAAATCTAAATGGGGGTGTCCCAAAAGGTTTTCTTGAGAAATTCTTCTCCGACTGCACCGTTCTAAATCAGCGTGGATATGAAAAGTCCGCCCCACTTTAAAGTTGAGGCGGACTGCTTTTTGGGATTGCGTCATTTGACAAGGGCTTTTGGGACAGCCCATTTGATTCAAAATCAAACCTTCCAATCCTGTGCGAGCATTCCGTAAATGATGTGGTCTACGTAGTGGTCATATAACCATTCGGCTTGTCGTCTACATCCTTCGTTTTGAAAATCCAAACGCTCAGGTATTGCCCTGCTTTTTAGATTCTGCGGAGCAACCCGTATTTCAACTCGGTTCAGTCCATTTTCCTTGAAAAGAATGTCAATGAGTGTTCGACATGAATTTGTCATAATGCCCTTGCCTTGAAACATCTCACCAATCCAATACCCGACGCTTGTCAATCGGTTCGTCCAATTGATGTAGTGGAGACCGAGAACCCCTGCGAGTTCACCACGATACCATATACCCAGTTCCACACCGTTATTGGCTGCGTACTTCTGTAATCCAGACTGAATGAAATCTTCTATATCCCGAACGGTACGTGTCCCGTCAACGAAAGGTAACCATTCTCGGAGATAACTGCGTGACTGGTCCAACAATGCAAATAACTGGTCAGCATCTCGAACTTCCAACAATCTCAATTGTGTGTCTTCGTTGACTTTGTGGCTAAACACTACCCATTCCCCCTCTCTCCATTCGTGCTAACTGGTGGTGGTAGTTCTCTTCCGACCAAGTGAGTGATAACAATCTCTGCGGCATAGTTGGTCGGGTTCTCGTTCGCCTGTCTCATGAGAGACGAAAAATAAACTTCCAGCATATTGATAATTCAGAATAGATTCGTTACAAATGACGCAGTTTCCTGCAAGAGCATATGATTTGTATTGAACCATCTTACTATCGATGCAGGACATGGCGAGAAATCGTTGCATCCAGCCCTGCAAACGGCTGTGATAGGCATTGACGTTCTGGATGTGGTATACGCCTCTCGTGCGTTCGCCCTTGCTTTGATTGAGGGGGGGCTTGGCAAATGACATACAATTTAGTTTGATTTTTACAACTCAGGTAAGCGTCAGTGCAAAGTACCGTGTTCTGACTGAGTATGGGCAACATCTGACGAGCAACGATGCCTGAAAATACAGTTGCTAAGTCCGTGCTGGAGTGAAGTGAAACCAGTACCTTGTGTCTCCAATTGAACGCAGTAGACACGGCGATACCGAGTTCATATGCAATTTGACGGCACGATCTCGCATGCAACGAGCGACTTCAACCCACATATCCGTCGACTTCTTGACATATGCCAGTGGTGTACCCGTCAAATCGCTGAACGTGCCACGACAACTTTTGCACAGATACCGTTGGCGGTCATCTACTTTACCGTGACGAATGGTTGATTTGTTCTGGCAACGTGGACAAACCACACCAATGCGGAATTGTGCTTCTCGAATGTGTTTAATATGCAACGCCCTGTCCGTCTATGAATTATCCTTTTTCCAGAATCGTACCATTATGGTCAAAGAAAACAACAATTAAGGCTAACAGAGCGATGTGTAAACATGCGAACGACGAAGCGCGAGCGGACAGTTCCGCTCGCGCTTGTGGACAACGCAACATATGGCATTACTTCGACTTGTGTAGGACGCGGAACGTGCCCGTGGCAAATGCGCATAACCTGCCATCATCACTATGAACATGTCCCTCTACCGTCATCGTGCGCCCGCCGCGGTGGACAAAGGCAGCCTTCGCACGCAATGTACCTTCTGAGACCGGTTCGGTGAAGTGTACGTTCAGGTTCGTGGTTACAACTGGATCCTCTGGGTACTGCAAAATCACCAATACCCCCATCAACGAATCGAGCAACGTCGCATGAACGCCCCCGTGCAAGATACCTGCCACGTTGAGATGATGAGGACGAATCTCCAGTTCTGCTTCGATCTCGTTCTCTCCAATGGCGGTAACACGAATTCCCGTGTAATCGGAAAAAGTCCCCGCCGCCGTGCGCTCCAGAACCAGAGGATCAACGCCGTGCGGATTCATCGACGACCGCATCTCATCCTCCCCTTATGCATTTTGTTTGCTTTCTTCGGTAAGTTCGCGGCGCAAAATCTTGCCCACTGCGGACTTCGGTAGGGATTCTCGAAATTCGTAGGCCCGCGGCACCTTATAGGCAGCCAAATTTGCTCGACACCATGCGTCCATTTCTTCAACCGTCACCTGCTGGCCCGGCTTGAGTTGAATAAACGCCTTGACCGTCTGCCCGCGATACGAATCCGTGACCCCGACCACGGCCGCTTCGGCGACCGCCGGATGCTCGTACAATATCTCTTCGATCTCGCGCGGATAAATATTATAACCGCCCGCGATGATGACATCCTTTTTGCGATCGACGATATAGAAAAAGCCGTTCTCATCCATCTTACCGATATCTCCTGTAAAGAGCCAGCCATCGCGGAGGACGGAAGCGGTTTCAGCAGGCTTATTCCAATAGCCCTTCATCACCTGCGGACCGCGTACCACCAGTTCACCGATTTCCCCTGTCGCCACATCGTTTCCATTTTCGTCGACGATGCGCGCCTCCGTGTCAGGAAATGGGATACCGATTGAACCATTTTTACGCTCGCCCCAGAAGTTGTTCGCATGCGTGATTGGCGAAGCTTCTGTCAAGCCATAGCCCTCCACCAGTTTGCCGCCGGTCAAACGTTCAAACTGCGCTTGCACTTCGAGTGGCAACGGAGCCGCTCCACTCACACATATTTCGATGGACGAAAGATCATACTGGCCGACGTCAGGGTGATTCATGAGCGCAATGTACATGGTCGGCGTCCCCGGAAAGACGGTTGGCTTAAATTCATGGATGAAGCGCAGCACGTCTTTCGCTTGAAATCTAGGCACGAGAATCAGCATGCCCGCCTTATACATCGCTTGATTCATCAAAACGGTCATACCAAAGACGTGGAAGAAAGGCAAAGCTCCCAAGTATCGCTCTTGACCATCCCGCAATTTATACGACCACAGGGCACTTTGTATCGTATTGGCAACCAGATTCAGATGCGTCAACATTGCTCCTTTGGCGACGCCCGTGGTTCCGCCCGTATACTGAATCAGCGCAATATCCTCCGCCGCATCGATCTCGATCTGCGGTAGCTCCGAAGCTCCTTGCCGAAGTAAGATTTGCCACAATATAACGCCGTTTTGCTCTGTAAGCGATGGGGGTTCAGCAAGCGGCGTCCCCGACGGCAGATAGTCTCGCATCGATGCCACAATGACGTGCTGCAGATCCGTTTCGTGCCGAATGTGCTCAACCTTTGGGCACAACTCGTCGAGTGTGACCAACGCCTTTGCACCGCAGTCCTGCAACTGGTGTTTCAGCTCTCGCTCGGTATACATCGGGTTGTTTTGGACGACCACGAGACCTGCCAGCAAGGCACCATAATAGGCGATTACGGCTTGTGGGCAATTGGGCAACATGATGGCGAGCCGCTCCCCCTTGGCAAGGGGGAGTGCTCGCACAGCATTGGCAAAACGACAGCAAGCGTCAAGGAGTTCGCGGTAGCTCATCGTATGTCCGAAGAACCAGATAGCCGGGTTGTTCGGAAACCGTTGCGCGGAGTGAACAAGGAAAGACGCCAAGTTTTCCTCAGGGTAGGCAAACGAGCTTGGGACTTCCTCGGGATAATGTGCTAACCAAGTTTTCTCCATGAGCTCACCATCCTCTCAAACCGTTCGCGTCAGCATACGTATTGTTCTGCGTCGACCACGGCACGGCCAATTTCGCGTTCTAGGCCGATGATGTCGATCTCTGTGCGGCGCGCAAGCCGTTTGACCACCGACAACTGCATGCGCAACGCATCTCCTTGCTCGACGCGCGCCAAGCATTCCTTCGCCAACCGCTCGATCTCGCCCAAGGATTCGTACGCAAACGCCTTGGTCATCGCGATCGCGTTCGCACACGCGCCTTCGCCTGCGCGCTCGACATGCTGCATCGTGCGCAACCACGCGCTTTCCATGGCAAACGTCAGGATGGCAATGTCTGCGAGGTTGGAGAGCACCTCTTGCTCTTCGTCAACCCGTTGTTGAAATGCCTGTGCAGCAAGCCCACCCACCATGAGGAAGATGCGCTTCGCATTGGCGATGTACTGGGCCTCTTCGGCGAGCGTTCCTTCTGGTGTCGAGAGCGTCGGCGTCATCTGCATCAACTCTGCCTGCAGGGCCTGTGCCTTTTGTAAGAGTGGCAGTTCACCCTTCATGGCACGGCGCAGCATCGTTCCAGGAATCAATAGGCGGTTGATTTCGTTGGTTCCTTCAAAAATGCGGTTGATCCGCGAGTCGCGATACATGCGTTCGACCTTGTACTCTTTGATAAAGCCGTAACCGCCATGAATCTGCAACGCTTCGTCGACGACATAGTCGAGCGTCTCCGAAGCAAACACTTTGTTGATGGAGCACTCAATGGCGTACTCGGCGATGGCCTTTGCCGACAGCATGCCTGCGTTTGGCCCTGTTATATCGACATCCGCCAAGGCCGCATCGAGCAGGCCTGCTGTACGATAGACCACACTTTCAAGCACGAATGTCCGCGTGTTCATGCGCGCAAGCTTTTGCTGAATCAGTGGGAACGAGGAAATCTTGCGTCCAAATTGCTGGCGTTCATTCGCGTAATGAGCCGCCAATTCGATAGCATCCTTCGATCCGCCAACAGCACCCGCAGCCAACTTGAAACGTCCGATATTCAGAATGTTGAACGCGATCTGGTGGCCTTTGCCGACCTCGTACAACAGATTTTCAACCGGCACATGGACATCTTCGAGGATCAACTGGCGGGTTGACGATCCCTTAATACCCATCTTCTGCTCTTCAGGACCGACGCTCACGCCAGGCATCGTGCGTTCGACAATAAAGGTGCTAAACAGTTTCCCATCGACTTTTGCGTACACGACGAATACGTCCGCAAAACCAGCGTTCGTGATGAACTGTTTGGTGCCATTTAAAATGTAATACTTGCCGTCGTCCGACAAGCGCGCCGTCGTCTTCGCGCCCAGCGCATCCGAACCTGACGAAGGCTCCGTCAAACAGTACGCGGCAATCCATTCACCGGTGGCGAGCTTCGGCAAGTACTTCTGCTTTTGCTGTTCATTGCCAAAGTAGACAATCGGCAACGTGCCAATGCCTGTGTGCGCACCGAGCGAAAGCCCGAACGATCCTGCCTTTGACACCCGCTCGTTGATGAGCGTTGCGCTCATTTTATCGAGGCCAAGACCACCGTATGCTTCTGGAATTTCCGTCGACAATAAGCCGATTTCGCCGGCTTTGCGCAACAGTTTGACGGTCAGCTCGTAGTCCAAGCCTTCAATTTGCTCCTGATGCGGGGAGACCTCTGCCTCGACAAAACTGGTTGTGGTCTCGGCGATCATGCGTTGCTCGTCCGTCAACGATTCCGGCGTAACAATGGAATTCGGATCGGTATCTTCAATAATAAATCCGCCGCCAATCGCAAGTGTCTTGTTTGCCATCGCAAACCCTCTCCTTTATACGTACATAGTGGGATATTGAAGCAAATCGCCTTATGCCCGGTGTACTTCAAATACGCCGGCCGCACCCATGCCGCCGCCGATGCACATCGACACGACGCCATAACCACCGCCGCGCCGGCGCAGTTCGTGAACGAGCGTCGCCGTCAGTTTGGCGCCCGTGCAGCCAAGTGGATGGCCTAGGGCGATGGCGCCACCGTTGACATTTACCTTCGCCGGGTCAATCTCAAGTGCACGCATCACTTGCACGCATTGTGCAGCAAACGCTTCATTGATTTCGAAAAGGTCGACATCGGCAAGTGAAATTCCGGCAAGCCTCAAGGCTTTCGGAATGGCCCCAACAGGACCGATGCCCATCACCGCCGGATCGCATCCGGTCACCGCAAAGCTGCGAAATGTCGCAAGTGGCTTTAGCCCGAGTGCCTGTGCGCGTTCGGCGCTCATGATGACAGCCGCCGCCGCGCCGTCGCTCATTTGCGACGAATTGCCGGCCGTCACGCTGCCGCCGCGTGCAAACGCCGGTCGCAATGACGCCAATGCCTCTGGTGTCGTGTCCTTACGTACACCTTCATCCTGTGTGACGTGAACATCGCGCGACCATGGCCGACCGTTGTCGTCGATGCCATACACCTTGGTATCAACTGGTGCAATTTCTTCATCGAATTTACCAGCCTGCTGTGCAGCGTACGCCTTCTGGTGACTTTGATAGGAGAATTCGTCCTGATCATCGCGCCTGACCCCGAAGCGTCGGGCGACGTTTTCCGCGGTATGCCCCATTGCAATGTAAACGTCGGGCATCTCGGTCAAGATCCCGGGATGCGGGGCCGGCTTAAAGCCCGTCATAGGCACGTGACTCATGCTCTCCACGCCGCCGCCAATGGCGACTTCCGCATGCCCGAGCATGACTCTTTCAGCCGCCTGCGCGATGGCTTGCAGCCCAGACGAGCAAAAGCGATTGACGGTGACCGCGGGCACGGATTGCGGCAAACCGCTGTACAGCGAAATGATGCGCGCGACGTTCAGACCTTGCTCGCCTTCCGGCATCGCACAACCGATGACGACATCCTCGACCTCCGCCGGATCCAGCCCGGGAGCACGCGATAAAGCAGCCTGAATGGCCACTTTGCCTAAGTCTTCGACGCGCGTGTGCGCGAACAGACCGCGCTTCGCCTTGCCAACTGGCGTTCTCGCAACGGAAACAATCACTGCTTCCCGCATATCTGTCACTCTCCTTTTTCCGAACACTTCATCAGTTGCGAAGCGGCTTTCCTTTGGCGAGCATGTATTGCATGCGTTCCTGTGTTTTCGGCTCACCACACAAACTGACAAACGCCTCGCGCTCAAGGTCAAGCAGATACGACTCGCTGACCAGCGAGCCGGCAGGAACGTCCCCGCCCGCCAAAACATGTGCCAGTTTGTTCACAATGAGCAAATCGTGATCGGAAATGTAACCGCTTTGCCACATGCCGCGTGCCGCCATCTGCAAGACCGCCTTGCCGTCGGCGCCAGCCACGCGAATGCGCGCGTCGCGCACAGGTGGCGTGTAACCGAGTTCCGCCATGCGTAGCACTTCTGCTTTGGCCGCGGCAATTTGTAGATCGCCGTTTACGATCACGCGGTCCGTCTCGGACAACCACCCCATCGCCAAGGCGTCATCGCCGCTGGTCGAAACTTTAGCCGTACCGATGGTCTGGAACATCCGCGCAAGATGTGGCACCAGATCCTCATCAGCAGAGACCGACTCTGCCACGCGACGAGCTGTCTCTTTGCAGCCACCCCCTGCAGGAATCAGTCCCACACCGACTTCGACCAGACCGAAGTACGTTTCAGCAGACGGCAACACGCGGGACGAAGCCAGACATACTTCCACACCGCCACCGAGGGTCATCCTGTGCGGCGCTGCAACCACTGGCACCGCCGAATAGCGAAGCGTCGTCATGGCCTTATGGAACATGCGCACAGACAAGTCGATCTCGTCCCAGTCGCCTTCCTGCGCGGCCATCAGCATCAACATGAGATTGGCGCCAACACAGAAGTTACGGCCCTGATTGGCAATCACCAGACCTTGGAACTCGCGCTCGACAATGCTTACGCTTTGTTCGATCATCGCGAGAATGTCCGGGCCAATTGCGTTATTCTGCGAGTGGAACTCGAGACACGCCACGCCATCGCCGAGGTCGACGAGGCTCGCGCCAGCATTCTGTTTCACGACCCGGCCGGCCTGTTTGAGAGACGCGAGATCGATGACACCGGCAGGCACCTGTACAGGAGTAGCCATGCCGCCCACAGGCATATAGACAGCGCCTTCACGCTCCTCATAAAACGCCTTATGTTCTGCGGCGATCCAGGCTTCCACCCACGCGGGCAAGGTCAGGCCTTCTTCTTGCATCCGCTTGGCAGCGGGAACAAGACCGATGGCATCCCACAACTCGAATGGGCCGAGGTCCCAGTTGAAGCCCCATCGCATTGCGGCGTCCACGTCTTGCGGCGAATTTGCGATCTCACCCATCTTCTCGGCGGAATAAACCAACACCCGCTTAACGATGTCCCACGCCAGTTGCGCGTACTTGTCTTTGCCCGCGAGCAAAGCCTGCACCTTCGCCTTTCCGCCTTTGGCAGCCTTGGCCGCCTCAAGCGACGCAGACTTCACTTTGACTTGTTCGCGATACTCCATGGTCGCCAGATCGAGAGATAGAATGCGAGTCGTCCCGCCATCTTTCACCTTTTTGTAGAAACCTTGCCCCGACTTCTCGCCAAGCCACCCGCGTTCGACCATTGATCGAATTGCGTCCGGTACGATGAACGCCTGTTGCTCGACGGGATCCGATACGTGGGCGTGGACGTTGTATGCGACGTGTACAAAGGTATCGATCCCAACCAAGTCGAGTGTGCGGAACGTCGCACTGCGCGGACGCCCCAGCGCCGGTCCCGTCACAGCATCCACTTCCTCGATCGAAAAGCCGCCCTTTTGCATTTCTTCAAATGTCACGAGCAGTCCATACGTACCAATTCGATTGGCAATAAAGTTCGGCGTGTCTTTCGCGATCACGACGCCTTTACCAAGCCTGCGGGTTGCAAAATCGGCCATAAAGTCGACGAGTTCTGGATCTGTGTCGGTGCCGGGAATGACCTCGAGCAGCTTCATGTAGCGCGGCGGATTAAAGAAATGCGTTCCCAGGAAGTTACGTCGGAACGCGTCACTGCGCCCTGCAACCATCTTGTTGATCGAAATCCCTGACGTATTGGAGCTGACAATCGTGCCAGGTCGCCAATATTTCTCAATGCGCTCAAGTAACTGTCGCTTTGGCTCCAGGCTTTCGACAATCACCTCAATAACCCAGTCGACCTCGGAAATTTTTGCGAGATCGTCCTCCAAGTTGCCTGGTTGAATACGTTGTGCGAACTCGGGGCGATACAGCGGCGCCGGGCTCGCTTTGTGCAATCTGGCGATTGCCTGTGTCGCCAAACGGTTGCGCACGGCCGGATGGTCGAGCGTCAAGCCGCGTCGCTCCTCTTCCGCGGTGAGCGAAGTCGGAACCAAATCTAGCAACAAGCAGGGAATTCCGACGTTGGCCAAGTGCGCCGCGATAGCGGCACCCATGACGCCTGAGCCAATGACGGCAGCTTTGCGAATGTGTCTCATCGAGCTCCTACCTCCTCGTCTTCCTTGTTCTGCCGGACATCCTCAGCAAATACGGATGACGCCAGAAGTTCTGCGACGTCGCGCGCCTTTACGGTGTCATCCGTTTCGGTGAGCTTCGTCCCGTCTTCCATCATCGTGAGACAATACGGGCAAGCGCTTCCGATTACGGTTGGATTGACTGCCAGGGCCTGTTGCGTGCGAGCTAAATTGATACGCTTGCCCCTGGTCTCCTCCATCCACATGCGGCCGCCTCCAGCGCCGCAGCACATGGCGTTTTCTCGGTTGCGTTCCATTTCCACCAGTTCGACGCCAGGAATAGCTTCTAAAATCTCCCGTGGAGCGTCGAACACGCCATTGTAGCGTCCCAGGTAGCACGCGTCGTGGTAGACCACACGTTCGTGTAAGCGATGGGTTGGACGCAACTTGCCTTGCTTGACTAATTCAGCAAGCAACTGCGTGTGATGGTAAACTTCAACTCCCTCCATCCCAAATTCGGGATACTCATTTTTCAACGTATTAAATGTGTGTGGGCATGCGGTGACAATTTTGCGCACGCCATATTGTTGAAACGTCGCGATGTTTTCCATGGCAAGCTGCTGAAACAGCATTTCATTGCCAAGGCGTCGCGGCGTATCACCCGAACCGTTTTCTTCGTCACCCAAGATGGCGAAGTTGACGCCAGCCTCGTGCAACAACCGCACAAACGCATGTGTGACCTTGCGCACTCGGCGATCGTAAGAACCCATGGAACCGACGAACAGCAGGTATTCAAAATCAGGATTTTCATGAACCGTCGGCACAGGAACATCGAGCCCATGGGTCCAGTTACTGCGTTCATTGCGGCTGAGACCCCAGGGATTTCCTTGCCGCTCGATGTTTTGCATAGCGCGTTTCGCCTCGTTCGGCATGCTTCCTTCCATCAAAACGAGGTAACGGCGAAGGTCGATAATCTTATCGACGTGCTCGTTGTCGACGGGACACTGATCTTCGCAATTGCGACATGTCGTGCAGGCCCAAATCTCATCTTCGGTAATGACATCCCCAATGAGGTTGAGTGTGGAAACGTCTGCCTCCTGCAATGCCCATGACTCTTTTTGCCAGTGCAGCGTGGGCTCGATGTCGACCAAAGCATCGCTTGGAAAGTCAATGTCTTCGCCACCCGCGGCCATCTTGTGCGCAGCGCCATCGTGTTGTGGCAACAGATAAGCTGGCTCAAACGCCTTGGTATGGGTTACCGCGGCACCCTTTTCCAGAAGGTGATCGCGCATCTTGACAATCAAATGCATAGGCGACAGCGGTTTACCCGTGTTCGACGCCGGGCAGACATTGGTGCAACGTCCGCACTCGACACAGGCGAAAAAGTCGAGCATCTGCTTGCGGTTGAAATCTTCAATTTGACCAACGCCAAACGACTCCGCATTTTCGTCTTCGAGATCGAGCGAACGCAGCCGCCCTGGTGCATGTTTGCGCCGAAGAAAGACGTTAATCGGCGCAACCATAAGATGAAAATGTTTGGACTGCGGAACATAAATGAGGAATGTCAAAAGAATACATAAATGCAACCACCAAAACACATAGAAGCAGACCTCGGCCGCCGTCGTGCCGATACCAGACAGCGCGCTCGCCAACAGCGAAGAGATGGGGCCATACCACGAAGCGGCTTCGTGATGCCACACGCGCTCAAACGATAGGTCCAGCAGTACACAGACCATCAAGCCTGTGATCAGGAGCAGGACAATACTTGGCTTAAAGCCCCGCTTTAGACGCTTTAGGCGTTCTCCATAGCGGCGATAGGCCGCATAGGCGGTTGCCAAGAGGATGAGAATCGCCACACATTCTTGGCAGAACGAGAAGGATTCGTATGCGGGATACGGAATGTGTTTTCCTCCTGTGAGTCCCTTCGCAATGAGATCAAGTGCGCCAAATTGCAGAATGATGAAGCCGTAAAACATGACAAAGTGCATCGCGCCACTTTTTGCATCCTTAAACAACTTCTTTTGGCCAAATACCTGTGCGACAAAGCCACCTATACCGGAATGCGCATCGACGGCTACTGGTTTGCCAAGCAGCAAGTATTGATAGCGTCGGTAGACAACGATGCCAAACAAATACAGTGCGTAGGCCACCACCAACGCGAAAGCAATATCATTGACAGCTGTCATCCTGTCCATCACATCCTTCCTCGAAAAAGCCTGTACATTCATGCCATAAAGGACTTGTCCGCAACCGCTTTCAGCACAGATGATGAAGCCCCTGTTGCGCAATTGACATTCGCGTCCACGGCATTTACTATGAGGATACAAAAATGAATGAGCATTCATTCATTCTTTGACAAAGATATTAGCACCGAGGTGAATGCATGACAAGTGGATTGGCAGAGAAAAAACGCGAAAAATACGATGCCATCCTCAGTGCGGCCTTGAAAATCTTTGCCGAATACGGTTATTTTGGCTCTCAGGTTTCCAAAATCGCACGCGAGGCGGGCGTGGCTGACGGCACTATCTATTTGTACTTCAAGAGCAAAGAAGACATTCTGGTGTCGCTGTTTCGTGAAAAGCTGGGCAACCTGGTTCGCATGTTTCACGAACACATCCACGAAGACGATCGCGCAGACGACGCCATCCGTAAAATTTGCGAACTACACTTCACAGAACTTGAAAAGAATGTTGATCTCGCGAAGGTAACTCAGCTGGAACTGCGTCAGAGCTCGTTGGATTTGCATCGAGAAATTAGCAACGCACTCAAGCCATATATTCAATTGATTGAAGATGTCTTGGTGCGCGGGATCGATCAAGGTGTCTTTCGGCCCGACTTGGACGTGAAGCTGACGCGCCTGTTATTGTTCGGCGCCATGGATGAAGTTGTGTCGTCGTGGCTGATTTCCGGCCGGCGCTACTCGTTGTCCGACCAGGTCGAAAAGACGGTCGATTTCTTCTTGCGCGGATTGCGCGCATAGCACCTATTGCGAAAGGGGATTGCAATATGAACGTCATCGTATTGATGAAACAGACGTTTGACACAGAAGAGCGGATCCGCCTGGTCGATGGCCAGATCGCCGAAGACGGCGTCAAGTGGATCATCAACCCTTATGACGAATACGCGGTCGAAGAGGCTGTCCGCTTAAAGGAGCAGCAGGGTGCATCCGTAACCGTCGTCAGCGTGGGCAACGAAGATGTCGCGCAGGCGTTGCGCACGGCTCTCGCGATGGGCGCCGACGAAGCAGTGCTGATTGACGGGAAAGATTTACACGATGAGCGCGCGATCGCGAAGGCACTCAGCGCGTACCTGGCCAAGACGCCATTCGATGTGTTGTTGGCAGGTAACTTCTCCATCGATAACGGTGCCGGTCAAGTCGCCATCCGCGTCGCTCACCAACTCGGGCTGCCACATGTCGCCGCCATCACGAAGCTCGCGATTGACGGGGGCAAGGCGACGTGCGTACGGGAGGTGGACGGCGACGTGCAAACGGTGGAGGTTCAATTGCCTGCTCTCTTCACGGCACAACAGGGACTTAACGAGCCACGTTACCCATCTCTACCGGGCATCATGAAGGCTAAAAAGAAACCGCTCACAAATGTTACCTTAGGCGATCTTGGTCTGTCTGCAGACGACGTCGCACCACGTGTCGCGCGCATCGATCTCTCCCTCCCGCCAAAACGTCAGGCAGGACAACGACTGAGTGGAGATGTGGAGGCACAAGCCGAGCAACTCGCCGACATCATTTTGCAAGCCACCGGCCAGGCCGGCGCTCGCTGAATATTGACAGGAGGAGAAGAGCTATGGGAAAAACAGTGCTTGTCATCGCAGAGCAAAAAGATCAAAAGCTGCGCCAGGTGTCGCTTGAAGCCTTAGCGGCAGCAAGGCAACTAGCCGGCGACGGCGGCAACATCGTCTCCGTGCTCGTTGGCGACAACGTCGATGCTGCGGCGCAACAACTCGCCGACCATGAACAATCGCAAGTCGTGTGTGTTGCCGCAGATATACTTGTCTCGTACGAGGCTGAACATTATTTCGCGGCAGTGCAACCGGTCATCGACGAAGTTAAGCCGGATATCGTCATTCTTCCGCACACGGCAAGCGGCCGCGACCTTGCACCGAAGATCGCATGCCATCTTGATGCTGGCCAGATTTCCGACGTCGTCGCGATTGAAGCGGTTGGCGAAGACGTCACATTCAAGCGTCCAATATACGCTGGCAAGGCATTTGAAACAAAGCGCTTCCTAACTGGTCCATGGGTGGTGACGATCCGTCCGAACAACCTCCAAGCCGATGCAACGAACGGTGCAGCCGCCCCTATCGTCAAACGAACCTATACCGAGCCGACGCCCATGCGCAGCCAGGTCGTCGACGTTCAGCGCAAGAGCAGTGACACGCGCGACCTCACGGAAGCAAAAGTGGTCGTCTCCGGCGGCCGCGGCGTGCGTAGCGCGGACGGCTTTGCGCCGCTTGCCGAACTGACTGAAGTGCTCGACGGTGCCCTCGGAGCTTCGCGCGCTGCCTGCGATGCAGGCTACTGCGACTACAGCTTGCAAATCGGCCAGACCGGCAAAGTGGTCACGCCGGACGTCTATATCGCGTGCGGCATTAGCGGTGCCATCCAGCACCTCGCCGGCATGAGCCAGTCCAAACTGATTATTGCAATTAACAAGGATGGCGAAGCGCCGATCTTCGACATCGCAGACTACGGTGTAGTTGGCGACTTGTTCGAGATCGTCCCCAAACTAACAGAAAAGCTGCGAGAAAAGATCGCCGCGGTTCGCTCGTAAGCGCTGCCTTCGGATTCGTCGCTGTGCCGCAACTCTTGCGGCACAGCCGACGTCAAACCTTCGCCATCGTGTGGCCGACTTGCCGTGCCAAGACACTTGGGTGGTTAACCCATGCGCGAGAACAGCCCCGTCTTGACGTCATCATCGTGAATCAAGGCGTCGATCACGTCGGTGTCGAAGTTGATATTGACGTTGCACGCTTCCTCGTTATGATCACCGTACACGTCACCAGTGGCCTTATTCGTTTTCTGATGTTGGTCCCATCCCGTAATGCGGCTGTCGCCGACAAAGACCCCTGCATTTTGCTGCATGCTACTGATGTTCATTCCCTGAAACGCGACGTGCGTTTCCACGGGCGCGGCATGGTGCTCAGCTAACACATGCACATCGCGATCATCAATCGGCGTATCAATAGCGTCCGCGTCATGGAGTAAAGTCCTGTTGTATGCCACCACGCTATGTGAGCCAAGATCGCCAAAGCCTGTGTTCGATTTGCTATGTGCACTAAGCCCGTAGACGATGTTCTGCCCACCGACGTTCACAGCCGATGAGCTTTGTACGGAATCGATCTGCAGTTGTAATGGCAGCCAAGTCGATATACCCTTCGCCATCATAACTGTACGCTCCAACTGGGTTTTAGATCCTGATCCATGATCACGCCGTCAATCAACTCCAAGCCGTCGAAATTGAAGTTTAACCCTGCGATCAGCGCATTCCCAGCACCAAAGACGGCACCGTGGCCGCTGTTGGACTTCGCGTGTGCATCCCAGCCGGTGATATTGGTTTCGCCGATGAAGACGCCCGCGTTCTGCTGTGGCGTATTCGTATAAATGGCGCCGAATGAAATCAGTGTCGGCACGTGCCTCGACCCCTTCCCCTTATTCGTCGCCCGAAAAGTCGATCGCGATCGCGTCACCTGGCTGTTCGCGCGCCTGGTCTTTTTGCAAGTAGACGACTAAAAGCCCACTTCGGTACATCGCCTTCGTCGAATCCGGTAGTACGCGCTCGGGCAACTCGATCTCGCGGTCAAACGCGCCATGGAAGATTTCGGACATCATCTTCTGTTCGTGTGTGCCGGAAAAGTAATTCGGCACCGTGCCCCGTACGCGCAAAAATCGCGATCGAACGCTGAGTGCGACGTCGGAAGCAGACTTTAACCCGGGCAGCGCAATTGCGGCAATGAGTTCCGTGCTGCGATTGTATAAATCGATGGCAGGAAACTCGGATGCAGTTCGCTCCTCCTGAAAAAAAGGCATGCTCTGCATGTTCGGTAATGGGAGGTTTTTGAAAAAGTCCTGCCCTAAAAACTTTCGCATGTCTCCTAAGTCGCCGAGTTGATTGATAAAATCAAAAGGATTGTTAGACTTGTTCAAGCTAGACGCCTCCGAATCACAGCTATGACCGCAGGCAGCAGCCTAACGGCCGGACAGCCAACTGGATAGCCAGGATGGCCGCACATGTTCGGGTAATACTGCGAGGTCCAGCCCATCCGGGTCATTTTGGAGCGTTCGATTTCCGTGAATTGCAGATTTTTCGCCGTACACGTTGCCAAAGCCTTGATTATGTTTCGAATGGTTCTGGAAACCCGATGCCCAGGTGTTGCCCATGTTGAGACAGGATGCACCTGAAATCTGATGAATCTGAATGCTGCCGATGATGAAAGTCGGTGACAGCGCGTTGCTCACGCGTTCCCCTCCCTGTCAAAAATGCGTGATTTACGTATCGCTTGCCTGTGCGTTCGTGTCTGTGAACGATACGCGATATCCCGTCCCCGTTTGCGCGATCCCGCTTGGAGAGGAAGGTTGCGCCTCAATTCCCTTCGCACCTGGATTCTCAATACCGAAGTTATTTCCGAAATTGAGCGTCCCACTCAGTTCATCAATGTCGAAATGGTCCACGCGAAATAGCAATTCTCGAAGCGCAACCTGGTCGACATGCAGATGCTGAACCGTCACCTGTACTGTATGTTTCGACTGTTCGTCCAAGGCATCGCGCACGGCTTGCACGAGTTCTTCCAGACGAGCCACCATCTCGCGTTCGCGTCTATGCCTGCGAAAACCCAGCATCGCACTTCCTCCTACGGGCGCTCGGCCTCGTTTCATGTATATGTACGAGCCGCACTTTTACGCCTCAGCGTGGCGTGTGGCGGTTCTGCACGCTCGAGCAGGCGCATACAATCGGCGAGAAGACGGGGGTGGGAGTATGCCCACATGGATTCTCGTAGACCGCATCGATCACAATTCCGCACAACAAAATGCAGGATTATTTGTCGGCATCACAGCACACGGAGGATTCGACGCCAATATGAAAATCGACCGCGGCCGCGCGAGTGTTTATGGATTTTGGAACATATGCCCCAATTGGTACGCAGCAAACCTGAGTGGATGGACGTGGCTCGACGGAGCCATTGACGATCGCGATAGGAAACCAACACTGTCTGTAAAAAGAGGCGACTGACATGCCAACGTGGATCATCGGAAAACACATTGTGAGCAACGTACCTCAACAGAACGCTGGCGTCTGGGTGGGAGCGCATACGTTTGGCGGCTTTGATGCAAGTGCGAAGACAAACCAGGGGCAGGCTGCTATTTTTGGGTCTGCAAACTGGCTCCCCACGCAGCGAAGCATCAATGTCGACCAGGCTAGTGTGTATAACGGTGTCATGTATGACACAGATGTCAAAGACACGTTTCGCTTCGGATGATAACGCGTCGTCAGTGACCTTGAATTTCGATGAAACGACCTAACGGTGGTACACTGATGGGGACAATCGAAGTGGAGGTATCTTTGCATGTACGAACATATGGTACTCTTCCGATTTGCGTCCGAACCTTCAAAAGACCAACTCAATACCTTATACGCCATGGCTCGTCAATTCCCCGAGCATATCCCAGGTATCGTGGATGTCGCCATTGGCCGCGATACGACTGGGCGCAATCAAGGTTTCCAAGTCGGATTAACGGTGCGTTTTGTCGACCGCGCAGCCCTCGATGCCTATGGACCTCACCCTAAGCACCAGGAATTGGTTCAGTATAGCCTGGAGATGGGGAGAACGGACATTATCGTCGTCGACTTCCCAATCGAAAGCTGAAACAAAGATCAGACGTACAAGGCGGCTGGACATCTAACGATGCACCGCCGCCTCCTTGCGTGCGCGTTTGTTCGCATAGAGCCGCTCGTCGGCTTTCGCATAGCACGCCTCAAACGTCGTGCCATCTACCCCCCATTCCGCACCGCCTACAGAGACCGCATAAAGCCCGTTGGCACGATTGCCAACGACGTTCTGAATCTGCACCATGAAATCGTGCCAATGCACCTTCGACTGGCAAAGAATGATAAACTCATCGCCCCCCAGGCGGCCGATGAGACCACCAGCGTCCACGCACGTCGAAATGGCACGCACAATGTTGCGAAGCACGCGATCACCGGTTGGGTGTCCGTACGTATCGTTGATCTCTTTGAAATTGTCGACATCGACCAACCCGAGGATCAGATGTTCTTTATCATGCAACCGCGAACGATGATGATTGACCAAGCGTGGGACTCGGCTTTCAATACCGCGGCGATTCCAAGCACCCGTAAGCAAATCGCGTTGGCTGGCATGTTCAGCGATCCGCAAGGCCATGATCATATCCAGTGCCAGCGATACCTGTGCAGCACAGGCGTCAACGAGCGCATTGCTCATCTCGGCCGTTATCCGCGTCGCGGCTCGTGTGCGGGCAACAAGGATAGCACCACGCACTTCTTCGCGTGAATAAATGGGCCATACGCCAAATTCCAACAACCCGTAGCCACGGACGAGCTCGGCAAGTGATGGATTGGGTATGTCTTCTGCCAACAACCAACGATCCGTAGGAACGTCAAGCGTGAGGCTCGTTTCGAAGAGGGAACGAAGTCCACTGACAAACTGGCCATCATCTGCGAATGCACCCCAGGGCGCAAAAGCAGCCGGAGGCTGCGGAACGAAGTCTGTTTCAATACCACGCTTTCTGTAAATAAAACAGCCGGTGTCGATTTGCCCAAATTCTCGTAAAGCCTCGCCAGCGAGTTCCAGCAGTTCGATTCCGCGCTGGGCTCTGCCCCATTCCCTCGTATGAGCATAAAGCCTGCGCAGCAAGTTGGCTTCCATGTCTCCATCTCCCGCGATGACCAACGTCCGGCCAATGGTTGGTTCCATGTCATCGACGGACGTCAGATACCTGCACCGAATCTTAGATCACATAAGTTCAATACTGAAATTCGACGTGCGAAATTCCGTTCCTGCTCGCCGCCTCACAACTGAAAACACGTTTCATCCATTTAAGATAATACTTGTTTCCAGATTGCAGACGTATGCTCACCAAAAAGGCTGAAGGTCTGTCCACCTTGACGGTACACGAGCGTGGGATATCCCAGTGGGGCGTACTTATCTCCGGCATTTGGTGCGAGCATGTAGTATGTAGGAAAGTTAGCTAGGTGTAGCTGTGCTCGTTCGGCGCGATCAATACGAACCGCGTCAGCCAGTGTTGCGCCACTCGGATATCCGACGGCGACCAAGGTTGGAATTTGTTTAAGTTGCGATTGCAACTTGGTCAACAGTTGAAGTGTGCGCTGGCAATGGGGGCACCAATAGGCGACAAACAGAAGTGGGCCGTGGGCAACGTCAAGATGCGCCGACTTGCCATTGGCTTGCAGCACAAGGACATCCTTATACAGGGAGCCTTCGACTGGCTGCGGGTCTAACTTGGCGTCAGGAGCAATGATGTTGTCGCTTGTCCTATTTTGGAAAACAAGCGGATGAACCTGATTCCGCACCACCTTGGCGCCGCCAGACTGGTTTGCGGCGCCGGCGGTCCCGCAGCCCGAGACCGTGCCAAGCGCCAAAGCGGCACACAAGATGGTTATTACACCGAACCTTCGCATAATCCGACCTCATTTCAGAACGAAAGTCTGCTGCCTCCTTTACCCTATCCGAATGCGAAGACAGGTGCAACGACGTGCGGTGTACAAACACGGTGTATAGGAGAAATAGATCGCGAACGGGTTCCATCCAGCTTTATCATTCGCGTCGCGCCGCCGACGCCACAGCGGTTGCCGTACGCTCGCGAATGTAGGCCGTAAGGCGCACCGTAATCTCAAACTTAAGAAACGGCGTCACCAAATAAATCCCCCGATAACAGGTAAGGGCGCGATCCACCAATGATTTTGCGATCTCCACCCCCACCTCTTGAGCTTCTTCAGGGGCCGTCTCCCGCATACGCGACAAAATTTCGGCAGGAATAGAGATACCAGGTACCTGATGGTGAATAAACTCGGCATTGCGGGCGCTGGTCAACGGCATGATACCAATCAGAATCGGGACGCCCAAATCTCTTGTCGCTTCGGCAATCTGCTCCATCAAGGCCGGATCGTACACCGGTTGTGTCATCACAAAGTCCGCCCCAGCTTCGACTTTGCGCCGCAAACGATCGACCGCCTTGGCGAAGTTGTGAACATGGGGGTTAAACGCAGTGCCGATCACGAACTGCGCCGGGCGCTGCAACGGTTTGCCGGAGAAGCCTACGCCATCGTTCAGCTTGCGCACCATTTTCGTCAAATCCATCGACGAGACGTCATAGACGCTGGTTGCGCCGGGCAAGTCGCCATAGCGTGACGGATCCCCTGTAATCAGTAAAATGTTGCGAACGCCGAGCACATGCAATCCCATGAGATGTGACTGCTGCCCAATGAGATTGCGATCGCGGCAGGTCACGTGTACAAGCGGTTCGATGCCGCGCTGTTTGAGCACACTCGCCAAGGCCATATTTGATATGCGCACAGAACCAAGCGAGTTGTCCGCCATCGTGATCATATCCGCACCAGCTTCGGACAGCGCCGTGGCACCGGCTAAAAACCGCGCGGCCGATAGATGCTTTGGCGGATCGAGCTCGACAATGACGGCGGTCCTCTCCTTTAGCGTGTCGACGATCGACGGTCCTAGCGGAGTTTCCGCACCCACACCCTCCATCTCGTCGCGCCGATTGTCCGCTACCACGTGTATGGACGATGGCTTTTGAGGCGGTTCCGCCCAAGTCTCTCGGCTATTCTGCGCTTGCAGTGCGAGGACCAGTTTATGGATGTGCTCGGGAGTCGTCCCGCAACAACCCCCAAGCCAGCGTACACCGAGCCGGGCAATGTCGGACATGACACGGGCAAAGTCGTCGACATCGCCCGTATAGGCCAAGCCTTCCGATTCGCTCCGGTGCAAAATCCCTCCGTTTGGCACCGCGGCATAAGGGCCATCGTCGAACACGATTTGCTCAAACGAGCGCAGAATGCCGTATGGGCCAAGCCGGCAGTTCAGGCCGACAACAGACGCCCCAGCTTCTCGCAATGTCGCAAAGGCCTTCGTCAACAATACCCCGTCGCGCGTAACACCGACTTCTTCTGGTGAGAGGTTGGCTACAATCGGCAATTGCGGCGCCATGACACGGACAACCCGAAGGGCCAACAGTAGTTCTTCAAGATCTGGGAACGTTTCAAGCACGATGCCGTCGACGCCCGCTTCGATCAAGGCCAAAGCCTGCTCCTCGTACACCTGGCTTAAGCGAGATCGCTCATCGGCCGTCAATAGTGCACCGTAACGGGTGCCGCCAGCTGCTGGACCCATTGTGCCATAGACGCTGGCGCGATCCGCCACAGCTGCGCGCGCCGTGAGGACGGCTTGCTCGTTGATGGCTACGGTTTGGGCGTCGAGCCCGTGGCGCGCGAGATCGAGGCGATTCGCGGCGAAGGTGTTCGTTTGCACGACCGTTGCACCGGCCTCGACATATGCACGATGAATTTGCTCGATGAGCCGTGGCTTCGACAAATTCAATTCTTCCGCGCAGACGCGGATCGGTACCCCACACTGGTGTAAATAGGTCGCCATCGCCCCATCGAAGATGACGTAACGGCCACCGGCGACCGCCAACTCGCGAGGAACTTTCGCCCATGTCTCCCAACCGCCTGATGGCATCCCGCTGTCTCCCTTCATCCAGCCGATGAATCGGCTTCCACGTTAAAATAGCGCGCCTCCGGATGACTAAACACGAGCGCCGACACAGATGCTTCTGGATCCATCATGAAGCCGTCGGTCAAGGCCATGCCGATATCCTCCGGTTTCAGCAGTGAGAATAAAATCTGCTGCTGTTCCAAATCCGGACATGCCGGATATCCAAACGACACGCGAATGCCCTGGTAACGCGCGATAAACCGTTCTCGCATCGTCATCGACATCGGATCGGGGAATCCCCACATGTCGCGAAGTTGTTGATGTAGACGTTCCGCAAAAGCCTCCGCAAGCTCTAAAGCGATGGCCTGCAGGGCATGCGCGCGTAAATAGCTACCCTCCGCCTTTAAGCGTTCCGACTCGGCGCGAATGGCTCCTCCGGTCGTCAAGGCAAACATGGCGAGATAATCCGTGCCACTTCCCTGAGGACGCACAAAGTCAGCCACACAGAGATATGGGTCTTTGGCCTGCCGCGGAAACGCGATGCGTGCCCGCTCCGACTTGCCATCGCGATCAAAAACGACGATCTCGTCGCCGTCGGCCATCGCGGGCATAAACTGGTACACCGCGTGGGCACGGACAAGTTGCTGCGCCTCTGCATCCTGCAAAATCTCTTCCACCATCTGCAACAGCTCTATGGCTTGCCTGTCTTTGTTCGCGATCCGCTTTTCCACATTGCCTGTCAGTCCTAGGTGTTTTCCTAGGAGCATTTGCAGATTTAAGTATGGACGCAATAGCTTGAGCGGATAGTCGCGCAACACGTGTCGATCTAAATCGGGGGGCAAATAGATTGGTGCATCGCGGCGAATACCGGAACGCCTATGCACCTGTGACGATGCCTGGCTGCTCACACGCCCTCCCGCCATGTCGGCAAAAGCCTTACGCTCTTCGGCCACGCGGTTAATGAGTTGATCGCGTTGCGCACTTACCAATTGATTGGCTATATCGAGTCCTTCCATCGCATCTTTCGCGTAAATGACGGGACCCGTATATTTGTCTGCAATTTTCGTTAGCGTGAACTTTTTCGTCAATGCCGCCCCACCCACCAACAGCGGGATGTCGAAGCCGGCGTGGGCAAAGTCCTCCGCCGTTACGACCATTTGTTGTGCCGATTTAACGAGCAGTCCAGAGAGGCCCACCATGTCGGGCTTGTGTTCGCGAATCGCCTGAATCAACTGCTCTGGCGGCACTTTGATGCCGAGGTTGATCACCTCAAACCCGTTGTTGGCAAGAATGATCTCGACCAAGTTTTTGCCGATATCGTGCACGTCGCCCTTCACCGTCGCCAACACCAGTCTGCCTTTCGCTTGGACGTCGGCCTTTTCCATGTGCGGCTCGAGATAGGAGACGGCCGCCTTCATCACTTCGGCGCTTTGCAACACTTCTGCGACAATCAGCTCATTGTTGTTAAAGAGACGGCCAACCTCGTTCATGCCGTCCATCAATGGTCCATTGATAATGTCGAGCGGGGCGTAACGTGCAAGTGCCTGGTCGAGATCGGCAAACAAACCATCTTTCGACCCCTCGACTACGTACGAGGCAATCCGCTCTTCAAGCGACAACGATTCCTTTGCCGCTTTGACTGCCACGCGTTTCTCCCGAAACCTTGCAGTGAATTCGGCGACAAGCTCGTCGCTCGTCGCAAACAGCAGTCGATCGCAGAGATCGCGCTCATCTTCTGGAATCGAAGCATATCGTTCCAAGCGTTCGCTGTTGACGATGGCATAGCCCAAACCTGCTCGAGTACAGTGGTACAAGAAAGCGGCGTTGAGCACTTCGCGCCCAGCCGGTGGCAACCCGAACGACACGTTGCTAATTCCCAAGATGGTCGGACACTCCGGCAACTGCTCACGCAACATGCGAATTGCCTCAACCGTCTCCTCCGCCGAACCAATGTACTTCTCATCGCCCGTGCCGACCGGGAATGTCAGCGGATCGATCAGAATGTCCTGCTTGCGCAAACCGTAGCGCTCGGTCAGTAACGAAACGGCACGCTTGGCGATCTCGACTTTGCGTTCGCGCGTCACGGCCATGCCGCGTTCGTCGATGGTGCCGACGACCAGAGCCGCACCATAAGCGCGCGCCAACTCCGCGTAACGAGCCAATCTAGGTTCGCCGTCCTCCAGATTCGTCGAATTGATGATGGCCTTGCCCTGAATATGCTTTAAGGCGCTCTCGACGACCGCCGGATCGGTCGAATCAATCATCATGGGTACCTTCACCTTGCGCACCGCGAGCGGGATCAATTGCAACATGTCCGCCATCTCGTCGCGGTCCGGATCGGCCAGACAGATGTCCACCACTTGGGCGCCAGCCCGAACCTGCACGCGTGCGATCTCGGCCGCAGCGTCGTAATCGCCATCCGCGATGAGCTTGCGAAATTTGCGCGATCCAATCACATTGGTTCGCTCCCCGACGATGACCGGTCGCGCGTCATCTTGCAACAACAGCGCCTCCATACCTGCGACTGCGTGCACGTGCATAGGCACGGCCTGGCGCGGACTAAGCCCAGACAACTGCCTGCGCAATTCGCGAATGTGATCGGGCGTCGTTCCACAGCAACCGCCCGCCATATTCAGCCAACCCTCATGGGCGAAGTCTGCCATCTTCTTGGCGAACGCAAACGGCGTTTCCAGATAACGGCCTTCTTCGTCTGGCAAGCCTGCGTTCGGATGGCAACCGACGGCGCACGACGCGAGCCCGGCGAGCGCCCGCATATGATCGCGCATTAACTCGGGTCCCGTCGCACAATTCATCCCAATGGCGAACGGACGCAAGTGCTCGACCGACAAATAAAAGGCCTCGATATTTTGGCCGGCCAGGGTCGTCCCCATCGCCTCGATGGTACCGCTGACCATGACGGGAATTGTGCGCTTTAACTCGCGGGCCGCCAGCTCGATAGCACGCCCGGCGGCCTTGACGTTGAGCATGTCCTGCGCGGTTTCGATCATCAAAAAGTCGCAACCGCCCGCCATCAGCCCCAATGCCTGAACGCGGTAACTGTCGACGAGTTCATCGAACGTCGCACCGCCGGTCACCGACAGACTCTTCGTCGTCGGTCCCATCGATCCGGCGACGAAGCGGGGCCATTCGGCGGTCGTCAGGGCATCCGCCGCTTCGCGTGCGAGTTCTGCCGCCCGCTTGCTGATGGCAAACGCCTGCTCGGCAAGCCCGTATTCGGACAAGACGAGCGGCGTACTGCCAAACGAATTCGTCTCGATGACATCAGCCCCGGCCTCCAGATATGCCAGGTGAATGCCTCGGATGAAGTCCGGGCGAGTTATATTTAAATATTCATTGCAGCCGTCGTAGGCCGCGCCCCCGAAGTCATGAGGGTGCAGGTTTGCCTGTTGGATCATCGTGCCCATGGCGCCATCCAAGATGACGATTCTCTCCGCCAACACCCGTTCCAGTTCGAATGTCATGTCTCTCTCCACTCACATTCTCGCGCGACAATTTCCGATATTGTAGCATAAGTTGAGAAGTTCAGACACCGGTTTTTCGACAAGTGCCTAGGCCTATGGATTGACGTATATTTGTCGTGTGTTAGACTAAACATGAAAAAGAGCCGAAGGCGGGGACCTCCGGCTCGGGCATCGGCGCCTTGGGCGTCGTCCCTGCCCAATCGGTACATGATGGGTCAGTAACCGCCGCCCCAGAGGCCAAACAGTGGGGGCGGTTACTTGCGTTTTAGGGCAAGAACCACGGTGACGACGAGCGACAGCAACGCGACGATAAACGACCCAAATTGGATCATCAACGACAACGCATTCGCCACGCTCACTACCTCACCCCCTCCCGTCAAGACGGGCAGGGAGCGAACCCCACGACAATGCCTTCCTTTATAGTACCAGCTTGTCCTCAGATTTTGGAGGGCGTTTGCATTCCAGATACGTCAAAACGAGTCGCATGTACGTTCAGATGAACAATGTCATGACATACATAGAGGGCGATCCGTCGTGGATCGCCCTCTTGGGTGTGTGGACCTGTCATCAACCGTTTGACTGCCTCTTGCCATGAGGAATGTTCGCCCGGTGGTACTGCTTCCACGGAACCACGGCGTCGATGCGCGTGCTCATCATGTGATTACGACGCTCGACCAACGACTCAAAGTGGTGATTTTGCTCCAGTGCACCGACGAAAGCAAAATGATCGTTGTGGTTGTCCGTATGCTGACCTGACATCAGTCGCCACCCCCGTTTGCAGAGTCCCCCAATCCAGTGGCAGCCATACATGTGCGAAATTCATCACCATGGAGCAGATTTGCCGATATGATCTGCCAACCACGCTTCTACGTTCGCCATCGGCACGCGCTCTTGTTCCATCGAATCGCGGTGGCGTATGGTCACTGCGTGATCCGTTTCGGATTCGAAATCGTATGTGATACAGAACGGCGTACCGATTTCATCGTGACGCCGATATCGCTTGCCAATGGAGCCGGCTTCGTCATAGTCGACGCTGTAAAGCTTGGCTAGGTCGCGATACAGGGCTTCAGCTCGTTCACCGAGCTTTTTGGACAGCGGAAAAACGGCCGCCTGATACGGAGCAAGCTTCGGATGCAGGCGCAAGACGACGCGTGTATCGTTTTCGCCGACCTCTTCCTCGTCATACGCGTCGGCGAAAATCGCAAGGAACAGGCGATCGGCGCCGATGGCCGGTTCGATACAGTACGGAATAAATGGCTCCTGCCCTTCTTCCTGAACGGTCATGTTCTCGCCAGAACTCGTTGCATGCGCCCTTAGGTCGTAATCTGTCCGATCCGCCACGCCGAGCAACTCGCCCCAACCGAACGGAAACTGGTATTCGATGTCCGTCGTCGCCTTGCTGTAGTGCGACAGCTGTTCTTTTTCGTGGTCGCGAAAACGCAGATTCTCCGTGCGTAGGCCCAACGACACAAGCCAGTCGTAGCAGTATTGACGCCAGTACGCGAACCACTTCATGTCTTCGTCGGGGGCGCAGAAAAACTCTAGCTCCATCTGCTCGAATTCGCGCGTGCGGAAGGTGAAATTGCCGGGCGTAATTTCATTGCGAAAGCTTTTGCCGAATTGTCCGATTCCGAACGGCAGTTTTCGGCGCATGGTGCGCTGTACATTTTTAAAATTGACGAAGATACCTTGTGCCGTCTCGGGGCGCAAATACACTTCATTGGATGCGTCTTCCGTCACGCCTTGGTATGTCTTGAACATCATATTGAACTGGCGAATGCCGGTAAAATCCTGCGCACCGCACTCCGGGCACACGATTTGATATTGCTCCACCAGCTTCTCCATCTCTGCAAATGGCAGGCCGTCGACAACCACTTCCTCGCCGCGCGCGGCAGCAGCCTCTTCAATTAGCTTGTCCGCACGAAAGCGCGACTTACACTGCCGACAGTCGATCATCGGATCGTGGAAGTTCTCGACGTGACCGGATGCGACCCAAACCTGTCGATTCATGAGAATAGCCGAGTCAAGGCCCACGTTATACGGATTTTGTTCAATAAAGTGGCGCCACCAGGCGCGTTTGATATTGTGCTTCATTTGGGCACCGAGTGGACCGTAATCCCACGTGTTCGCGAGACCGCCATAAATTTCGGAGCCTGGAAAGATAAAGCCTCGCCGTTTTGCCAGTGATACAAGGGCGTCCATTGTCGCTCGCATACGTTTCCTCCTGCATGTCTTCAATATGGCTATCATAGCGGAGGGGCGGATCGGAATCAATTGGCCCCTTTTTTGGGGGACGTGCCTATCGAGTGCCAAGATTGTGTATAATGAGAGTCCGACTGATCGATTTTGGTGACGCGGCTGACAGATGGGAGGCGTCCAAGGTGAAGACCGGACAACACGTGAAAATGGTATTTCTCGATATCGACGGGACATTGTACGTCAACGGCGAGATCGTGCCACGGAGCGCCGCTGCCGTCGCTGAATTGCTCAAGAGCAATATCCCTGTCGCCGTTTGCACGGGACGCAGCGTCATCCACGCACAACACATTCAAGAGGCATTGCATATTCCCTATGGGATTTATTTTAATGGCGGCCTTGTGAAAGCGGGTAATCGCGAGTTGTTCGCGATGCCGTTTGACGTAGATGTCGTCACAGGGATCCTCAAGAAGGCGCGCGAGCGCAACATCTTCACCATCGTGCACACGCATGATCACGCACTTTCCCTCGAACCACTGCCCGATGAATACCTGCCTGTGCTGGCTTCATACGACTTCCCGCCCATCTCCTACGAACCGACGTTGGCGGATCGGGTACAAGACATCGGCGTCTTTCAAATTAATGCATTTATGACGCACGAGTGGGACGCCATCTTTGAACAGGAGTTCCCCGCCTGTTATATCTATCGCTGGCACGAGCAAGCCGTCGATTTCCAGCGGCGAAAATCCGATAAGTCGATTGGCGCCCTCCGCCTCCTCGACTATCTTGGCATTTCCCCAGAAGAAGCGGTGCACATCGGCGACGGCGGCAACGACGTCGGCATGTTCCGCACCTTGGGTTACTCGTACGCGATGGGCAATGCCACTGACGACGTGAAAGAGGTCGCCAAATGCGTGACTTCGAGCGCAATTTCAGGAGGCGTCGCCGATGCTTTAGCCGACCTTGGCCTCGTCTAATCCCCTTGGTGCGAACAAACGTTTGCCACATTCCCCATCCTGTGATACGATAAAGGCAAATCTAGGCATGGGGAGTGTGGACGGTGAGCCAACTGACCTCGCGACAACGAGCGATTCTTGAATTTATCCGCAAAAATATAAGGGAAAAAGGATATCCTCCGTCGGTTCGCGAGATTGGCGAGGCTGTCGGGCTTGCTTCCAGTTCCACTGTGCATGGCCACTTGGAGCGCCTGCAACAAAAGGGATATTTGCGGCGAGATCCGACGAAACCTCGAGCACTCGAATTGATTTCACATGACGAGTCCTCGCCAGATACAACCCAGAATGTCACCGATGAAGCTCCCGTATTTGCCCCTATCGTCGGACACGTCACGGCTGGTTTGCCTATCACGGCCATCGAGGATGTGCAAGGATACCTTCCGTTGCCGCGAGACATGGTAAAAGACGATGAGGTTTTCGTACTGCAAATTGTCGGTGAATCGATGATTGAAGCCGGCATTCAAGACGGAGATCTGGTCATCGTTAGACGCCAGGCTAGCGCGGTAAACGGCGATATTGTCGTGGCCATGACGGAGGAAGACGAGGCGACCGTCAAGCGGTTTTACCGGGAGGGTGGACGAGTTCGGCTGCAACCGGAAAACAAGCACATGGCTCCCTTGTACTACGACTATGTGACGATTCTCGGAAAAGTTGTCGGTGTATTCCGGTATATCCGCTAGTCTTAAAAAAACTGGTGGGGGCATCCTGTTGCCACCCACCAGTTTTCTTTAATAGAGTGCTTAAATCGAATTGGACGTCGAATCCGAGCTGCCTGCCTGAATCCAGTCCGTCTGAATCTTCTCCATCGACTTGTTGCTCGTCTCGGGCACCACTTTCTTCATGAACACCGCCATAGCGATGCAGAAAACGGCAAAAATCCAAAATGTCCAGGTACCGCCGATTGCCTGTAAGAGGATTGGGAAGAACTGCGCCACCAGATAGGTTGCAAACCAGAGAGCAAAGGAAGCAATGGACATCGCTCTTCCACGAATCGCAGTCGGATAAATTTCAGATAGAACAATCCAAACGCCGCCACCCCATGACAACTCATACGCGATGGTATGAAGGAACGTTAAGCCTAACACCAACCATGTTAGCATGTGCGGCAACGAGAACGCGATGCCAAGGATGACAAGGAACAGTGCCATAAACCCACCGTTCCAGACAAGCAAACGCTTGCGGCCGACGCGGTCGACAATAAGCATCAGCACGATAACGAAAATAACTTTGATGGCACCAATCCACACGGTGTCGTAGAACGATGCGTTCGTACCAGCACCGGCCGCCTTAAAAATCATAGGGGCGTAGTAGCCAACGGCGTTGGTACCGGTGAACTGTTGGAAAATGGCAAGTAGAACGCCGACAAACAGAGCCTTGCGAATGCCGGGACGCGACAATTCGCGGAACAGAGAGTCAGGCACCATGTCGATGGAGTCGCGGATTGCCTTGGCATCCACGCGGGCCTGCTCGCGCCCGTTTACGCGCTCCAGAATGGCTATTGCTTGTTGCTCACGGCCGCGAGCCATGAGGAAACGCGGACTTTCCGGAACAAAGAACAAGAGCAGGAAGAACAAAACTGCCGGTATGGCTCCCATCCCGAACATCCAACGCCAACCTGTCGTCTGATTCCACGCATCGGTGTGCGAACTGACGATAGCGGCATTGATGAAATAAACAATGAAGATGCCAGACACAATGGCCAACTGATTGGACCCGACAAGCCGCCCGCGAATTCTCGGCGGTGCTATCTCCGCGATATACAAAGGCGATAGCAGTGACGCAAGTCCGATACCGACGCCACCAATGAAGCGACCGATCACCAATTCCGCGACGTTTGTCGCAAGCGCCGTGAGAATGCTGCAAACGATGAAAATAAGACCTGCAACGGAAAGCGCTTTCTTCCTGCCGATTTTATCTCCCAAATAGCCTGCAATGAGCACGCCGAGCATCGCGCCGAGATCGATACTGCTCGACACCAAGCCGGTCATACCTGCACCCATGTGAAACTCTGTCTTCAAAAACTCATTTGCCCCTGCGATCACGCCTGTATCATAGCCAAATAACAGCCCGCCCAGCGACGCGATCACGACAACGGCGACGACAAACCCGAGTTTTGCCGTACCTGCATCTGATGGTGACGCATTCGTTTGCATGCGTGTACAAGTCCCCTTTCCATAATCTTCGAAACATCCATTCCGAGACCGCCGGTTGTTCATCCTGGTGGTGTCGACTGCGGCCCGTCAAGCGCAGAGTACAGAATCACTTCACGTGCGGACCGCATCACCTCCTCATCGGTTCAGACACTGGCGTACTCTGGAGCCAATCAGCAATCGCTTGCACCACGCCCCGGTCCTGGACAAGACGTATCACGTCCTGGACCATGTCGGTCATTCCCGGCAACATGGCGAGATCGCATCCCCAGACATCGGAGGCTTTCAACAACTGTGTCACTGTCCCAGCCAAACCTGCTTCCGTTTCGCTGACCCAGATCTCCTGTAACCGACTGCGCAATGGGTCATCCATAGCCTCTTGTGCGCAGGACGGGTGGCAGGCGTAGCACAACAGCGCGATAGCCGCCGCTGCCAACGCTGGGCTCACCCGGTGACGAGCCGCATATTCGACGATGGTAGGCACAAGGCGGATGCGCGCCTTCGCAAGCGAATTGTTCGCAATGGACGTCAGCGCGTGTCGCAGAAATGGATTGTTGAAACGATCAATCACGTCTTTGGCAAATCTTCGAAGCACCTCTTCATCGCCAACCTGAGGGGCAACCGTCGGTACAATTTCCGACCAAATGAGGCGTTCGACGAATGCGTGCAACACCGGTTCCGACATCACGTCAAGGACGGTCTGCTTTTCGGCAAGCAGCCCCAAACAAGCCATGGCCGTATGCGCACCGTTGAGAACACGCACTTTTTGCAGGCGATAGTCCTCGATGCGAGGAACGAAATACACCGACAACCCAAGCTCGGCAAACGGCCAGCGTGCACGAAGATGATCGCCACCTTCAATCGCCCACATGTGAAACGGTTCGGCGACGACCGCAAGTTCATCTGTGTAGGGAAGCTCCGGAGCACCGTCGGCCTCCGGCGTAAACGGTGTGACAATGCGGTCGACAAGGGTGTTGCAAAACACATTGTGCAGCCTCACCCATTCGACGAACGCTGCTGGCAATCCCCATTCCTGGCTATGGCGGATCACGATCTCGCGCAAGCGCGTACCATTATCGTCGATCAACTCGCATGGCAAGATGGTCACGCCCGCCTTCGGATCGCCCCCAAACACCTGATAGCGTTCATACAAATAAGCAGCGAGTTTGGCTGGATAAGTCGTCGGCACCTGGCCCACTACGTACTGCTGTGGCGCATATTGAATGCCAAGTTCCGTCGTATTCGAAATCACAACATCGATCTCGCGTTGACGAGCGCAGGCAAGGAAGTCATTCCACTGAAGATGCGGATCAATGGCCCGCGAGATGGAAGACACAACTTCCTGTCGGTCGACGGTGCGTCCATCCTCCATACCGCGGAGGAGGACGGTGTACAAACCGTCCTGCTTGCGAAAGCGTTCGATATTACGGGCACCGGTAGGCCGGGGAGCCGCAATGACGATCCGGCCGACAGATGAACCGGCTGCGTTTAGACGATCGATCAACCAGTCGGCGAATCCGCGCAGAAACACGCCCTCACCAATTTGCAGTATGCGTTCAGGCACAGATTGCAAGGCATTCCAAGCCGGTGCCAGATCAGGTTGGCTCGATAACACTTCCTGCGTCAAAGGTCGCATGTGCCCATCCTCTTTCTCCGCGTACGTGGTATCGTCACGACCAATGTCTCTCGCGCACCCACGCGTGGTTAGGATCGTCGTGTGGAATCATCGTCCGGTCGATCGGACCGGCCATCAGCCACAGATAGTAAAGTTGGTAACCTCCCGCGGCACAGACCGGGTGATATCCACGTGGGATCAGGAATGCGTCGCCATGCTGAACGCGAAATGTCTCATCGACAGCCCCGTCGCTGGTGTAGATCGACTGCATACCGAACCCATTTTCCGGATCGCATTGATAGTAATAGATTTCCTCCATGCAAGCCTCGACGCCGGGAATGTACTCATCGTGCTTGTGTGGCGGGTAGCTGGACCAGTTGCCCGGCGGATTGAACGTTTCGCCGACGATAATCCGGTGTACCTTGCCTTCCGCCTGCTTAACGACAATATCGTGAACATCCCGGCGGAAATTTGCTTCGCCGACGGATTTTGTCTCCACATGCTCCGGAAGAACGGCGAACGGCTCGTGCGACTCTTCAGCGACCGCTTGGCATACCGCGACCTCTAAAATGCCTTCCCCCGCGTTGGTCACGATATAATCGCCGTCAACTGGCACATACACAGCTGTAGCTCGCTCGGCAAAGACGTTTTGTCGCGTGTATGGGCCAAAATCTTGGCCTGCTACCTGCACCTTGCACGTTCCACGCAATAACACGAGGACTGCTTCGCGTCCATCGAGTTTTCCACGATACGAAGCACCCGCTTGCAGACGCAATAAGCCAAGCGAAATCCATTTCAGCCCCGCACCGTTTGCCGCGGGTACCAGATCGACATACCCGAAATCGCGATTGCCCTTCACCAAGTACATGTGCATAAACTCCCTTCGCTTTCCATGGGCCGTTTTCGTTACAGAGTCACACCATCTTTGAAGATGGCGATCTCGCGGTATCCATTGCGTTCATTTCGTGCCAGATCTTCTCCTGACGCCACGCGAATCACGTGTTCATACAGTTGCAAGGCCAAGTCGTCAAATGGCACTCCGTCTGTCAGACGCCCCGCATCGAAATCGATCCAGCCTGGTTTTTGCCGGGCGAGATCGCTATTCGTGGCGATTTTCATCGTGGGTACGGGCCCTCCTAGCGGCGTCCCTCGTCCGGTCGTGAACAGCACCAATTGCGCACCTGCCGCAGCCAACGCACTCACAGATACCATGTCGTTGCCCGGTGCTTCGACGAGATTCAGTCCGGGCTTTTGCGCACTTTGACCGTATGCGACGACATCCACCACCTTGGCTGTACGCCCACCTTTTTGGACGCAGCCGAGCGACTTTTCTTCCAACGTCGTGATACCGCCATCCTTATTGCCAGGCGACGGATTCTCGTAAATCGGCTGCCCGTGGCGTTGGTAATAATCCTTCCAACGATTGATCAAGTCGACGATCTGCTCGAAGACCTTCTCATTTTCTGCACGTTGCATCAAAATGGTCTCCGCGCCAAACATCTCCGGCACCTCGGTCAACAGAGCTGTGCCGCCGTGAAGCGTCACCCAATCTGCCACACGCCCGACCAGTGGATTGGCCGTCATCCCTGAAAATCCGTCCGATCCGCCGCATTTCAATCCAATCTTGAGCTTTGCGACCGACGTCTCCTCGCGCTTGTAATGTGAGGCGTATTGGACGAGTTCCGCAATGAGCGACATGCCGACCTCAAATTCGTCCGCTGTCGCCTGCAACTCCAGGAACCGCAATTTTTCTGGCGGCACATCGGAAAGTGCGGATCGAAAACTTTCGATCCTGTTATTTTCACAGCCAAGCCCGACAATGAGTACGCCCGCCGCATTCGGGTGACGGACTAAACCGGCAAGCAGCGACTGCGTATAACCGAGATCGTCGCCCAGTTGTGAACACCCATACGGGTGCGGAAAATGGTAGACGCCATCGATTCCCTGCCCGCGCCAGCGCGCGTCCGCCAGCGCGGCGAGCCGCTCGGCCACCTTGTTCACGCAACCGACGGTATTGATAATCCAAATTTCATTTCGCGTTCCTACCTGCCCATTTTCGCGCACATAACCACGAAAGGACGTTGGCATGACAGGGTGTTCCTGTTGAACCCCTGTTACGAGATCCGGTTGATACGCATATTCGAGCTTCCCCGATAATGCGGTGCGTACATTGTGCACGTGTACCCATGCGCCACGCGGGATGTCTCTTGTGGCAACGCCAATCGGGAATCCGTATTTGTACACGCGTTCCCCTTGTGCAATGGCACGGACGGCAACCTTATGTCCGCGTCCAATCGGCTCCTGCACCTCGATCACGTGGTTTTCCCAAGCTATCGTATCGCCGACAGCAAGCGGTTCGACAGCGATAGCCACATCGTCATCAGGAGCAAGATGAAGCGCTTTCTTCACCATCGCCGCTTCGCCTCCTCTCAGCTCCCTATGCGAATCTATCAGCCATCGCGCCTTTTCAAGTTAAATAACTGATAGATTAACATGATAGAATGACATTAGCGCTTTCGGATTTTTCATCCGATAACTGCATCAACTCTCTGTACATTTGCAGTATACGGCGCTAGAAAATGTAGTGTCAACATGTTATAATTAACACATTCATACGAAGGCTTCTGACCACTTCAGGAGGTGAACATCACATGCCTACCATGGCGGACGTTGCGCGGAAGGCGGACGTTTCCATCATGACCGTCTCACGCGTCATCAACAACACAGGTTACGTGAAAGCCGCCACACGTCAGCGCGTCCTGCAGGCCATGCAGGAGGTCGGCTACGAACCCAAATCGGCAGCGGGCCCTCTTGTACAAACCTCGACGCTTGTGTTGGTCGTGCCGGATATCACGAATCCTTTCTTCACCTTCATCGCGCGCGGTATGGAGGATGTCGCGCGCAAGCACGGATTTCGCATGCTCTTAGCCAACACCGACGAAAGTTTGGAGAAAGAACGCGAATATATGCAGATGTGCCTGGATTATCGCATTGCAGGTGTTCTCATCGTTCCCGTTGGCGATCCATCGGTGGCGAATCTACGCCTACTCGAGCAACATCACATTCCCTTCGTTTTGATCGATCGCGATGTCGAGGGGATCGACACAGATCTGGTCAAGGGAGACATGCGGCCGACATCGACGAAACTAGTCGAGCACCTTATCGAGCTCGGGCATCGACGCATTGCCGCGGTCGTCGGGCCTTTGCACAACGCCGCGAGCCGCGAGCGCTTGGACGGATACAAAGATGCACTCACCCGCCATGGCATTCCCATCCACGACGATATGATCTTCCAGGCTTCTATGACGCGGGACATGGATGTGTCCTTTGTCGAGGCGTTATTTACCGCAGCCAAACCTCCGACGGCGATGTTCGTCTCGAACATGTTTCAATACGCACACATCGTGCGCGCCTTACATCACTTTGGTATCCGTGTGCCCGATGACGTAAGTATTGTCAGCTTTGGCAATACGGACGATCTCGCCTCCGTTGACTCCATTTTGACAGCTGCCGTACAGCCCACGTATAATTTTGGTTCTCTCGGGGCACAGCTTTTGCTCGAACGAATCGACGGCGTGCGCAAAATGTCCACGCGAATTGTGCTCAACTCAGAAATTGTGTTTCGCGCATCGACTGCGCCACCCAGGCCGTAAAGCTGAGGTTCGCCCTGCAGGGCATCCCCCCCTTTAACTTGGGTCGATGACGAAGCAAGGCCCGAAATGCACCGCTGACGATCATAAAAGTGGGCAAGGACGCCGCACAACGGCACGTGTCCCTGCCCACCCAAAATTCAATATAATGTGAGATATTGCTCGCGTTCCCACTCCGTGACCTGTGTTCGGAACATATTCCACTCGATCCGCTTTGCCTCAATGAAATGCAACAACACATGATGACCGAGCGCCTCGACCAAAACTTCGTCCCGCATAAGCGCATCGAGCGCATCGCTGAGATTGGCTGGCAAACTGCGAATCCCGGCTTCCTCTTTCTCCGATTCGGTCATCATGTAGATATTGCGATTGACCGGTGGTGGCAATTCCAACTGCCTCTCAATGCCGTCCAGACCCGCCGCCAACAAAGACGCAATCGCCAAATACGGATTACACGACGGATCCGGACTGCGTACTTCGAGTCGCGTCGACTGTCCGCGCGCGGCCGGAACGCGGACGAGGGGCGACCGATTCTTGCCGCTCCACGCGATGTAACTTGGGGCTTCATACCCAGGCACCAGCCGCTTGTACGAATTGACAGTTGGGTTACAGATTGCTGTAAATCCACGTGCGTGTTCGAGAACCCCCGCCAAAAAGAAACGCGCCGTCTCACTGAGGCCCATGTCGTCATCCGGATCGTAAAAGGCGTTTTGCTGGTCGCGGAATAAAGACAGGTGCGTGTGCATACCGGAGCCGTTGATTCCGTATAGCGGCTTCGGCATAAACGTGGCATGCAAACCGTGTTGACGAGCGACCGTTTTGACTACGAGGCGAAACGTCGCGATGTTGTCAGCCGCTTCGACCGCATTGGCATACCGAAAGTCGATTTCGTGTTGTCCAGGCGCGACTTCATGATGAGACGCCTCGATTTCAAAACCCATATTTTCAAGCGTGACCACAATATCGCGACGGCAGTTTTCGCCAAGATCGACCGGCGCCCAATCGAAATAGCCGCCTTCATCGTTTAAGTCTTGTGTCGGCTTGCCCTTCTCGTCCAACTTAAACAAGAAAAACTCCGGCTCGGGGCCGACGTTGAACGCTGAAAACCCCATTTCCTGCGCCCGCGCATAGACGCGTTTGAGCACCGAACGCGGATCTCCCGGAAACGGTGTGCCATCTGGCTGATACACGTCGCAGATCAGACGCGCCACCCTGCCCTGAGGCGTCTCCCAGGGAAAGACGAGCCAAGTCGACAGATCGGGGGCCAGATACATATCCGACTCTTCGATGCGAACGAAGCCCTGGATGGACGATCCGTCGAACATCATGCGGTTATTGAGCGCTTTGGGCAATTGATCTACAGGAATTTCTACATTTTTGACGATACCCAAAAGATCCGTGAACTGAAGCCGTACGTACCGAACATTATTCGCTTCCGCGTATTGCAAAATTTCTTCTTTACTGTATTCTTTGCGCATACAATTCCCCCTATCGTCCGTTGCAACCGCACCAGAACGCTAGCGATTGCGGTAAAATCGCGATAGATCGCCTTGAAATTCACCATATCCCTGACGATCAATAAGTTCGCGTTCTAACCATTTGTAAACTTCCGCGTCGGAGACGTCCTGCTTTGGCATGGTCCTCGCTGTCTTTTGTTTGCGCTCTTGCTCCGCAAAGTTACGCTTCACACCAGCCATGTTGTGCCCCTCGTCCAGCCACTGCCGAATGAGCATCAATCGCTCGACATCGGCAAAGGAAAACTGGCGCTGTTTGCCGGCCGTCCGGGCGGGATGGATCAGATCATGCTCCTCATAGTACCGTATCTGACGCGCACTCAACCCGGTCAACTTTTGCACGGTGCCAATCGAAAACAACGGCAGCTGTCGGCGATCTTCCAATTCCACGGCGCGCGCCCCCCATCCACAAAACCTGTTGCTACTCATCGTAGCACGCCGACAAGAAACCGACAATCCGTCATGTCACATTCTTTAACGTAGATTGGGTACAATTTGATCTAACACGCGGCGCAGGGCGATCTCGACGTGCTCATACGTCAACCCGCCTTGCACATACGCGATATAAGGCGGTCGGATAGGCGCGTCTGCCGATAATTCCAGTGAAGCACCTTGAATGAAGGTGCCTGCAGCCATCACGATCTCGTCCGCGTATCCGGCCATCGCATCCGGTTCAGGGCGCACGTGTGCATCGATGGGCGCCGCGCTTTGAATCGCGCGACAAAACGCCAATAGCGGAGCCGGATCGCCAAATTCAATTGATAGGATGAGATCGGTGCGCGGCGCATCGAAGGTCGGTGTCACGCGATACCCGAGTCCAGACAAGGCCCTCGCCAACAGCCGCGATCCTTTCACCGCTTGCATGACGATATGCGGAGCTAGGAAGAGCGCCTGATACATCGTCAGCAAATACGGACCTGTCGGTCCATACTCCGCCGCTGTACCTGGGGCAACAAGACGTGCCGCCACCTGCTCTATGGCATCGGCGCGCCCGACGACATAGCCGCCTGTGGGCGCAATACCCGCACCAGGATTCTTGATGAGCGAGCCCATCGCCAGATCAGCCCCGACATGGCAAGGTTCCTGCGCCTCGACGAACTCGCCATAACAGTTGTCGACGCCTATGTATACCTTAGGTCGAGCCGCCTTTAACCGTGCAAACGCATCCGCCAATTCGGAAATCGTAAACGACCGCCGCAACGAATAGCCGCGCGAACGTTGGAACATCACCAACTTGGTTCGCTCGTTACAACGTTCGATCACGCCTGCGACATCGATGCCCCCATCCGGCAACAGATCGACAACGTTGACGTGCACGCCCCACTCCTGTAACGATCCGGACGCAGGGCGCAAGCCCAGCGCGCTATGCAGTGTGTCGTACGGCATACCTGTGGCGTAAATCAGTTCATCGCCTGGTCGCAGCAACCCATACATCGCAAGGCTGATGGCATGCGTGCCCGATACGATCTGTGGCCGCACGAGACCTGCCTGCGCACCAAACACCTCGGCGAACATCGCCTCAAACTTGTCGCGTCCCACGTCGGACAAACCATACCCGGTCGATCCAGCGAGATCGGTCTGTGCGACGCGATGGCGCCAGAACGCCTCGAGCACGCGCTCTTGGTTGGTGAGGGCAATGCGCTCCAACTCGCGTTGCCCCGGCTCTATATCACGCTTACAAACTTCAATATATTTAAGGATGTCGATTGTCATGTTCGCTCCCATCTTGCTGCATTTGTTGCCAAAGATGCGCTTGCTTGCGGCTCGTTACCGCCGTCATCCGCCATTCGCCAGAGTCCGTCGTCTCTGCGTGTTCAATCCGCCCGCCTCTGAGCAGCGATTGCCACTGCGTGTCGTCTTCGCGGGCATGTATCGTCACATGCACTTCATCCAATTCAAGCTGCCGCTCCACTGCATGGTAGAGTTCATCGAGATCTCCATGCCGAGCACTTCCATACAAGGAAGCCAGTGCACCGACGTCCGGTCCTGGCGGCTCTGCAACCGTGTCTACTTTATTGAAAAATGTGATGATGGGCTTGTCCAAAGCTCCGAGGTCGGCAAGCACTCGGCGCGTTGTCGCCAGATGAGCCGAAGGAGCGTGACCCGCGTCGACGACCACCACGATCACGTCGGCATGGCGGGCTTCTTCAAGTGTCGACCGAAACGCCTCGACCAAGTGATGTGGCAGATTTTCCACAAAGCCCACCGTGTCGATGACGACGTATGGATGGCCTAAACGCGTGCGCACCTGACGCGCGGCCGGATCGAGCGTGTCAAACAGCCGATTTTCACCGGCGATGGTCCCGCCGCCGCCTTTGTCGGCGACCCAGCGGGCCTGCAGCGTGGTCTTCCCGGCATTTGTATAACCAACCAGCGCGACTGTCGGCACTTCGCGCAATCGCTTATCGCGCGCGGTCGCTCGTTGTCGCGCAATGGCCTCAAGTTCTCGCCGCAGCCCCGCCAGTCGCGTGCGAATGCGGCGTCTATCGAGTTCCAACTTGGTTTCACCAGGTCCGCGCGTACCGATCCCACCGCCAAGCCGCGACATCTCGGCACCACGCCCCGTCAACCGTGGTAATAGATAAGAAAGCTGTGCCATTTCCACCTGGACGCGCCCTTCGCGCGTGACGGCGCGGCGAGCGAAAATATCGAGAATCAGTTGCGTGCGGTCGATCACGCGGCACGGCAAGTATCGTTCCAAGTTGCGCACTTGTGCCGGGGAAAGCTCACGATCTGCAACAACCAAGGTCGCCTCGCTGCGTTCCACCAAGTCGACCAATTCGAAAACCTTGCCTTCGCCCACGAGCGTCCTGGGATCCACCGCAGGCCGTTTTTGTGTCACCACACCGATGACGTCAGCACCGGCAGCCTCACACAGCCCCTTTAACTCATCCTTACGGTACGAAAAACGGTCCTCCGACTCTCTACCCGTTTGACACATGACCAAAATGACGCGATCTCGCTGTTCTGTCAAACGTCACCCTCGCTTCCGCGATGAAAGAATTGGATATCTTTGCTCATCATCGCAAATCGGACAGCGCTGTTCAAGTTGAAATTTTGCGCGCAGCTCCAGTGGTACTTCGGCAGCCGCCTGCCGCCTCCCTTGTGCTAAACCAAGTCGCCGCCCCACGTGAAAGGCGGCGGCAAGCACAAACAGGAAAACGCCCAACATCACAAATGCGACCATAGGTCGGAAGCCTCCTCCCGCTCATCCGTCAGAATTCGCACGGTCGTCATCTCTGACAGGATGGTCAATAGCGCAAGCACAATGAAGGACAGGATGGTCCAGGTCACGTTGGCATACAAGGCGAGACAAAGCGCGCCCAACAGCGCAAGCAACATTTCGACCAGGCCGAAGCGGACGACGGTATTGAATTGGCCGCTTTCCGCGTCTTTATAGCGATCCATCACATCGTCCAACCAGTCGACGGCGCACATCATGGCCAATCCCCACAGCGCTGACCTCCAACCGAGTAGCGCCGTGGCGAGCGCGATGGCGCAACCAATTTCGGCCCAGGCCGGAAGGCGCGTCTGCAAACGCTCCGTCGGGCGCGCAAACATGCCTGCGGCATAGCTGCCAAAAAAGCATGCCAGGGCAGCGTGCAGATCAAAGGCCATGCCCACGCCAAACAGCACCATGCAATAGGGCAGGGTCGCTCTGCCAAAGCGAGCCGCGAGCGTCCGCTTCCCTTGGCATATGTCGTATTCGACATCTAGGGCGTCGTCCATCCACTTGACCGCCGCGCCTGCGAACAACAACGCCGCCCCTGCGCGCAAAAGGTCAAGCCAATCGCCAAACATATCGCTTCACCTCATGAAAGCCGGATCCTTCTCGCGCCGAGACAGGAAGCACGCGAATGGGGCCGCAATGCTCCATCAGCCACCGATACCCGTCTTTCGCAAGCGGCAAATCCATCTTGTTGGCGAGGATGAGATATTGGGCTTTCGTCCGGCCGATGGCGACCATCTGCTCATCTAGTGTGTGAAACGGCGCCGTTTGCGACAACGTCAACGCTCGCCCGACGGCTGCGGCGTCCACCACGTGCAATACTCCTTTGGCGGCCACCAGCGCGCGAAGCGTTTGACCCATGGCCCGTCGTACCGTTTCATCGGCATGTAAACCTTCGGTCAGCCCGGCGCTGTCAGCAATGCGCACCACGTGCTCGCCTTTGCCTTTCGGCACGGACAATAACAGCGTCTGTAAGGCCCGGGTACGATGTTCCTCCTCTGACGACAACAGTGCGTTGGCCTCCGACATCGGCATTCTCCTACGTTCACGGACACCGTCCGTGCGCTCGACGACCCAGGCCAATTCACGCAGGCCGAGATGGCGGGCAAGGCGCAAACAAATCGACGTTTTGCCTGCGTTGACACGGCCGACCACCAGCATATCACCGCTCATCGCACGCCCACCTCCGCAAAGTCCGCCGCCTGGAGCACCATCAAATCGTCGCGGCGCGGGTGTTTTTCCGCAAACAGGCGCACGGCTTGTCGACGCACTGCCTGTTCGACGAGGTTGCGCACCCATCGTGCATTGCTGAACGGTTCGGCACGGGTACTCGACAGGGCCTCGCGGATGTGCTGGTGAAGCCTGGCTTCTGCATCGGCCGTGAGTCGATATTGCCGCTTGCCCAAGGCCTGCTTCGCGATCGCAAGGAGAGCGTTGGCATCATAGTCCGGAAAGTGAATGTGAATAGGAAACCGACTGGGCAGCCCTGGGTTCGTCGACAAAAACCACTTCATCTCTCGCTCGTATCCCGCAAGAATCGTGATGAACTGGTTTTTGTAGTCCTCCATGCCCTTCACGATGGTTGAAAAACAATAGTCCGGGGGCAGTCCCAGGCGGTAATGATTTCGATCGCGTCGTCATGTAGAACGACCCATTCAACCAGCCTGTTCACCAACTTCCGGCGTTCGTGATCGGTGAGTTCCTGCGCGATGTACCGCTTTACGTTGGCCACGGACGATGCCACATCGCGAGCTTGTTGTCGCATATCTTGCAAGCGGGCCAAAGCATCTTCCAGGTCGTGAAGCCGCCGCGATAGGCGTTTGATATCCTGTTCGAGGGGCGGCAAAGCCGCGTCCAACTCCATGTCGGAGATTCGCCCACGCACGCGCAATTGAATCCAGCGACGACGCTCCTCGTGTTTCTCACGAAGCGATGCTTCGACCAGCGCCCGTTCCTTAAAACGCACTTCCCACTCGTCGGGATCGCCGCGATCGGCCAAAATCTCTTGCAGTACGTCGTCGGCGCCGTGAATCACGTGCACTAGATATCTCCACACGCACTGATCGATCACGTCCTGCCGCCAATTGCGGCCTCTGCATCGATGCATCTCCCGCCCTGTCCCGACCTCGTAGACTTTCCGGCTTTTCCCGCTGCATACATAATAGCGATGGATCACCTCGCCCGTCGTCTTACTGCGCGACGGCGCACCCGTGACAACTGCACCACCGCATCGGCCACAGCGCACTTTGCCTTTGAGTAACGAGGGTATTTGCGGTCTTGAACCACGATTTGCGTGCCTAAGACGGCTCATCTTCGCCTGCATCGCCGCATACGTGGCTTCGTCGATAAACGCCGGCACGCTGACCGCTAGCCACTCGCACATAGGCCGCTTGACAATCTCGATCCGCCCTTTGTGTTGCTTATACTCCGTCTTACCGTAATAAAATGTGCCCATGTAGACCGGATTTTTAAGGATCCGACTGACCGTGGCCTGATACCACACGTCGCCATTGGGAGCAGGTATGGAGAGAAGTGACAACTCCCGCGCGATCGCGGATAAACTCATGTCCACGCCATCTTTCCCGTTGAGTAGCCAATCCACCATCATCAAATAAACGGCCTTCTCGTCCGGATGTTCACGCAACGTGTCAGTTTCTTTATCGAAGGTGTAACCGTAAATCCGCCTGAGTCCAGGAATTTTCCCGTTCTTCACCTTTTGCCGCCGGCCGCGTCTGGAGTTCGCCAGAATTTTAGCTTTATTGTACTGTGCGATGGCACCTTGCAAGTTGAACAGCAACATCGATTCTGGATTGTTCGGGTCGACTTCGTCCGTCTCGACGAAGTGCAGGTCGTACCCCGCGCTCCAGACTCTATCGGCCACCACAAGTTGTAAATGGAGGGCGCGCGCAAAGCGGTCCGGGTGTAAACAAATAAAAGTGCGACCAATGCCCTTGTCGACGAGCCACAGAGCAAAGTTGAGCGCGGGACGATTGGGATCATCGCCTTTGTCCCCAGCTTCGATCACGGCTATCAGTTCATCCTCCGCCACGTGAAGTTGCTCCTTGGCCAAGGCGGCGCACATCTCGACCTGGGACTCGAGCGAATAGCCGTCGCGCGCCTGACCATGCGTCGACACACGAGCGTAGATGATTGCCTTGATGCGCGTTTGCAGACGCTCGATATCATCGCCCTGAAAGGGATTCGTGAAGGACTTGTCGATGCGCAGAGTGATCATGACTGATCGCCGACCGTTTCATCGGGCATTTTTTTGCAAGTGCTGATTCTGGCTTCGCCATACGCCACATCCGCCTTGTGCGCCACATCTGAAATGACACCTGACAGATCCCAGAGCACATCTGTCAACGATTTGCCGTGGCCACTCCCGTGTGCAATCACCTGCAGTCGATGAAGGTCTTTACGCATACGCTTCACGCTCCTCTGGTGGAGCGTATGAGCATCCGCTTTTCCAACTTTCCACGCACCGCGCGCAAAACCGTATACTTGACGTAGTTCCAATCTTGGAGGTGGCATGCTTGCAGACAGCTTTTACGCAATTAATAGGTGTACCCTTGCCCATCGTCCAAGCCGGCATGGCTGGCGTCACCACGCCGGAGATGGTGGTCGCCGCTGCCAACAGCGGTGCGCTTGGCACAATTGGTGGGGGCTATTTGTCACCCGATGCCTTGCGACAGCAGATTCGACACGTAAAATCGCGCACGAACAGGCCGTTTGCCGTCAACCTATTCATTCCGAAAGAAATTGCTTCAGATGCCGCCGATCTCAAACAGATACGTGAAATTCTCGCCCCAATCCGCACGCGGCTTGGCCTTGACGCGATGAGCAATACTGTGCCGCAACCGCCACGATTTGAAGACCAACTGCAAGTGGTGCTCGAAGAAGGCGTTCCTGTATTTAGCTTCACATTCGGAGTACCCGCTCCTGCAGTGATGGATGCTTGTAAACAGCAGGGGATTTTGACCCTTGGCACGGCCACCACGGTAGAAGAAGCGCTGGAACTTGAGCGCGTGGGCACAAGCGCGATTGTCGTACAAGGTGCGGAAGCCGGCGGCCACCGCGGCACATTTCTTCCCTATGCCAAAGAGCCTCTTATCGGAAGCTTTGCGTTGATCCCACAAGTGGTTGATGCGGTGTCGCTTCCCGTCATCGCTGCAGGTGGTGTCATGGACGGACGCGGTTTGGCGGCGGCACTCGCACTCGGCGCGGCTGCCGTACAAATGGGAACGGCGTTTCTCGCCTCGCCTGAGAGCGGCGCCCACCCACTGTACCAAGAGCGTGTGAAACAAGCCATCGAAACGGACACGGACGTCACAAGGGCCTACTCGGGTAAACTTGCGCGAGGCATTCGCACAAAATGGATGGAACAATTGGCCACCTACGATGCATCGATTCCCCCGTATCCGATACAGCATTACATGACACAGGAAATCCGCAAACGCGCCGCCGAGCTCGGCATGATCGATTACATGTCGATGTGGGCGGGACAGGGAGTGCGGCTCGCCACGGAGCATTTTGTGGCCGACATTATCTCGGACGTCATGCAAGAGGCGCAACGCGTCATTCATGGCCTTTCGAGCAGGTGGCCCACCCCATGAGAACGATCGCACCAGCGCGATCGCTCTGAGATGAAAAAATCCCCGCCGTCAACCGGCGGGGACGTGCATATTATGGTCTCACGACGAAGGTGCGACATGTGCGATAGACGGCGTAACCTCCTTACGCGGCCTGCGCGATCGGACGTTTGAGCGCGGTCACGAGCAACCCGGCCACCACGACGCCAATCAAGATGGCAAGGATGAACAGATACCAGTGGCCAATCAGCGGGAAGACAAACACGCCGCCGTGCGGGGCAGGATTGGTCACACGGAAGAGCATGGCCAAGGCACCAGTCACAGCGGACCCAACCATGATGGACGGGATCACGCGAAGTGGATCTTTCGTGGCAAATGGAATCGCGCCCTCGGTAATAAAACATGCGCCAAGAATAATGGCCGCTTTACCGGCGTCACGTTCTTCTTGCGTGTATTTGTGTTTAGCGATAAACGTCGAGAGAGCCATGGCCAACGGCGGTACCATGCCAGCGCCCATCACGGCAGCCATAATCATCTCCGATTCGACCGTATGGGTCCCAAGCAACCCTACGGCAAAGAAGTAAGCGACCTTATTGAACGGACCACCCATGTCAAACGCCATCATTAAACCAAGCAACAATCCCAGTCCAATCGATCCGCTCGCACCAATATGCGTCAATCCGTTGGAGATAGCGCTCATCAACGCCGCGATAGGGTGCCCCAGCACGTAAATCATGAGCAGACCCACGATACCAACCGACAACACCGGCGTAATGAGCACGGTTTTAATGCCCTCGAAAGTCCGTGGAACGCGAATCCATTTGCGTATCCCAACCGTTACATAACCAGCCAAAAAACCGGCGATGATGCCACCAAGATAGCCTGCACTGGCGTTTGGTCCGGCGTTGTACATCAAGCCCTGGGTGCCGATCCAACCGCCGACCAAACCAGATGCAAAAGCGGCGCGATCGCCGATCGATTGCGCGATGAATGCCGCGAGAATGGGAACGAATAGCTTAAAGGCCGAACCCCCGCCGATATTGTCAAACGCCACTGCGAGCGAGGCTTTACCGTTGATATCGATGGCGGTGGACAATGCGATATAGATGCCGCCGGCGATGACGAGCGGCAACATGCTGGATACCCCGTTCATCAAGTGGCGGTAAACAGCCGGAGTACCTTGATTTTTGGCGGCCTTTTGGGCAGCGATGTCGTCCATATACGCCTGTGTCGCATCGCCATAGACCGGCGCATCCAAAGCCTGAGCGAGTAGCGTTTCGGGCTCCTTAATGGCCGCCGAAACGGACGTTTGCAACATGCGCTTGCCGACAAACCTGTCTAGTTCCACCTTTTTGTCCGCCGCGATGATCACAGCATCCGCCGCAGCGATCTCAGCAGCCGTCAGCGTGTCTTCCGATCCGCTCGCACCTTGTGTTTCGACCCGCACCTCGACGTTGTTCTTCTTACCAGCCTGTAACAACGCTTCCTGCGCCATGAACGTGTGCGCAATCCCTGTCGGACAAGCAGTTATGGCCACGATTTTTGCCATGTTTAGCCCCTCCATGCCGCGACTTCGACATCGCGGAAAATGTGATCGATTTCATCGCGCGAAGGATTGCTCGTTCCTTCGCAGGTCACCTTTGCAGTTCCCACCGCGGCCGCAAAGCGAACGGCTTCGCGAAGCGACGAATATTGAGATAAACCGTATAAAAGTCCAGCTACAACGGCGTCGCCCGCACCCACGGATGATACGACCGGCACGCTCGGTACACGCGCGACCCACTGTTCCTTGGCAGTCGCAGCAATCAAGCCATCCCCACCCATCGACACGACAACAAGTTCAATCCCGGTGCGCACCAATTGCATCGCACCGTCCATTGCGTCCTCTGGCTCAATCACCTCATGACCTGTCAATTCCGCTAGTTCGACAAGATTGGGCTTGACCAAAAATGGCTTCGCCGTCACGCCCAAGCGCAAGGCCTCACCACTGGCGTCGAGGACACAGCGCACCCCATGGTCGGCAGCCAGACGAATTGCGTCGCGATAAAAAGCCGGATCGACGGTATCGGGTACGTTGCCACACAGCGCCAGCCATTTCGCGTGCGGCAAGTGACGTTGCAGGGTGTGACGAAACGACTGCCACTCGCTATCTGCAATGGCGGGGGCTGGACTGTTAAACTCAGTTAAGCGACCGTCCGTTTCAATCACTTTCACATTCATGCGCGTTTGTTCACGTATGTGCGTAAATTCGGTTACCATATCGGCAAGCTGTGCTTCGAGCCAGTCCCCTCGTGCGCCACCGACGAATCCGAGGCTTATGCTCGCCTGACCTAGGGCATGCAACGTGCGGGACACGTTAATCCCTTTGCCTCCGACCTGCTGGATCGGCGCTGGCACACGATGAAGCGTTCCCGCCGCAAGTTCATCGACATGAATGAAAACGTCGATCGCTGGATTGATGGTTACGGTCAAAACAGGAACATCAGATGCAACCCGGGTGCATGTTCTGTCACTCATAGCTGTCTCCCTTATCACTCGGCGTCCTGCGCATCATAGGCGTAGATGACGTCGTTTCTTTGTAGAACACCAGCCAACTCCGGATCTTGAAGAGGCGCATCGCTGTATAGAACATCGACGTCCTTCCATTCGCAAACTCGGACAAAGCTGACCTGACCAAATTTGCTACTATCCGCCACAACGCACACGGTCTGTGCACATGCCACCATCGCGCGCTTGGTCGCTGCCTCGAGCGTGTTGGGTGTTGTAATGCCAGTCGGATCCACGCCGTTGGCACCGATGAAGGCAATATCGACGTGCACACCAGACAGCATTTGTTCAGTGAACGGGCCGACCAGCGCGCCAGTCGTGTTGCGAAATTCGCCACCAAGAACGACGAGATGAACGCCAGGCCGCATGGAGAGCTCCGCGGCAATATCGATGCTGTTGGTGATAACGGTTACACCGTCGATAGACAACTGTTTTGCAATTTGGTAGGTCGTCGTGCCGCCATCGAGCAGAACTGTCTGCCCAGGTGCGATCCGCTTTATCGCACAGCGCGCGATGCGTACCTTCTCCTGCGCATGCCGCACATGTTTCTCCTGCCAAGTCGGTTCAAAGGAAGCGACTTCGACAGCGATAGCGCCGCCGTGCGTGCGGCGAAGGTGGCCATGTTCCTCAAGTTCCTGCAGATCTCGGCGAATGGTCGATTCTGACGTCGCCAACATCTGAGCCAGCATCGACACCGTGACGCTCTTATGGGTTTGCACATACGCGGCAATTTGAGCCTTTCGCTCATCGGCGAACAACGGATTCACCTCCATTTCAAGCACAAACCGTCATGACGCGTGAGTATATTTGCTCATATTCTATTGAATGCGCTCATTATATGGTGTAGAATTTGATTGTGTCAATGGTTTGTTGGAGATGGTGAAAACGCTTTATAGTCAAAAGTCGACACATTGCGCGGTTGAACCAAATAACTGCGCATTCGCGCACACTCGCGCACATGAATGATCAACTGAAATGAGGGTGACTTGCACGATGAAGGAACAAAGTGTTGTTGTCCAGTTGGAGTCGGGCTTACACGCACGTCCAGCCTCGGAGTTCGTCAGCGCCGCACAGCGCTTCTCTTCGCATATTTCTTTGCAGGTAGGGGACAAAAGCGTGGATGGTAAAAGCATTCTTGGGATTTTAAGCCTTGCCGTTGCCAAAGGTACACAAGTACTCGTCAAGGCAGATGGACAAGATGAAGAAGAAGCGGTACGAGCCTTAACCGCCATTTTGACCTCGACCCTCTGATCTTCGTTTTGAAATTTTTATACTGAACGGAAAAGGAATGAAACTGTATGTTAGATTCACAACATGTGCTTTATGACGTGACAGCGGACGGCCAGGAGGACGCCATTCGCAAAGTGGTAGCCGTGGCGGCTAGTACAGGGCGGATTGGAGATGCCAACGCCGTCGTCCAAGCCGTCTTGGATCGCGAGCAAGAAGGGACAACCGGCTTTGGCAAAGGCATCGCCATTCCCCATGGAAAATCGAACGCTGTAAAAGAGCCAACACTACTGTTTGCACGATTGGCGAATCCCGTTGACTGGAACAGCCTCGACGGCGCTCCGGTGGATACGTTGTTTGTCATTCTCGTACCGGCAGATGCGGCGGGTGAACACCTAAAAATCTTGTCCAAGCTAGCCCGCAAGTTGATGCATGAAGACTTTGTCCAACAAATCAAGACCATCGCGAGTGCGGATGCGTTAGTCCAGTACGTGAACGCCGAACTTCAATAAAACACGGTGTGTAGCAAGCCGCGAGGAGCAAACGTGCACCCGCGGCTTGCACGCAAGATCTGCGCCGTGGTGAAACACGCGACATTTCAACCATCGTCTTAACCAAACAGTCGATGGCCTCACGGCCAAAATCTTTCTCTCCCCCCCGTGCTAACGAATACGCCTCGTCGATAAACAAAACGCCCCCGAGCGCCTTCTTGATCAACTCACGCGTCTTTTGCGCCGTATGGCCGATGTATTCACCGACCAAATCTGCACGCTCCACCTCCACCAGATGGCCTTCGGCCAACAGCCCACACTCGTGGAACAAGCGTGCCAAGATGCGAGCAACGGTCGTCTTCCCAGTTCCGGGGTTGCCGAAGAACACCATATGAAGTACCACAGGTTCAGCTTTTAGATGCTGCCGCGTGCGCAACTGTTGAATATAGACAAAAGCAAAGATTTCGCGGACGACGCGTTTTACTTCATCAAGACCAATCAATTCGTCCAACTCCGCGAGCAGCGACTGTAGCCTTTCTTTTTCGATGGCCGGTTCACGGCCGCCTTGCGGCGGCACTGGTTCACCAGTGAGCTGTTGTAGTGCTTCTGATAACGCGATTTGTCCGCGCTCATACTGTTCGATCACGCCATGTGCAGACTTCCAATTGGGAGGCTGTGGCCGATTGCCATTTGTCAATCTCATGTAAGGACCACCCCGCATTCCGTCGTTGTGATGATTGTGGTCACCGCTTCGACAACCTATGCGCGAAGTGAAAGATGGGTGATCGCCCATATAAAAAAGGCCCTGGAAGCCCATGCACGCCTTCCCGAGCCTTTTTACCTTATCGCGAATAAATGGAGTTATTTCACGCCTGGCGCCGTTTCTGCGTAGTTGGTCGTGTCGACCGGCCACCATGTAATGGCCACGCTTGGGTGGACGCCATCACTGTGGTTGTCCTGTACGAACTGCGCAGGTATTGGCGTGTTGCCAATCTCAAGCACCGTTTCGGCTGGATTGGACGTATAGAATGTCAGACCACGAATCTCATCGATAGTGGGAACATATTTCCCAAAGACCGGATCGAGAATGGCTCGAATATGAATGTAGGCCTTTCCCTGCCCGTACGTGACATCGTACCAGACGTACTGCTGCGCCACATTATAGGTCAACAAGCGGCTGGTACGCGTGACCAGAATTTTCCCTTCGTGGTATTGTGCCGCCAACAGGCGCAGCGCTTCGACCGCACTTTTCGGGAGAACGCCAGGATAATTCGTTCCCGACAAATGTTGAGCTACAATGGAGTACTCGTGCTCCCGCTCAATTTGCGCAAAATGCGCGGGCGTCAACTGCTCGTCAAGATTGAATGGCGTCCAGTCCCACTCCGGGTCTCCCTTTTTGGTATACCCGACGTTTGTGTACCGCCAAAATCCCCATACCCGTTGTCCATCTGGCAACATCAACGGATAAATCATCGACTTCATGCCAAACTCATCGCTCGATGAGTCCGGCCACACAAATCGAATGCCATAGGGAATGGTCAAGTCTGTATGGTAATACTTGGACCACGGATTGGCGCCTTGTTGATACGAATAAAACGTAGACTTACCGTAGTTCCCGAAATTATCTACGTTAGACTTGTTGCCGTGATCGGTCCACACGGTAATGACATCGCCGTTTGCCTTTAACGCCTCTATGGCCTGTTCAGCCAACTGCCGCGTGAACAAGGTCTGGTTCGGATTGACCCTGCTGAAATCGCCATAGGTGTGCATGGTATCAATCCAGCCGACATGAATGTAGTGATTGATAATACTCGCCGCATAGGGTTTGTCCGATACGCCTTTGAAATATGACAATTCGTCAGCCATCGGCTCGTGGTTGATATCGACGTAACCTGGCTCATTGTTGCCGTTGTACATAAAAAATGAATCGGCAAAGTCGAGACCGAGTCCCCGGCCAAGCGGCGTCATCTGCGTCGTGTTGATAAATTCGTGCACCAAATTGAACTTGCGCAGCGTTTCGCTATCCGCATCCGACGAGATGGCCAGCATGGCCTGGTACGGATACGGGAATTTGCGCATGCCGTACACTTGCGGCGGTTTGTGCGTGTTATATAACATAGTCTGCTCATCGGCCGAAGAAGGCGCTGTCGAGCCACCTTGTTGTGTCGCAGCGGTCGCATGGGTTTCGTCGCCAGTGGTTTCGGTACTGTTCGCCACATCTGACACCGTGCTGACTTTCGGATGAATATCGGCCTCCCCTGCCCTGTCTGCCGCCATATCCGTAGCACAGCCTGTTGCGGCAAGTAACAAGCCGAGACTCATGCTCGCTACAACCCACTTTGTTCGTTGCATAAAGACTCACCCCCAGTAAATCTCCCGAAATCAAAGCCACCCCTGTGGGCGGCGTCTGTCTGGTTATCTACCGGGTAAACTAAAGCACCTGCTTCAAATTCACTTCAAGAACCTGGCTATTGCTTAGATTGTCCATCCATATGGGCTTGTGGCAGGTGAAAATATGTTCTTGTGGTCTTTGTCCGCGCCTTCGGACATACCCTATCTATGCAATCTAGAGCGATTGAAGGGATAGCTATGCCAAAACAGTCGTTTCTCCAAGGCGCTGTCGTGATGGCCGCAGCAGGCGTCGCGACCAAGGCAATGGCGATGACCATTCAGATTGTCATCGCCAGACAGTTGGGGGCTCAAGGGTTTGGACTGTTTCAAACCATCAACCCGCTGTTCTTCTTTCTTCTCACGATCTCGACGTTCGCTCTGCCACCTGCTCTCTCGAAAGTCATTGCCGAGAACCTGGCGCTCGGGCGTTACGGGAAAGCCCGTAGAGCGTGGCGAATAGCCAACGTTACGGTGCTCATCCTGTCGACGAGCGTTTGCATTGCCGCGCTGGCGATCGCGCCCGATATCGGACGCCATTGGTTGGATCCCCGCGCAATCCCTGCATTCATTGGGGCGATGTTTCGGATCCCGGTCGTTTGTTTATCCTCGGTGATGGCTGGGTATTACATGGGGATTCAAAACCAGACGCCGCCAGCTGCGGCGTGGGTCGTCGAAACGGCGGTTCGAACAGCGGCGACCATCCCACTTGTCATTTGGTTGAATCATTACGGAATTGCCTACGGGGCACTGGGGATTATGATGGGGGCAGGCCTCGGCGAAACAGCCGGCTACCTGTTCATGCTCTGGAAATACATACGCCGCGATCGATATGCACTCACACCCCGGGATGGGCGGTTGCCGTCGTCAACCGTGGGCAAAGCAGATGGCGTCGTTCGCGATCTCGCTGCCGTTGCAGCCCCGACGACGATGACCAACGTCATTGGCATTGTGGCATTTGCCGCGGAGCCGGCTGTTATGTACGCCGCCTTTGCTGCGTCTGGAATTGCCAAGACAAGTGCAACGACGTTGTACGGTGCGTTCGCGATGGCAATGGAGCTTTTGTTCTTGCCAACCGTGCTCTCCTCGGCCATTTCGTCCGTCGTCATACCCGCGGTCTCCGAAGCCGCCGCGTTGCGGGACGAACGGCTGGTGACGCGTCGTTTGAATCAAGCTGTGCAAGCCACCGCATTCATTGCATTTCCAGCGATGATGTTCTTCATGCTCGCCGGGCACGACGCTGCGCTCACCATTTATCGCGATCACCTCGCTGGTGACCTTCTTGCCTATCTGGCGCCGACATGCGCGTTTTTGTACGTGCTCGACCCTCTTTCAGCCGTTCTGCAAGGACTAAACAAAGCCGCCGTCTCGACTTTTATCTCCGTCGTGACAAGTTCGATCCGGATCGCAGGCATCTATTATTTCGTCGCGATCGCGCACGACGGCATTTACGGTGTGGCAACCGCCGTGGCGATTAGCGGGATCGTCAGCTGCATGCTGAGCATCTTGTGTGTCCGCCGCTATGTGACCTTGTGGATCAACTTCACGAATATCGGAAAAATGCTGATTGCTGCTGCGGCCGCGTCAATTCCCATCCACGAAATCCAGCATGCATTCCGCTTTGCCACGCCCTGGTTGCAAGTCGCTTGCTCCGGGATCGTCGGTATCCTCGTATACTTTATCGTCGCGGTATACTTGCGGATCGCACGCCCGGAGCAGCTCGTCAAAATTCCGTTTATCGGGCCTCTGTTGGCATATGCCATGGGGCGCATGCCCTTTCTTACCTGAGGACCAGCGGGACTTATTCGCCGTACCCGTTTGGGTTTTGGCTTTGCCAATGCCAAGTGTCCTCACACATATCGGCCAGTGATTTCGTGGCTTGCCAACCGAGGATCCGCTGTGCCTTTGTCGGATCGGCAAAGCTGCGCGCCGCATCTCCTGGCCGCCGCGGTCCGATATGGTAAGGAATGCGCACCCCGGACGCCTGTTCAAACGCGTGGACGACTTCAAGAACGCTTGAACCTTTGCCCGTACCCAGGTTGAAAGCCTCCGCACCGGTATGGTTCATCACCCAAGCCAAGGCTTTCACGTGCCCATCCGCCAGGTCCATCACGTGAATGTAATCGCGAATTCCTGTCCCATCAGGTGTATCGTAATCGCCACCATGAACGGTCAATTCCGCACGTTTACCGACGGCAACCTGCGCGACATAGGGTACGAGGTTGTTCGGAATTCCTTGTGGGTCCTCCCCGATACGACCGCTGGCATGCGCACCCACAGGATTAAAATACCGAAGCAGTGCCGCACCAAATTGCTCGTCCGCAACAGCCAAATCGCGCAAAATTTGCTCGATCATCGCCTTCGTCTGCCCGTACGGATTGACAGGCGCAATTGGCATGTCTTCGCGCAACGGAACTTGTTCTTGCGCACCGTATACGGTCGCAGAGGAACTGAAAACAATCTTTTTGACCCCATGTTTTTGCATCGACTTGCACAGATTGATGGTACTCACAAGATTGTTTTCATAGTAGCGCAGAGGTTGTGCAACCGATTCGCCGACCGCCTTGAGACCTGCAAAATGAACGACCGCTTCAATGTTGCTCTCCGCAAAGACGGCATCCAAATCCTCCTGATTGAGCATGTCCACACTATGTATGGAAAACGTCTTGCCGGTGATCTCCTGCACACGCGATAGTGCTTCCGGCTTGCTGTTGGCAAAGTTGTCGATCGCGACAATGTCGTAGCCTGCATTTAACAGCGAGACGCATGTGTGCGATCCGATATACCCAGCTGCTCCCGTCACAAGAATCAAACACGCCACCTCCAAAAAGCTATCCATCATGACCACTATACCGAATTTTGTTTGGAACATCACCATCACGACGCCCCGCTTGGAAACATCACGGAAACGCCGCAAGGAAATTGATCCTCACATTCCCTCTTATTCTACCATTTATATATCCCATGAAAGTTATACGCATGCTATGATCGGAAAGGAAACGAGATCTCAGAATACCAAAATGAATCCATGAGATCCGTTACTGGAATGGGATTGTTGACTTTCCATCCCGTTCATCGAATAGCAAACCAAAGATAGAGGGAGGCACTTGGCATGAAGCTTAAAGCCGTATCTGCATCCATTGTCGCCGCATGTGCAGCTCTGTCGCTGGGCAGTTCCGTAGCTATGGCAAACACGTCGGCAGGCGTTGGAGGCAGCCCCACCAGCGGTGGACAAAGCGTGACACAACCCGCTGTGCAAGTTCTGCATAGTGCTTATATCATTCGACAGCCAAGGCTCTATTCTGGCCGCATTCAGTTGGAACCTGTAGGCACAGAATTAAAGCTTCTTGCTGGTGGGAATCGCTATTGGTATCATGTACAGGCTCCGGACGGAAAAACCGGGTATATCACGACAACCTCCTACTACACGAAGCAAGTGAATCAAGTTATTTTCTCCTTGCCACCTGGCGTGACGCTTGATCCCTCGATTACGCCGATTGCCCCCATCACGGCGTCCAACGCCGCGAAATTTGCCGCAATATTGCAAGTTGCACAAAGCAAATTGGGCACTCCCTATCGGCTTGATCACAACGAAGATCGCGGACAATATGGGTTTGACTGCTCCAACTTCGCAGAGTATGTGTACCATCACGCGCTGGGATACTCGTTTACGACGTCATCTATAAAGCAATATCAATCGGTCGGTACACCTGTTCCCATTTCCGACATGCAACCAGGTGACCTATTGTGCTTTAACGACGGCGGGCACGTCGGCATTTATGTCGGCAACGGCCAAATGATTCAATGTGGCGGAGGGCTTGCGAAAGTAGGCTATCTCAGCGTCGCTCCCGGATCGTATTGGTATAACCATCTATCGGCTGTCAAACGAATGTTTTAAATCTTCCAGTACTTAAAAACGGCGGGGCTTACACAGCTCCGCCGTTCTGTATTATTTCAAACGCCCGCGCTTGCGTTTGAGGATTTCGGGTACACCTGCAAGGTCCTGACTGGGCCACCTGACAACGAGGTCGCGCAGACCATTCTTCCAGCGGAACGGAATCAACGGCCATAAGTACGGCTTGCCAAACGACTTCGTGAACAGGAGCAAAGCCAGCCACGTAACCGTACCAATAATAAACCCACCCCAGTTGAGCACCGCCGTCCATAACATGATCCACAACCGTGACAATTGGTTGGCCGATGCCAGTTCAAACGAGGTCGTCGCATACTGCGCGATCATGACAAAGCCCATGTACACCAGAACTTCCGGTTGCAACAAGTGGATCGTGGTGGCAAATTGGCCGAACAATAATGCCGACACAATGCCGATGGCTGACGACATCGTCACAGGCGTATTGAGGACGGCAAACCGTAAGACGTCGAGCGCGAACTCCGCCAATAGCAATTCGGCCCATAACGGCATCGGATCGTTTCGAGTCGCCATAAAGAACAGCGCCCAATGCGGAAGGATTCCTGGGTGTTGGTTCGCCAACAAAAACACGCCAGGCAAAAAGATACTCATGAACACCGCAATTGCGATCACCCAACGTAAATAGGTACCGACGAGCGGGAAAGAGTGATATTCCTGAGGATGCTGAATGTGCTGGAAGAACGTCGTTGGCGCAATGATGACTTCCGCCGTCGTATCGACGACAATACAAACTTGTCCCTCAAGAAGTGCAGTCGCTGCGACATCTGGACGTTCCGTGTAACGGACAATGGGATATGGGTTCCACTTGACCTTGCCGATCAAGTCGACCAACTGTTGTTCCCCCATCATCATACCGCCTGTCTTAACTCCGCGAATGAGCTCGCGAATCGAAGCCACCGTGTCCTCATCCGCAACATCCTTGATATACATCAAACTGACGTCCGTCTGCCCGCGATCACCAATCTGGTACAGTTCGTTGCGCAGTCTTGGGTCGCGCAGACGGCGCCGGATGAGCGTCGTGTTCATCAACATCGTTTCCGTAAACCCGTCGTGGTTGCCCCGGACAACGCGCTCGATCATCGGCGGTGAAATGCTGCGCATCGGATAGACGCGGGTGTCGATATTCAACACCTTATCGTAACCATCGATAAACGTGACCAACGGCCCCGATAAAATGAATCGCACCGCGTCCGACATCTGGTCAATAACTTGAACCTGCACAAAGTCGATATGCGTGTTCAAGTAAAAAACAAGGTCCTCAATCGTGTAGTCCTCGCCCTCATGTTGCCGTTCAAATTCTTCGACACATTTATGAAAACTGTCGAGGATCAGGACGACGTTCATCGTGAGGAAAAAGCCGTTTGTCACATACGACATCATATTGAGTTTGCCGTAGCGGAACGGCTTGGCCATGATGTCCCATGTGGTGCCGATGCCAAGCAACTGATTAATGTAATTGACGTTGTCCTGCAGATTACGACTGACAGGTTGCGTCGGAGCCGGTTCGACATACTGCTGCATATCACATATTCCTCCAAATGACGTTCTCGGATCTTATCCATGCCATTTCGAAGGACATTTTATGTACGGGTATTAGGCGCCTGGCTTAGCGTCCAGCCGCCGCCACCCTAGCCTGAATCTGTTCTTGTTCCGGGACAATGATGAAAAACGCTAGAAGGACAAAGACCACACCCCAGGCCACCCATTCTTTTGTCGCATTCTCTTGTTCACGGCGCGTTGAGCGTGCCATGATGTCGAGGTTGGCCAACGTAAGGAGAATTAAGAATACGAACAATCCATGCCGCGCGGATTCTTCCGCGCGTCGCCAGGACTGCTGCGATTGCATCGGTTGTACCACGAGTCTCCCTCCAGACGACAGCGACATAGCCGATTATATGCACGGACCTATCCTTTGCGATATGCACAAACAGCTACATAAACAACCGCCTATGTGATAACATGCAAACATGTACAAGATACTTCCAGGAAGGAAGGGTTTTTCTCGCCCTGGACGACAGGAGATAAAATATGAAGGTTCATCGGATCGACCACGTGAGTCTCAATGTTCAGGATCTCCAAGCCGCTACATCCTTTTTTGTTGATTTAGGGCTTGTGGTACAAGCGGAATGGGAAATGGAAGGAGAATGGTTGGATCACGTTCTTGGCCTTACGGGTGTGAAAACTGCGTGTGTTGCATTGGGAACAGCAGATGGACAAACATGGATTGAACTTGTCAAATATAAAGCGCCATCTGATGAACCTGAGATCTCAAAGCCCAAGATCAATACACTGGGCATCCGACATCTTGCATTTGTGGTGGAAGATATCGATAACATCGTCGACAACCTGAAAAAGAAAGGCATAGAACTTTTTAGCGAGGTACAACAGTATCAAGAAAGTTATAAGCTATGCTTCGTTCGTGGACCGGAGGGCGTAATTTTGGAATTGGCGCAACGATTGACGTGAAAACAAGGGTTTCCCTCGGCAACAACCTTTCGTGACTGAACGAATTTGAAAAAGGCGATCAGACCTAAAAAGACCTCCCGTGACGCTCAATCTGTTCGTCTGCACCCACGGGAGGCTGATGACCATGCGCAGCTGGTCTAGATACTCTTATTCCCCGCTCCCTCCACGAAATTGGCTCGCGAAAGCAGCCACTGAGCTATTCTCCCCGAAATACAGGCTTTCGTTTGTCAATAAAGGCTTGGATCCCTTCCTGCACATCTTTCGTACCGAAACATTGCTTAATCAGACTAAACTCTTGTTTAAGAATCGTTGTCAAATCCGCATCAAGACTTGCAACAAGCAGTCTTTTCGAGAATGTCATCGCGATTGGCGGGCCAGACGCCAGTTCCCGTGCGACATGTAAAACCTGTTCGTGGAACTCATCATCGGAGAAAATCCCATTTACCAGTCCAATTCGTTCCGCTTCCTCGGGGTAGATATCCCGTCCTGTCAGAATGAGTTCACAAGCCTTTGCCTGTCCGACCAACCGCGGCAGAAAATACGTCATACCTGCGTCAGGGCTTAGACCACGGCGGATGTACCCCGTTGTGAGCCGTGCACTTGCCGACATAAAACGCATGTCACAGGCCAGAGACAACGCAAGTCCAGCACCAGCTGCAATCCCATTTACCGCGGCGATCACCGGTTTATCACAGTGCACAATCGCCAATGCCTGCCGACCCACCCAGCCCAGTTCGTCCAAATGATGGTGCCTCGATGTTGCGGATGATTGTCCCTGTGAAAAGTCTACCAGGTCAAGCCCAGCGCAAAAACCACGGCCGCTCCCCATAACGACGACGACACGGACTTCGTCATCAGCAGAGGCCTCCTCAAACGCCTGAATAATCTCGCAACTTAGTGGTTCATGGATGGCATTCAGACGTTCAGGTCTGTTCAATGTCAGTGTACGCACGCCTTCCTTCGTTTCGACCAAAAGATGCTCCATCTTCATCCCTCTCCACCGATGAGTGTCCCTAGAGGATTCTGCAATGTCACAATACTAGCTTACAATAAAAAAAACCCCTTCTTGAACAAGGGATTTCAACATTTCTGTATGATGGGCGTTGACGGGCTCGAACCGCCGACCCTCTGCTTGTAAGGCAGATGCTCTCCCAACTGAGCTAAACGCCCGCACTGGAGCTCCCAACCAGGCTTGAACTGGTGACCTCATCCTTACCATGGATGCGCTCTGCCAACTGAGCTATGGGAGCAACACATAAAAATGGCTCCCCGAGTAGGATTCGAACCTACGACCCTCCGGTTAACAGCCGGATGCTCTACCGCTGAGCTATCGAGGAACATTTGGTGGAGGTAGACGGATTCGAACCGACGACCCCCTGCTTGCAAGGCAGGTGCTCTCCCAGCTGAGCTATACCCCCAAATGGAATTGGCAGGGGCGGCAGGATTCGAACCCACGACATGCGGTTTTGGAGACCGCCGTTCTACCAACTGAACTACGCCCCTATAGACTTGGTGGAGGGAGAAGGATTCGAACCTTCGAAGCATTCCGCAACGGATTTACAGTCCGCCCCATTTGGCCACTTTGGTATCCCTCCAAAACTGGAGCCAGCGACAGGAATCGAACCCGCGACCTACTGATTACAAGTCAGTTGCTCTACCTACTGAGCTACGCTGGCACCGTGGCGACAGGTATTAAGTTAGCACAGAAAGGCCTCCTTTGTCAACCACCTCATCGACAAAGAATTCACTTTCACGGCTCATGGACCTCAGGCGTTCCCCGCATCCCCATCGGCAGCCGGTTCGGCTTGCGTCAAAGTCACTTGGCGCATGGGAATGAACGTGGAGATAGCATGCTTGTAGATCATCTGTTGCTTGCCGTCCGCCTCGACAACAATCGTAAAATTGTCAAACGCCCGGACGATACCGCGGATTTGAAAGCCGTTTACGAGATACACAATCACAGGAATGCGATCTTTGCGCACCTGGTTCAAAAATGTATCTTGAATATTCAATGGGGTTTTGGACATCGTTCGTTCACACTCCATTCTGCAGGTCTATTATGTATTCGGGGGAGATTGTGAATTCTCCTTCAAAAAGTCGTCAATCGTGGTCCATAATCGCGTCTCTTCACCTGATGCAAAGTCGCCAGATTCCGTCTTCTCGAACCAAACCACCCGCGGATCGCGGCGGAACCATGACAACTGCCGCTTAACAAAGCGCCTGGTATTGCGTTGGATGGTCGCAATCGTCTCAAGTTCGCCAACTTCGCCGGCCAGCATGGCAACCACTTCTTTGTAGCCAATAGCCTGTAGCGAGGTGGCACTCGGCGAAAGGCCTGATGCCAAAAGGCGCCGTACCTCGTTTGGAAGCCCGGCTTGCCACATGTGCAACACGCGCTGATCGACGCGTCGGTATAATGCGTCCCGCTCCATGGTGAGGCCGATGAGCAATGTGCGATAACGACCGCCACGGACAGACCAGTCATAGTTTGCAGACATGGGGGCATCAGCAGCATCTGCCACCTCGAGAGCACGAATGACGCGTTTGACGTCGTTTGGGTGTAACTGCTCGGCGCGCGCTGGATCACGTTGCTGCAGTACCTCATAAAGAGCCCTTGGGCCGTGTTCGACCAAGTATTGTTGCCAATATGCGCGGATTTCGTCCGTCTCTGGCGCGTCGACAAAATCGAGATCGTCTGTAAGAGCACGAATATAAAGGCCTGTTCCGCCACAGACGACAGGCAGGTGACCGCGCCCTGCAATGTCTAAGATAACCGCATCGGCCGCATGTTTCCAGCGCGCTGCTGTGTACTTGTCCGCCGGATCCACGATGTCAATGAGGTGGTGCACAACACCGTCCATCTCCGCCTTTGTCAGCTTGGCCGTGCCGATATCCATACCGCGGTACACCTGCATGGAGTCGGCCGAAACCACCTCCCCACCATACCGCTTAGCCACCGCAACCGCGAGATCACTCTTGCCAATTGCCGTTGGCCCTACAATACAAACGATGGAAATGAGCTTCATATGTACTTCCTCCACACGCCGTACGCGAACTGCCCACGAGGTCGATCCGGCGTCAGCCCAAACTGTTCAAATACCCCGGACTGCGGCCGTTCCTTGACCACCACCGCACGCCGAGCGACGCGACGCGCCTCGCTGATGACCTCATCGCGCAATGGCTGTGGCGAAGCCGCCTGGCGAAGCGGCGCGATCGACGGGGAATCCGCAGTCGGCTGTCGAAACATGGGATCGAAGTACACCACGTCGACACTGTCGTCAGGCTGCTCCCGCAGCCAAGTGAGATGGTCACACTCCAGCACCTCGATCCGCCGCAACAAATCGGCCGCCTCGGGGTACGCCTTGCATCCACAGTGCTGTACGGCCTGCATGAGTCTTGCCACCAGTGCCGATTGCTCGATGCCCACGACGTGGCCGTTCATTCCAACAGCATCGGCGAAGACGATGGCATCGCTGGCGAGTCCCAACGTGCCATCGACGATCACGTCGCCCGGCTGTACGCCTGCCACGCGTAACAGCCGGTCTGGTTCACCGCGGCGACGGCGTCGATCCAGCCGCTGAGCTGCCATACTCGGGTGAAAAAACAGCGCATGCGACGAGCCCCGCATGTGGATGCGCACCGGATCCGCAACCGCGACTACGGCCGAAAACCGTTCTAGCAGCTGGTCCAGGCTGCTATCCCCGCGCTTCACATAAGGAAGCCGAAATATCCGGGCAAGCTCTGTAGCTCTGGCGACCTGCCAAAGAACCGGGTCGCGAGGCGTGGTCACAACCGCCTGCGCTATCAACTCCGCATCCGAGACCGCCATCAGACAATCCTCCGAAATGCACGTTCCAATTCCCCGTTGGTCATTCGCACAAAAATGGGGCGCCCATGCGGGCAATGAAACGGATCTTGGCATTTGACCAAGGACCTGCAGAGCGCCTCCATTTCTGGCTGCGATAGCGTCCAGTTGGCCTTGATCGCCGCTTTACACGCGCGCGTCGCGACAGATAGGCGCATCTGTTCGATCACACCGTCTCCCTGCAGCGCCTTTAGGTCGTCAAATACCTCGACAGCCAAACGTTGCACATCGAGTCCCTGCCATATGTCTGGAACAGCCCGAACGACAACCTGCTGCGCGCCAAACGGCTCGTATGTCAATCCCATGTTGGCAAGTTCTTGTTGTACCTCCATAGCCCGCTCGAACGCGACCGGTGGTAAGGTCAATTCGAGAGGCGCCAACAAAGGCATCGCAAAGACTCCACGATCGCGCAATTTCTGCAAAAAATCTTCGTATAGCACGCGCTCGTGAGCCGCGTGCTGATCGATGATATACAGCGATTCCCCGTCGTCTGCGAGTATGTACATTCCTAGTGCCTGCCCAATGGGGCGTAAAGACCATTCTGTCGGCCGCTCGTCGCGAATCGTCTCATGCGGATTTGTTACATCCGCACCAGGTTCCTCATGCGCAAGTGGATCTCCGACTTGGTCCTTCGCTTGGCCTGGGAATCCAGATTTCGACGCAGACTCATTCGGACGATACACTTCCGTCAAGCCTTCGCGAACCGCCTTTTCACTCTGTACAGGCGTCTGGGACGACCTTGCCGGTGCCGCCTGCGCATCCCTTGCACCCCGCCAGTCTAACGCCAGTGGCTGAACAGATGTCACCTGCGGTTGCCGAGTGCGAACCGTCGCGGCAAGCAAGGTGCCGTCAAGTGCTGTAGCCACAGCCTGGCTGACCAACCGCGTCACGTCCGGCTCCTCACTAAAGCGGACCTCTGCCTTGTGCGGGTGAACGTTGACGTCGACCAGGCTCGGATCCATCTCGATGTATAGCGCATACATCGGATGTTTGCCCACCATGAGACGATTTTGATAGCCTTGAACGACTGCCTGATGAATGCCCGGGTGGCGGATGGGACGACCGTTGACAAAAAGATGCGCGTAACCTCGGGAGGAGCGGGCTTGCGTCGGGCGTCCAATCACCCCGTAAACGCGATAATCGTTTGACGCCGCATGCACATCGAGCATCTGCTTGGCCTCGCCGACGCCGTACAACGCGGCAAGCACCGCCCGCACATCCCCATTGCCAGGCGTCTGAAACAAAATATGATGCTCTGTTTGGCAGGAAAACGCAACATCGGCTCGCGACAAAGCCGCCTGCTGCACGACTTCCACGGATCTCGCCTGTTCCGTCTGCACGGTGCGCAAGTACTTCAACCTGGCCGGCGTGTTATAAAACAAATCGCGTACTTCAATGCGCGTACCCACAGGTGCACCGACCTTTTCCAGCGGTCCCATCTCACCCCCGTCGACGGCTACGCGCACAGCCGTTTCGGCTCCAACTGCGCGCGTCGTCAAGCGGACGCGTGCCACGGCCGCAATGGACGCCAGCGCCTCCCCGCGAAATCCAAGCGTGCGGATACGGACGAGATCGCGCGGCTCATAGACTTTGCTCGTCGCATGCCTGCGAAACGCCAAAGCAGCGTCCTGCTCGTCCATGCCTTGACCGTCGTCGATCACGACGATCTCCGCAATCCCGCCTTCCCGCAGATGCACCTGAATCGCTCGCGCCCCAGCATCGAGACTGTTTTCAATCAATTCCTTGACACACGAAGCAGGGCGCACCACGACCTCGCCAGCCGCAATTTGGTTGGCGAGCGCAGCGGACATCAGTTGGATGTGTCCCACGAAACGAGCTCCCTCGCTTTCTCAATCGCCCGGTAGAACTCATTCATCGCATCGAGCGGGGTCATACGCATCACATCTTGTCCTGCAAGCCACTCGACAAACGCGCGGTACGGACCTGCAAACAAGGCGAGATCGGAAATGTCGCCACCCGAAAGGCGATCCTCATGTTGGGCTGCAGGCGGATCTATTGCAGCCGTTGCAGCAGTTTCTCGCACGCTATGGGGGACATCGACTTGTGCATGCTCGCGCGCGAGCAACAACTCTTGTGCCCTGTCGATGACATGCTTTGGCAAACCGGCAAGACGAGCCACCTGAATGCCATAGCTGCGATCGGACGGACGCATCATCACCGTGTGCAAGAAACGGATGCCACTACCGGTCTCCTCGACCGCCAACGACTGATTACGAACACAGGCAAACGGCTCCGAAAATGCGGTTAACTCGTGGTAATGCGTAGCAAACATCGTCAGTGGGCGATCCGATCGCGTTGCCAAATCCTCGAGCACGGCCTCAGCGATTGAGAGGCCATCGTAAGTCGACGTACCGCGGCCGATTTCATCGAGGAGAACCAGACTTCGCCCTGTGGCAAGGCGCAAAATTTCAGCCAACTCCGTCATTTCCACCATAAATGTGCTTTGTCCACGACCGAGATCGTCCGACGCCCCGATGCGCGTGAACAGCTTGTCAACGATGCCGATGCGGGCTCGCGTCGCGGGTACAAAGCCACCCATTTGCGCGATCGCGCAAATGACGGCCGTTTGTCGCATATAGGTGCTCTTACCGCCCATATTCGGTCCCGTGAGCAAGATGATATGTTCATCAGGCGTAAGCAACGTGTCGTTTGGCACGAAATCCGCGCCGACATGAGCTTCGACGACAGGATGTCGCCCCGCTTCGATCTCGATGCCGACGTCGTCGACCATCTCAGGTCGCACGTAGCGGCGCTTATTTGCGACATGCGCGAAAGTCGCCAAAACGTCAATCTGCGCGATGGCCTCCGCCCACTGTTGAATCCCCGCGCTTGCAGCCAGAACGCGATCACAGAACGACCGAAACAGCCCTTCTTCATACGCAACCGCTCGCTCTTGCGCCGAGACGATTTCCGCTTCGCGCTCTTTCAGTGCCGGCAACACGAATCGCTCTGCGGCGGCCAGCGTCTGTCTGCGCTCGTACTCGGCTGGCACACTGGCCAAATTCGCCTTCGACACCTCGATGTAATAGCCGAACACTTTGTTATAGCCGACCTTCAACGATTTAATGCCCGTGCGTTCGCGCTCTGTCTGTTCAAGCTCGCGTAGCCAAGCACGACCGGACGACTGCAGAGAGCGCAATCTGTCGAGTTCAGCGTGAACACCGTCGCGAAACATGCCGCCATCCCGTATCGTCGCAGGTGGATCGTCAACCAGTTGGATAAACGCGTCCTCATAAAGGGGAGCCAAATCCGGTAAGGCGTCGACAATTCGCACCAGAAGGCTTGGCGCTGCCGTTGTCCGAACGATGTCCACGACTTGACGGGCGGCTCTCAGCGACTGCGCAAGCGCGAGCAAATCGCGCGCATTTGCACTGCCGAACGAAAAGCGCGCCAATAGCCGCGCCATATCGTGGATACCGCGCAACGCCTCGCGCACTTCCTCGCGCAGAATGAAGTCTTGATAGAAATAATCGACCGCGTCGTGACGGGCTTCGATGTCCGCCCGCTTACAAAGCGGGCGCTCTAACCACGCCTTTAACATGCGGCTGCCAGCCGCAGTAGCCGTCTCATCAAGCAAATCGAGCAGCGAGCCTTTGCGGGCGCGATCGCGCGCGGTGGCTGTCAACTCGAGATGAAGAATGGCCGCCTGCGTCAACAGCATGTGATCCGGTTCGAACAAAGGCCGTGGCGCCTGCAGGTGTGCAAGCTGTGTCTTCTGCGTCTCTTCAATGTAGGCTAATGCCATATCACAGGCGGCACGTGCCGGGGAGGTTGTGTCTATGCCCAAGACCTCCGGCTGCCCGACGAGGTATTGTTTTTCAAGGTACCCCTTGGCCCCTTCCTGGCGCCGCGTGAGCACGACCTGTTCTTCCGAAACATAACGTGCGAGCGGCTCAGGCATTTCTGCGTCCTGTGCCATAAGCAGTTCAATGGGCGCAAGGCGGCGCAACTGCTCGACGCACTCCCCGCAGCCACCTTCGCCAAAGAGCACCTCGCCGGTGCCCACATCGACAAAACAAAGCCCTACTTTGTCTCCCGCCGCAACAAAGGACGCGAGGAAGCGGTTTGCCTGTTCATTGGCCAACGCCGTTCCAGGCGTGACGATGCGAACAATCTCCCGCTGTACGAGGCCTTTGGCCGTCTTTGGATCCTCAACCTGCTCGCAGATGGCCACGCGAAAACCTTGGTCAATGAGGCGCTCCAAATATGACTCCAACGCGTGATACGGAACTCCGCACATCGGAATTCGCCCGGCTTCCCCCGCGTCGCGTCCCGTGAGCGTGATATCAAGCGCCCGGCTCGCGACAACGGCGTCTTCAAAAAACAGTTCATAAAAGTCGCCAAGTCGAAACATCAGCAACGTGTCCTCGAGCGTTGCCTTGATCTCCTGATATTGACGCATCATCGGCGTCAGGCTCATCTAGCTTCCCCCCGTGGACAATTCAGCGCCTGCCAACATCAGTGCCCACCACACGATCCGCCACAACCCCCGCTGGAACACCCGCCGGATCCACACTGGCGCGGCCCGCGCTCAACCGGAAGTTGCTCCCGCAAACGCGCCAACATGATTAGCGTGATCTCCTGAAGCAAGCCATTGAGTTCGTCCTGTGCCGCCTTGTATTGAAGGGCGACCGGAATGTCTGCCAGCCTGTCCCACAACGCGTCCGTCTCTGCCTTCATCCTCTGATACTTCTCGTGTTCCTCGCCTAGTCGATCCTTCAGGGTCAAAAGGGCATTCGTTTTGCGCTTCAGCTCGTCGAACAGCTTCTGCGCCTCGACATGGCGCTCCATCTTTGCGCGGGCTTGCCAGAACGACTGGGCTTCCTCCGAACCGGCAATGGCGGCTGCAATGGCATCCGCCTTAGCAAGCAGCAGCACGCGGTTCGTGTCCTTTTCCACCACGCTCACGATACCACCTCTTTTGCTTGCACCAACCTACCCTTGAGCAAAAACGTCTGTGGCTCCGTGATTTCCACCTGCACATGTTGACCGCGCAACGACAAGTCCCCAGGAAACAGCACCAAACGGTTGCCGCGCGTGCGCCCCGACAACACGTCGCGGTTGGTGCGGCTCTCGCCTTCGACCAACACGTCGACGATTTTGCCTTGCAGCGCCTGATTGTGGCGCAAGCTGATTTCGTACTGTACCTCGTTTAAACGCCGCAACCGATCTTTCTTCTCAGCCTCTGTGGCACTGTCCGGGAAGTTGGCAGCCGGTGTATTCTCGCGCGGCGAATAGATGAACGTAAACGCATTGTCGAATTCGACCTCGCGCACCAAAGCCAATGTGTCTTGGAAATGCGCTTCGGTTTCCCCAGGAAAGCCGACGATGATGTCGGTCGTTAACGACACGTTCGGAATTTTGGCACGAATTTTGTCCACGAGCTTGAGATAGTACTCGCGCGTGTGTGACCGATTCATGCGGCGGAGAATTTCGTTATTGCCTGACTGCACAGGCAGATGAATGTGCTCCGCAACGTGCTCCGATTCCGCAATCGCCTCAATCAATTCGTCCGTAAAATTCCATGGATTCGAGGTGGTGAACCGTATGCGGTCAATGCCCGGAATTTCGTTGACCCGGCGCAACAGTTGCGCAAAGTTGACGGTACCAAGATCGACGCCATAGTCATTGACATTTTGGCCAAGCAGTGTGATTTCGCGAAATCCTTCAGCAACCAATTGCTCAACTTCTGCGACGATGTCCTCTGGCAAACGGCTGCGTTCGACACCGCGAGTATAAGGAACGATGCAATACGTGCAGAACTTGTTGCAACCATACTGGATATTTACCCAGGCGCGAATGCTATCCTTGCGCAACTTCGGCCAGTCTTCGACCGTTTCCGGCGCCTTGTCCCAGACCTCCATCACTGTCTCTGTCGACGCCTTCGCGGCATGCAAAAGAGCAGGCAAGCGATGGATGTTATGCGTTCCAAAGACGAGATCGACCCAAGGGAACTTTTCGCGGACCATCTTCTGCACGCCCGCCTCCTGTGCCATACAGCCACAGAGGCCAAACAGCAACTCAGGGTTGCGGTTTTTCAAAGGGCGGAGGCGGCCAATTTCGCCGAACACCTTGTCCTCCGCGTTTTCGCGCACAGCACAGGTATTAAACAAGATAAAGTCGGCGTCCGCCTCAGATGACGCCGCCTCATAACCCATAGCCGTTAAAAGCCCGGCCATGACCTCCGTATCGTGCTCGTTCATCTGGCAGCCATAGGTCAAGATCTGAAAGCGGTACGGCGAACCGTCGGCTTTGCTGCCCACACGATACTTCTTTGTAAGTTCCTCTATGTCATACGACACGCGCTGCGCCTGATTTGGCCTGTGTGTCTGCCCAAACGTGAGACCCAGCCCCTGCTCCAGGCGCCCTTCGCGTGCCAATTTAATCAAATTTTCCACCGTTCAACACTCCGTCCGAAGTATATTCGGTTGTCATTGCACATCTATCCCTACATGATACCATAAGCAGTAAAGCGTCTCACACGGTATTTGGAGGAATTGCAATGTCGGACAAGCTGAATATCCCAACGTTCGAAGTGTATACGTCGTATCAGGAAGAGCGGTTTGACGGTGCCATCGTCGCGCCAGACAAGTTATCATACGCGAGCGATTTTCCGGATATCGACAAAATCATCCGCGCTCATCAAGCCATCCTGGTGTATGACAGCAAGTGGCATTATATACCGTTTCACCAACTGCGCTCCATCACGAAAGGCAAGCGCCGCTTTGCGCTGCCCTGGCCGCTCGTGTGAGCGGGCGTTGTTTCAATTGTGGCCGGCCAGGTAACGCAACCGGTCGATCACGCCTGTCAACGAAGCGGATCGAATCTGTGGTTCGTCAAACTTCATGGGTTTTGCATTCGCCTCAAAAAACCACGGCTTACCTGTTGGATCGATACCGATATCCATCGACATCTCGCCGAGCCGGCCACCATACTCGGTGTCGATTGCCTGTGCGGCCCGCAGGACAAATGCCTCCAATTCTGCCTCGACCTGCGGGGCATCGGCGCCAAACGCCTGCCTGAGCACAGTTTTGGCGTTGGCAATCGAACCCCCGTTAGGCACGTGCGTCGTGATCCGTCCTTTGCCACTTACGCGCACGCCGTAGCCAACGACGCGCCAAGTGACTGCGCTCTTTTGGAGTAGTACGCGAAAGTCACAGGGTTTTTCGTCGACTTCGAGCAACCGGATCGCTTCCTGCAGGACATATTGGCCTCGCACCTTCTCACGCTGGACGAGCCGCCAGAGTTCGTCGTCTCCCGCCGCGGTAAAATGAGATGTCCGCCCATCTTTCAACACAGCAACGGTATATCCGTGAGGCATTGTATCAATGCGCATCATCCCATGACCCACGCTGCCACCGGCAGGTTTTAGATATACCGCCTGATGGCGCCTGCACATCGCCACAAGCGCGTCTCGGGTCAGCCGGCCACGCGTGTCGGGAAGATTGCCATCCAAGCCATGACGTCGGATCATGTCATAGATGTGCGACTTGTGAAAATACGACGGATTGTACATTGGGATTGCCAATTCCGCGAGCGTCTGCCGAGCCCGAACAGTACTTGCTCGCCCCTCCAACGCGCGGGTGGGAATGCGATTGTACACTGCCTGTGGGCGCGGCACAGGCAAAGCAATCCACCTTTGATAGCCCAACCGGACATAGCCTTGCCACTGGGCATGCAAACGGACGCCTGTGGTCGGGACGACGTATACGAAGACTCCCGCCTTGCGCCCTGCCTCAATCACATCGCGAAAATTGAGGCGCGCCCCGGCAAAGCCGTCTTTCCCCTCGCCGGCCAAAATCGCGTACACTTCGCCGACGATATGAACGTCTCGACCACTCGTCGCAAGCCTCGTTGGCGCTCGATAGACGATGCCTTCTGGCAGTGATTGCAGGATGGGCCATCTGCCGTCGACATGCGCGAACTTGGCAGACGCCGGCCACGCACCTTTGAATGGCGGACGCCTGTTGCCCACGTAGACAGCCGGCGTAACGGCGCCATGTTGACGAAACCAAATCAGTTCCGCATTCATCTCTTTACTCACGGCTTGAACCTCATTTCCCTGCACTGGTGTCTACCTAAGCCTGCTCAACGAGCCTTGCGCAGCCGGCGTTTTGCCGGTGTCGTACGCACCAAAGGTACATCCCACTCGCGCCGGACATCTCGCGTTTCGTCCCACGTCTGCCCTGCTTCGACCATCGCGAACAGTGGTTCTACATATTCCCGATACTGGGCGTAGGCGCTGTGCATCCGCAATGCCTCGATGTTGCGCAGGATAAGCGGGCGCAAGGTTGGCAATTGCCCATTGTAGAAGGCCACCTGTGTCTGCGGAGAATAGAGATCGAACAACGGCAGATCGCGGTAATGTAAGGCGACCATATGCGCCAGGTGGTAGGCCGCCACCGTGGCCGTTTGACTACACACAAAACTGGCCGGCGTTCTGTACTCAAATCCCCCGTAATCCTTGCGCCGCACGTCGCCGAGAAATCCGTATTTAGGACGCCGCCATCCTGCTCTGGTGCGATCTTCCACCGCCATAAGTGGCAACCCAACATAGTGATCGAGCGCCTTCACGAGGCGGCTCGAAAGTGGCACGCCGGAAAAATGGATGTGGCCGCCTGTGCAATACGGACGAAATGGCATGCTGCCAGCGCGCCACTCCACGTTCGCGCGGTTGATTTTCTCGCTCGCCTCGCGCATGGTCGCTCGCAAATTCAAGATCAATCCGTTCGGATGCGAATCAGGTGCAGGACGCAACTCCATCAATGGCAACCGCTTGCCATCGAAATTGACGCTCCGGTCGTCACACCCAATCCGCCCGCGACGCGGAAAATAGTTGCTAGCCAGAACCATTTTCCCTTGCGCATTGCGTAACATCACCTCGACGTCTGTACCTAACACAAGGTTTGTCGTGCCACCGCGGCGCGCCTGTTCTTCACGTTCGACAAACCGCGTGACGGCATCGCGGTACAATTCCAGTAAACGCCCTTCCAAGATAGGCGTCGCACTCACGTCCAGCACTTGCAGCAAACCTTTATCCGAAACACCGATACTGACAAGGCCGAAATCCAGTCCAAGCGCATGCATCGTGCGCGTCGCTAAGTATGTCGCGCGCTTGGTTTGATTGTCCGCATCGAGTGAAATTTCGTCGAAAGAGGCATGAATGCGAGAAATGCGCGTCTGCGTCCAATTGACGCCAGAGTCTGAACGGAAACAGCCAAGCGGCTCGAAGTCAAACAAAGGGATCCGATACTGCCGGCCAAACGAGGCGGGCATCCCTTCGCGATTCGTACGGGCCGCAACGCGCACGCCAACGCGTCGCAAAAACTTGGCCATCTGCGCTCGCGACGCGACTCGGGCAATGGCGTCTTTGCTGTTTAGCACGGCTCCTTGCACCGGATCGCTCTCGTCGACGGCTCCCCAGCGCAGGAGCACATCCCGGTCTGTCACGCGATTGCTCGCTACGTAGCGCGTGAGCTCGGGCACGTGAGCAATCAAACGTTTGGCAGAGGGCTGGTTGTTGTGGAGCAGGTAGTATGCCATGGTCTACTCCCCCCTTTTGCGCGAACGACCGCCTTAAGACGATTGCTGCGCCAGATAGATCGCGTAGCCAATGGGACGTCGAAACGATAGATCGACCAAGTCCTGCCTTCCCTTCTCCGACCGAGGCGCCTTTCGAGGTTTCGAGTTGACTTCGATGATCCAGGCCTTCCCCTGTTGATCAATGCCAAGGTCGATGCCAAGTTCGCCAAATGTGCGACCCGAGCCTGCCTCCACTGCGGCGGCTACCTCTTTTGCCAAACGTCGAATCTGCGCCTTTGCCCGTCTGCGATCCGCCGCACTCGGCAGGCATTCGGAAAACGCCGCGTCAACCGTCATCGCATCGCCGCCAGTGGTCAGGTTCGACGTAAAATCGCCCGACTTCGCCACGCGTGCAAACATCTTGGTGCGCTTCCACTCGCCACTCTCATCCCGCTGCATAAGAATGCGAATGTCGACAGGACGGCCTTTATAAGTAGCGAGTGCAAGGCCCTGTTGCCAAATATACGGCCGTCGACGCAAACGCGTGCGAAACGCCTCGAGGACCTCCGCTGCGGAAGCCCCTTTGCCACGCACCACCGAACGTGCACTTTGCTTTAACTCGTAAGTTACGCTGCCGTCGCGAGCCTTGACAAAGCGGGCGATGCCAAGTCCGAGACTGCCATGTAGCGGTTTTAAAAAGGTCATCGAGTGGCGGTTGACAAACGCGATGGCTTCACGCCATGTACGATGCCGAATCGTCTCCGGAACGTGGCTGGAAACGTCGGAGTCCTGCAACCACTCGTACACCTCCCATTTATCGAAGAAGCCGTCGTTGAAAAACTTGTTGCCATATTTTTTGGAAAGCGCGGCCCGCTTTTCTTGCAACTTCGGATCGCGTTCGATTTTGCGCGATACCAGCTGATCGTAAATGACATCGGGGAGCGGGAACGGCCGACGCACCCACTTGCCATCAACGAGCGTATAACCCGTCACATTTCCCTTTGACAAGTCTATGTCAGTGAGATGAAATAGGAAGCAGCGGGCTCCTTGCTCCTCGGCAATCTCGACCATTCTACGCAGCCCCTCGAGTTGCCCGCTTGGCCGTAGCGTCTGTTTTGCCTTGTCCCAGCGCGGGCTGGCGAGAATCCCAATAAGCGGGCCAAGCCGAATTTGACTGTCCGAAACGGTGGCGTAAAACGTCCACCCGTCGGCCGCTAAGCGAAGCCTTCGGGCGGCTGTTTTGCTAACCGCGAGGGTGTCGACGGGGATACGAGCATCTGGCACCAAGCGCACCGTCAGTTTACGCCCGCCGTAGGCGCATTCCATTTGTGTGCTCTGGCATCCAAACGAAGGATGTGTCCGAATCACGGCCTCCGAACTGTCAAACGTTTGAATTTGCACCTGCGCTCGTTTGCCATTCATCGCTCACGACTCCCTTCCCGCACTTTGGCCGCGACGCCGTGCGGCTTTGATAACATATTCAATGAGCGATTCGAGTGACAGACGGTGCAAATCTGCATCCAGTACACGCAACATGCGCCTACCGGGCGTAGGGTTGACTTCAAACACGAAAACATCGGCCTGTTCGGTCACGGCGAGATCGATCCCGACCTCTGCGAACGGGCCGTGACGTGCGCCCAACCTTTGCGCAATGCGAGTGGCTACCTCGTCCATGGTGCGGAGAACCGCATCGCTCTGCTTGGTCCCCACGGCAAGTTCGACCAGATCCTTCGCAGAAACCGCCTGCCCACCTGTGTGAATGTTGGTGGTCACCGCACCACGCCTGCCCATCCTGCCGACGCGTGCCACAATCACCGGATCTTCGCTGTCACAAACCAACCAGCGAAAGTCATACGGCGCACCATCCTTGCGCGGCAGTTGCACCGCATCTTGGACGATGGCGCGACGCAATCCAGTTTCCTGCCAAAAGGTCAAGCAGGCTGCCTCATTGCGCAAGCATCGCGTGATGGTCTCCGTTTCTGGGCGAAACTCCGAGCTGACTTGATCCAGCGTCCGGTCAACAAGGCGGCGTTCCCATGTAGCGACCACATCGCGTCCCCGACGCTCAAGGTGATAGATGGAGACTCCTCGTGAGCCGCCTGGCGGTTTCACGTAGACGTCCATGCGCGACTGCAGCGCCGCGTACAGCTGTTTACCGCTCGTGCAAAGTGTCGTGCGTGGCAGGTGACAACGCACAAGCGGATCGCGACTCAGCCAACTGTACAAACTCCACTTGTTCCCACTTTGTCGCGGTAGGGTGTGCAGTAACCCACTCCTTCGCAACTCCGTTAACTCGCGCGCAGCCGAAACAGGTTTGTGCGTAAATACCCCCGATCTACGCAGTACGATGTCAGGGTCGATACCTGACACACGCACCCAGCGTCCGGATTGGTAGCGAAAGCCGCGGCGTGAAGCGAAATCGCCCGGCGTGAGGACGATCACCGTGACACCGCAATCGTCACCATATGTAGTTAGTTCCTCAAACATCTTCGTCTGTTCGCCAAACAACCGATTTTTCGCAATGGGGCCATCCACGTATAATGCCAGGACGATGCGTTTCTTGCTCTCCATCCGCTTCACCCCCAAGCCCTAGACGGAAGAATGGGGCGACACGTCGCCCCATGTTTTCGAAACGCACGGCTTCAGTCTTCGATTTCGACTTCTTCCAGCACGCTTTCTTCCTCAAAGAAATCCACGTCTTTTTTCTCGGCCAAGTCGGCTGTGATGACGCACAACTTCGTTTGGCCGATAATTTCAACGCCTAACTCCTTTTCGACGCGAACCAACACTTCCGACCCGTTGCCGGTCAAGGTCGCATCCAGGCAATTCGGGCTTTGTACGACGTGTACACGAACTTCCCGCGAGTCACGCACACATTCGTCGTCTACATCACGCAAAGCAATTTGTTCGACATAGGTGACGGTCTCTTTCGCGATCGCGGTGTCTGAATTGTTGTTGTACGAGTACCATACGTTGATATCAAAGCGGCCACGAACTTCGACATAATCGCCAACCAACTCGGCTTCGTACACGTGGTTCATCACCCAGCAACCGCCAATTGTGCTGGGCCGGTGCGTCGGACGTACAGTGTACGTCGTCTGCGCATATTTATTGCCCCGGCCACAGACCGCGTTCGCCATGATTTCACGGTAGCTGAGGTCCTTACTTGAGAGCACCATGCGGCAACCTCCTCTGTGCGTCCCCGGGCGACGTCGGTCGTTTGCGCCCGGAGCTGATGGTCTATCGGTATGCGAGGCGGAAAGCTGTGGTGAACGCCGTGCCGTTCTCCGATGGAAGGTGCTTTCGCCCATCCGCAACCACAGCACATCGTATGCGCTTGCCCAAAGAGGTGCGCATGGCCAGGGCCTTGGCATTGTAAATTGGGCAATCGCCTAAAAAGCCCACCCATATCGCCTTGAGGAACGACAAAAAGCCGTTCCAACCATGGAACAGCTTCTTTGCCTGGAATATTCGTCATTTCATGAAACGTTCACGGCGGCAATTGTCGCTGTAAAAACGCCTCAAAGTTGCCAAACAGTACGGCGCTACCAAGTTCGCGTCCATATCTGTCGAGCACTCGCTGTGCAAACGGCGCATAATCCCGGCTCGCCGTCAAGCCCACAATGTCGTTTGACGTGCCATCGAAGTCGGAGCCAAACCCAACGTGGTGCTGACCGCCCAACTCCAAGATATGATCCAGGTGGCGAAATACATCGTCGATTCGCACCTGGCCGTCCGCGACAAAACGCGCCTCAAAGGTCAATCCAATCCACCCTTGACGGCGGATGATTTCCCGGATGGTATCGTCCGTTAAATTGCGACGATGGGCATGCACAGCGCGAGCGTTCGCATGCGAGGCCATCACCGGTCCATCCGTCAGGCGCAGGACATCGCGCACGCCGGCGTCGTGCAGATGGGCGAGATCGATCCACATCGACAGATGCTGCATCTCTCGTAGCACATCGCGACCGGCACGCGTCAGGCCGCCACCGCGGAGTTCGCCGCAACCGTCAGCCAATTCATTTGCGTCGTTCCAGGTCAGGCCGACGCCTCGCACGCCCAGGTGATGAAGAATGCGCAGCACTTCGACACTGCCGCGCAAGCATCCAGCCCCTTCGAGCGACAGTAAAGCCGCCAACTGCTGTTGCTGACGGGCCATGCGCAAGTCCTCGCGCGTTCGTATGGCCCGGATGCTAGCCAATGACGCAATTTGCTCGTAGAAGGCATCGATCTCGCGCAGCACCGCGTACAACTGCGTAGCTGGGTCCCATTTGGGCTCGACAAACAGCGCGAACACCTGAGTCGCGACGCCGCCTTGTTGAAGAGACGCATAATTGGCTGCAAGCTCTGGATGATCGCAGTGGAATCGAATGTCGGGATTGAGCAATTTCATCAAGACGTCGACGTGCGCGTCGGCCACAGGTATTCGATTCAACGCGTAAGTCCCCTCTCTGGTGCCAGGCTTCTCCTATCGCGGCTCGACCAGCAGCCGAATGGCCGTGCGATCTTCACCGTCGATCTGGATGTCTGTAAAAGCCGGTATACAAATCAAATCGACGCCGCTTGGCGCGACAAAACCGCGTGCGATAGCGACGGCTTTCACCGCTTGATTCAATGCACCCGCTCCGATAGCCTGGATTTCAGCCGCGCCTTGCTCGCGCAACACCCCTGCCAAAGCCCCCGCAACGGAATTCGGATTGGACTTTGCCGAGACTTTTAATACATCCACGATGAAATGACCTCCTCTATCCCCCGTCGGCAGTAGGACACTATACGATATTCGGCACTCCCCGCTTTATGCCAACGGACAGTGCAAACCGACATGCGGAATGACGAAGAAGTCACCTTATGCCAACTCGCGGTAAATCGGCGTGATCGACCTCGCTCGACCATCGTCGCCCAGTTCGATGGACACGGCGCAAAATTGGCGCGGGCCGTCTGCCACTTCAAAACGGCTGGGCAAATGCGTACGCATGCGCTCTATCACGGGGTCTCTTCGCATCCCGAGAATCCCATCGCGCGGGCCCACCATCCCAACGTCCGTGATATACGCTGTCCCGCCAGGGAGCACCCTTGCGTCAGCAGTGGGTACATGCGTATGCGTTCCGATCACGGCTGACACGCGCCCAGCAAACGCCCAGCCAATAGCCAACTTTTCAGATGTCGTCTCTGCGTGGACGTCGACAATGACATGGCGTATCTGTGGATGTGCGGCAAGAACCTCATCCAATGCGTCGAACGGACAATTCAACTGGCTCAAAAATGTGCGTCCCATGACGTTCACTATCAGCACGTCGACCTGTTGAACGCGACAGATGGTAAATCCCCTTCCCGGTGTCCGCGCGGGATAGTTGAGCGGGCGCACAATCCGCCTATCATCGTCGATAAACTCAAAAATTTGTCGCTGATCCCAAGTGTGATTGCCCATTGTTAAAATTTCAATGCCGGCGTCGTACAACTCTTCTGCGGATTTTCGGGATAATCCCTTTCCCCGTGTCGCGTTTTCCGCATTGGCGATGACAAGATCGGGCCGTAACTCCACGAGAAGTTCGTCCAAAATCTCACGTGCACAGCGCCGCCCGGGTTCACCAACAATATCCCCTAGAAATAAAATGTTCATTGCACTTTCCTTTCCCTGATTGCCACTCTCGTACCGTAAAAAAATAGAGTAGCCGACGGCTACCCTATTTTGCGTATTCAACGGCTCTAGTTTCTCGAATAACAGTCACCTTAATCTGACCAGGATAATCGAGCTCATTCTCGATCTTCTTCGAAATTTCTTTCGCCACAAGGGCGGACTCAGCATCGTCGACCAATTCTGGTTTCACGATGATACGAATCTCACGACCTGCCTGGATGGCATAGCTCTTCTCCACCCCGGCAAACGACTCCGCAATATGCTCAAGTTTCTCCAGACGCTTCATGTAAATCTCCAGCGTCTCGCGGCGCGCTCCCGGACGAGCTGCCGAGATCGCGTCCGCGGCCGCGACGATCACCGAGATAGGCGACGAGAACTCCACATCGCCGTGGTGCGCCGCAATACAGTTGATGACAATTGGGTGCTCCTTATATCGGCGCGCCAAATCGACACCGATTTCGACATGAGAACCTTCCACTTCATGAGTCACAGCCTTGCCAATGTCGTGCAACAAACCGCCGCGCCTAGCCAGTGCTACGTCCAACCCAAGCTCGGCGGCCATCATGCCGGCCAGATGCGCCACTTCAACAGAATGTTTGAGCACATTCTGGCCGTAGCTGGTGCGGAAACGAAGCCGACCCAGAAGTTTCACTAAATCCGGATGCAAACCATGAACATTCGTATCAAACGTCGCCTGCTCGCCCTGCTCGCGAATCAACTCGTCAACATCGCGCCGAGCTCGTTCGACCATTTCCTCAATACGAGCAGGATGAATACGACCATCGGCAACCAATCGCTCCAAAGCCACTTTGGCAATTTCACGGCGAATCGGATCGAAACCGGAAAGGATGACCGCTTCCGGCGTATCGTCGATAATTAAATCGATACCCGTTAAGGTCTCAAGTGTACGAATGTTCCGACCTTCCCGTCCGATGATGCGACCCTTCATTTCGTCATTGGGCAACGTCACGACGGACACCGTGATTTCGGACGCGTGATCCGCCGCACAACGCTGAACTGCATTGGCGACGATATCGCGAGCACGCCTGTCCGCTTCGCGCTTCGCTTCCTGCTCAATCTGTTTGACTAGCATAGCGGCATCGTGCCGCGTCTCGCGTTCAACCTGGTCGAGAATCAGTTGTCGCGCACTTTCCCTGGTCAATCCAGAGACGCGTTCCAACTCACGGACCTGTTCCTGACGTAACGCTTCAATTTCCTCACGCAACGCTTGTACAGACTGTTCCTCACGACGCAATTCTTCAGCTTTCTGCTCTTGCAACTCCAACTTTCGATCCAGCGACTCTTCCTTTTGGAGGATGCGCCGCTCCATCCGTTGAATCTCATTGCGCCGTTCGCGAAGCTCCTTCTCCGCCTCCAGGCGGATGCGGTGCGTCTCTTCTTTTGCTTCCAAAACCGCTTCTTTTCGGCGAGCTTCCACATCGCGTTGAGCCGATTCTATAATCTGCAATGCACGCGCTTCAGCAGTGCCGATTTTCGACTCGGCCATCATCCGCCGAACGAAATAACCAATCGCAAGTCCAATCGCTAAGCAAACAACTATGACGACTACAAACAGCCAAACGGGAACGCCCAAGGCTATGCCTCCCTGCTCCGGTCGACGATCAACCGTTCGCGTCAACAATGACGTGTTCGAGCTAGAGGCCGTACATGATACGCACTTTCATTGTACGTGTTCTGCCAGAACGGTGTCAAGAAAAGGGCGTTGACGGACTGTCATCAGTATGTTCCATAGCACTTGCTGCCTTGCGGGCGATTTCCGCGGTGAACCCCTTTTGTTGTAGATACGAAATTAAGCGCAACCTGTCCTTCTGCTCATTCATAACACCGCGACGCCGCAAGTATTTCAACGCATATTGGGAGGCCGCTGTCAGTTGTGCTTCTTCCGATACGGTCTTGACAATTGTCATACGGGCAATCTCCGAAGGCACTCCTCGTTGCCTTAGACGCATCCAAATCTGGCGTTGGCCCACTTTGTCCGCTGCAGCCTCGACGAACATCGCAGCATAGGCTTCATCGTCGACAATCCCTCTGTCGTAAAGCCTTCTCATCACGCGCTCAACTGCATCTTCCGGACATCCTTTGCGCATGAGATAGTGATAGACTTGCTGAGCGGTTTTGACGCGCCCGGTCAAGTACGACAAAGCCTTTTGTTCGACCTCGGCATCTGTTGCCCGCATTCCCAATTCCGCATAAAGAACGCTGTCGACATTCATACCTAATTTTAGACCGAGATCGACCCAATCGGTTACAGCGATGACGAGTGAGGCGGCTTGTTGAAAATGCACGCGAACCAGACTGGCAGACTTGCCGCCAGCTGGTTCACGACCCACAATGCTATCAAATGTGTTTTCTTTAGAGTGTATCGAACTCAAATTCATCTTCGCCTACATCCTCTGCATCTGCTTCGAGCGATTGGATAGGCTTAGCACCCGTTACATGATAATACTCACGGACGGCCATTTCGATCTGCGCAGCGAGCTCAGGATGATCCTTTAAGAACAGTTTCGCGTTTTCGCGCCCCTGACCGAGCCTTTCCTCGTTATACGAATACCAGGCCCCACTCTTTTGGATGATGTCGATTTCTGTCGCGATGTCGATTAAACTACCTTCCCGGGAAATTCCCTCACCGAACATGATATCGACATCAGCTTGGCGAAACGGAGGTGCCACTTTGTTTTTCACGACCTTGATGCGGGTGCGGGAGCCAACGACGTCGTTCCCTTGCTTAATGGCTTCCGCACGGCGTACTTCGAGACGAACCGAGGCGTAGAACTTCAACGCTCGACCACCCGTCGTTGTCTCTGGATTGCCAAACATGACGCCAACCTTTTCGCGAATTTGGTTAATGAAGATGGCGATGGTCTTCGACTTGCTGATGGCTCCCGCGAGTTTGCGCAAAGCCTGGGACATCAAACGGGCCTGCAGGCCGACGTGCGAGTCCCCCATGTCGCCCTCTAATTCATTTTTTGGAACCAAGGCTGCCACAGAGTCGACGACGATCACATCAACGGCACCACTGCGGACGAGAGCTTCCGCAATTTCAAGCGCCTGCTCCCCCGTATCTGGTTGCGAGATGAGCAATTCATCGATATTCACGCCGAGCTTCTGCGCATAGACTGGATCAAGCGCGTGTTCAGCATCAATAAACGCAGCTTGTCCACCGAGTTTTTGAACCTCGGCAACCGTATGCAGAGCTACGGTGGTCTTACCCGACGACTCTGGCCCATAAATTTCAATAATTCGTCCCCGTGGCAAACCACCGACTCCAAGCGCGATATCGAGCGCGATGGACCCTGTTGGAACCGTCTCTACATTCATCGAAGCAGACGCCTCGCCCAGCCGCATGATGGATCCTTTACCGAATTGCTTTTCGATCTGCTTGAGGGCCATTTCTAAAGCCGCCCGTTTATCTCCCATCTCACACCATCCTCAAAGCCGGTAACCGGCGGTGAATATCAAACTAGTTCGCGATCCCTCGCGCCTTTCCTTTGACATTATTGTATCAGTGACTGATAGAAATGCAAACACCTGTTCGCCATTGGTGAAAATATTTTCTCCACGCACGTAGCGACAGCTTCATCAAAAAGCCGTCGAGCCGCCCCATATAAGGGCTGCTCGACGGCCGCCATGCACCGCTATCAACGCCGACTTGCCCGCGGCTTTGCCGGCTCCAAATTGACGCGCGTACCATTGATACGACTCTGACGCAATGCCTCGTAAACAAAGGGAGCACTGTCTTGCTCTACTTCGATAAACGTAAACTTCTCAAACATATCGATCCGCCCAACGGCTTCACCGGGAACCCCAGCCTCTTCCGAAATGGCACGGACAAAATCCGCCGGGCTCATGCGCGCGGTGCGCCCAATGTTGACAAAGAAGCGAACCATGCCCGGCCGTGCGCCCGTATCGCCAAAATCGTAGTCATCTCCTTCTGCACGTGTTCCATCACCCGAAGTCAATAACTTTAACAGGGCAGAGGCAATGTCGATGGGGTCGTGCTCGTCCACCAAACCGCCGAGGATCGCCCGGTACTGACCGAGGCCACCTTCGCGCAGAACGTCCAGCACGCGGTTGCGCCACATCTCCGCCTGGCGTTCCGCGACGTCTTCCAGTGACGGAACGTCACGCACATCCATGGTCACCTTCGTCTCGCGCTCGATCTGTTTCAAAAGCTTATACTCGCGCGGTGTGACCAAGGTGATTGCCAAACCGTGCTTGCCAGCACGTCCTGTACGACCAATGCGGTGCACATACGACTCTGGATCCTGTGGGATATCGTAGTTGACGACGTGTGTGACATCGTCGACGTCAAGACCGCGCGCCGCTACGTCGGTCGCCACGAGCAACTCGATTTCATTGCGCCGGAATCTGCGCATGACGCGATCGCGCTGAGCCTGGCTTAAATCGCCGTGTAAACCGTCTGCCATGTAGCCGCGTGCCAGCAACGCCTCGACCAGATCGTCGACACCCCGCTTCGTTCGGCAGAAAATGATGCCAAGCTGGATTTCTTCGCTGTCGACAATTCTGCACAGGCTTTCCAGCTTATTGCGATCCAGCACTTTGTAACAAATCTGGTCGATCCGCGGAACCGTCACTTCGCCACGGTTGACCGTCACGTGACGCGGGTCGCGCATATATCGTCCGGATAGCCGCTTGACTTCGCTCGGAAATGTCGCGGAGAACAGCAAGGTTTGCCGTTCCTCTGGAGTCTCTCGCAAAATCGCTTCAATATCGTCAATAAAGCCCATATCTAACATCTCATCCGCTTCGTCGAGCACGACCATGCGCACTTGACCAAGCTGCAAGGTACCGCGACGAATGTGATCCAATACGCGGCCTGGTGTGCCAATCACGATGTGAACACCCTGTTTAAGGGCCCGAATCTGGTGACCAATTGATTGCCCACCGTAAATCGGAACCGAACGCACCCGCTTGTACTTAGCAATCTTTCGGATCTCGCCAGCCACTTGAATGGCAAGCTCGCGCGTCGGAGTGAGCACAATGGCTTGCACATGCGGATCGGGAGTCATCATTTCGACGAGCGGAATACCAAACGCGGCGGTCTTACCTGTACCGGTCTGGGCCTGTCCGATCACGTCGACACCTTCCATCACAATGGGGATGCACGCCGCCTGAATCGGCGACGGCGCTTCGAACCCCATATCGTGAATCGCCTGCAACACGCGGCGATGTAAACCGAACTCTTCAAACAAAGACATGCTCTCAACCTTTCTTCGACAAATCTCTACATATGGTCATCTATCAACTGCAGGAGGCGCCAACATGCCTGCTTGCAGCTGCGCGCCCGAATTTGTGCTCGTGAACCGCGCAACTGTAAACGATAGACGCGCGTCTCGCGATTGTCTGCAACCGCAACATACACCAGTCCGACCGGTTTCTCTTCTGTACCACCGCCGGGCCCGGCGATGCCTGTGATACCAACGCCAAAGTCGGACCCCAAGGCACGGCGAACACCTTCCGCCATCTCCTTGGCCGTCGCTTCGGACACCGCTCCGTCTTGCGCCAGCGTGTCGGCGTCTACGCCGAGGAGGCGCTCTTTTACCTGATTGGCGTACGCGACGACGCCCCCGACAAAGGCCTCTGAACTACCCGGAATGTCCGTTAGCAGTTCAGCCAGCATACCGCCCGTACAACTTTCCGCCACCGCGAGCGTTCGCCCTTGTTTGCGCAGTCGCCCGATCACGACGGACGGCAGCGAATCGTCATCCTCCCCATAAATAAACGGTTGGAAGCGGCTACGGATCTCCGCTTCGACCGGTTCGATCAGCTTGCGCGCGGCCTCCTCCGTGTCGGCCGTCGCTGTGATCCGCAAAAGCATCTCGCCTTCTCCGGCATACGGAGCAACCGTCGGGTTATCTCCAGAGGTGAGATCGGCAATTTGAGCGTCGACATCCGACTCGCCGATACCACAGAAGTGTAACATTCGGGAAACCAACTTACGCTCGCCGCCGAATCGTTCGACGAGTCGTGGAATGACATGATCCCGCAGCATGGGGCGCATCTCAAGAGGAGGGCCCGGCAGGAGGAAAAAGTGAACACCGCGATCGAAAATATACTGACCTGGCGCCGTCCCATTTGGATTCGGGAGCCACTGCCCACCTTCGATACACAACGCCTGTTTACGATTCTGTTCCGGCATCGGCCGCTGTCTGCGTGCAAAATACTGCACGATGTCAGCCAGAGCCTCCTCCGACATCACCAGGTTGCGCTCGAGAAAACGAGCGAGCGCCTCTTTGGTCAAATCATCACCTGTCGGTCCAAGCCCGCCCGTGGCAATGACGACGTTAGAGCGCTGGGCCGCCGTCGCAAAAGCGTCGACAATGCGCGCTTCATTGTCTCCCACTGCACCGTGATGGTACACGTACAGTCCGTGTTTGGCAAGCTCCTGCGAAATGAACTGCGCATGTGCGTTGTGAATTTGACCAAGGAGAATTTCGGTACCTACCGCCAGCAATTCGGCGCGGCAGTCATTCGACATGTCCACCATCCCCATCTTTAATGACGGTCTGCGCAAACAGTTGGTTCACCGATCACGATGCGTGCGGCGTCTGGATCATCTGCTTGTTTTTCAAAAAGTAATCGAGACCCGACAACACGGTCATCGCCACCATGACATAAAGCATGATATCCGCGGCCGGAACATGTACGGCCGAAAACGGAAAATTGTTGACCATAAGCAAGACCATGCCGACCATTTGCGTGACAGTCTTCCACTTGGCAAATTTGCTCGCAGCGATCACGACACCCTCAGCGGCCGCGATCAACCGGAGGCCTGTCACGGCAAATTCGCGACTGATGATGACAATGGCGACCCATGCGGGCAAGCGTTGCATCTGCACCAAACTGATGAGCACGGCCGAGACGAGCAACTTATCGGCCAGCGGATCGAGAAACTTACCAAAATTCGTGACCATTTGCTGTTTGCGCGCGATGTATCCGTCCAAGCCGTCCGTCGCAGCAGCCACTACGAAAATAAACGCTGCGATAACTTCTCCGCCCGTGGTTGTCTGTCCATTCAGCGTGAACGACCCAAAATTGTAGTGCAAAAGCAAGATCACACAAACGACGGGGACCAGAAAAATCCTGGCCAAAGTAATTCGATTCGCCAGATTCAAACGCCCACGCTCCTCTGCTCCGCGTCGATGCCGCTTACCGGCGGCGTATCCACGGCGCGTCAGCGGTAATTCGTAAACTGCAGAGGAATATCCAAATCGGCTTCGCGAAGCATCTGGATGACCGCCTGCAGATCGTCCCGACTTTTGCCGGACACCCGCACCTGGTCTCCTTGAATCTGCGCCTGTACCTTGATTTTTGAATCCTTGATCAACTTTGTGATGCGCTTTGCTACATCCGCGTCGATGCCTTGTGCCAACGCAACCGTCTGTCGAACAGTTCCTCCAGCTGCCGGTTCGACCTTGCCCGGCTTCAACGCCTTCAAGGACACATTTCGCTTCACCAATTTGGTCTGCAACACATCATATACTTGCGAGAGTTTGTACTCGTCGTCCGAAAGCAGCGTCAACTGCCCATCTTCCAAACGAATCTCACTCTTACTTCCCTTAAAGTCGAACCGCGTCTCGATTTCGCGGCGCGCTTGGTCGACGGCGTTGGTGACCTCTTGCAGATCGACCTTGGATACGATGTCGAAAGACGCTTCTTTTGCCATGGTACCGCTCCTTCATCAAATTTCACATTAACCTTGTCGTTGCAACACAATGACAGGGGCCCAATTGATATTAGGCAAAGCAACTGGATGTCCATTTACAGACAACTGCACGCCTTGCACGTGTCCTAGATGAATCGTGACGTTCTGATTGGCCGAAAACGTCTTGGATTGACCAGCATTCAACAGATCGTTTGGATCGACATTGGCTCCATCTGTGGTTGCACTCATCCATAGTTGCCCGGATACGACCTGAACATCCACCTGCAGGTGCGTGACATGCAAAACCTTATATGTATAAGCTCCATTGGCGTATGGCTCGGCGACGATTTGCACGGCAGGGGCTGGTTTTACTGGCTTCGACGCCGCCGTGTTGCCAGTGCTGTTCACTGTATTGCCGGTGACACTGTTGGACTGTTGACGATGGACGGTCGTCTGCGGTTTGCTCGCCGTCTTTACAGGCTCTTTCGTCGAACCTTTGGCCCCGCGATGATCGTGAATAAGAACATACGCCCCACCAATGACGACAAACGCCGCGAGGATCAGTGCACCTTGTCCAATCCAAGCCCCGGAAGACCGAGCGCGATCGCGCTTTGGCTGACTGGTGGTGCGGTCAGCCCGCGGACGGCTGCGCTGAAACTCGTTGAGTGAACGCGGTTCGACCATTTTCGCGGCCGGTTTGCGCTCCGTCTCCACGGAGCCCGTCTCGCGCTTCTGCGCATCTGGCGAAGGCGGGCGCACGGTTTCATGGGCCGATCCACTTTCCCGGCCATCGACGTATCGTTGCAACAGTTCGACGCCATCGAGCCCTAACACTTCTGCATACGTGCGAACGAACCCGCGCGCGTATACCCGACCAGGCAAGACGCTCCAATCCCCGTCTTCAAGCGCCTCGACGTATCGCTTTCGGATTTTCGTCCGCTCTTCGATATCATCCAGCGTCAACCCAAGAGATTCTCTTTTTGAACGCAGAATCTGGCCAAGTTCCTGCACGGGTCGTCCTCCCTTGTCCACTCTTCACTGATTTGTCCAGGTTGACGGATCGTCTTCCACCATATCATATCGCAATTCCTCTTGAGGCTCGCGCCGCAGTTCAATGATCAAGTCGAATAGATCCCAAGTATATCGCGAACGTTTTACAAATACGTCAGGATGCTCGATCACGATGGGAGCTTTCATGCGAAGAATTTCGTCCACACATTGCAGATGATCTTCCCCGCCGCGCAAAACCGATACTGCACCATCAATAATATACACGAATTGATCCGATAAAAACTCGTTTGACGGGAGCTCGCGCATGATGGTCTGCTTAAGAAGTGTGGAAGAAACGAACAACCACCGTTTATTCGCATAAACACTTGCCGCGACGACAGCTTCCGTCTTTCCGACGCGCGGCTGTCCCCGTACGCCGATGACCTGTTTGCCAGGACGCTTTAACAACTCGCCCAAAAAGTCGACCAGCACACCAAGTTCATCGCGGACAAATCGATACGTTCGCTTTTCCGTATCACTTCGTTCGATAAAACGCCCGTGGCGCAAGGCCAACCTATCGCGCAAAGTCGGTTCGCGTAGCGCGGTCACTTCGATGTCTTCCATCGAATGAAGCATCGTCGTCAAGACATCGAGAATATCCGGGCGATCGACTCGAATTAAAAACCCCCGGCCAAACTCCGAAACACCCGATAATTGTACGATGTTCACGCCAAGCATGCCAAGCAGGGACGAGATGTCGCCAAGGAGCCCTGGCCGATCCCGCTTAATTTGATACTGAAAATAATACTCTGCCACCGATTTCGGCTCCTTTCAGCTTTGCCGTACCTCACGATAATCCGAACTCGTTCGCCAACTGCGCGCGCGTGGTTGGAGGCAGCGCGGCAAATTGGGCTTGCCAGGAACTTGCCGTCTGCTCTGCATCCACCTCAAATTTCGCCCAGGCTAGGACAACCGAGGCGGGCACCACAGCTGTATTGAGCGAGACGGAACTCAGATCCACCACGGATTGCTGGCCGGAGCTCCACGACTTTGCCTGCAATTGGGCCAGTGCATCCCGAACGCGCGAGGATGCCAGATGCCCAGGGCCAATGGCAGGGGTTGTTCCCGTAAGAGACTGGGCAAAGGAATAGACTGTCGCCGTTTGTGCCGATATCGCAGCGAGTTGAGCCGCACTTGGCTGGTTGCCAACGACTGCGACGGACACAGTTGGATAAAGAATAGGAAAACCGGGTCCGTTGAGCGAAACCAGCGGAATCACGTTTGCTGCGGGATCACTTTGGTAAAGACCCGCGAAAAATGCCTTTTGTTCATCACTCGGCGCGGACGAAGGCAAATAGCCAATTTTGGGTTGTCCAGCATAACCGTACGTCGATGTTGATTTCGCGACGAGCGCATTCATGTTGACCCCTACTAAATAGCCGATGGCATAGGCAATGGTATCGGGATCCATGGCGAGCGCACTTAGGTTGGCCAGCTGTGGCAAGGTAGCCGGCCAATCACTGACAACGACAAATCGAACATTTGGATGTTGGCGTGCAAGTTGCGAAACAGATTGAAGTATCGAGTTTGCGGAGTGAACTGCAATGACAACGCCATTGACACCCTGATTGGCGAGGATTTGATCTACCTGCGTCAACATATCTCCGGCAGTTGCGTGCAAGACTTCCGTTGACAAACTGCCACCTTCTGCCACTGTGGTGGCATTGGCGCCAAACGGTGGGTTGTCTACGTCGACGACGATTGCGGCCGACTTCTGAACTTGCGGTTGCATAGCACTCAAATCCGGTGCACCGCAGCCCGCGAGGGCAAAACTGAAACAGAGTAAAGAACCCAGATACAGCCGTTTCAAACCGGTTGTCAACTCCTATGCAAATCCCGGCGAGCTCGACATATGCTCACACTCATAGACACCATTGTACCTGTTTCAATCCGTGCTTGCCTTTACGTTTTCCGTCTTACATAATGTGTATGAAAGGATGAATCCCATTGGCCTATATGCATGGTGAACATCTCTCAGTCGCGAAGGCATTGTACCAACTTGAGTTTTATCTAGATCAACTCAACACGACGTTCGATATCTACCATCTCTATTCAGAAGCGTATCGAGAACAGCGTGGGAGCTTCTACGACGAACGGTGGTTATATTACTTGGATGACAACCCGCAAGTGCAAGACTGTCTCGATGAGTCGTTTACGTTACAGACCATCGTCGAGACGCTTTTGCGCACGGGCCATGAGCCGTTGGTTCGCGCTCTGATGCGTGCTTTTCGACGCGAGCGAATTTCTATCACGCAACGATTCATGTATGGTGCAACACCAAGGCGGCGCCCGTAACAGGCGCCGCCTTCGCCACACTTGTCTAGTTTTCCGGCTTCAACTCGAGCCACTCCTCATCCGCCGAACTCGCATCGCGCTGGGGAGAGGACGCGAGTGCGGAGGCGAGATCGCCGTTCATCGTCGATGTGGCCAGTGAATCATACGCTTCTTTTCCCAACCCTGCGGTGCCAACGAGAGTTCCGTCCTCTGTAAATGTGATTTCTGCTTCACTAATTGGCTCCGAGAGAGAATACACATCGCGAAAGAACGCATCAACCAGCGACCGCATTGCCGTATCCGCTGCGCCTGACGGAGGAATGGCTCCGTTTTGCCCGCTCACATCGACCATCGCCGACACGACAAAACGATTATCGCCGAGCCCATCAGGAAGAATCGCCATATCATAGAGGCCACTGACGTTTGCCAAAGCCGACGTCACCGTATTCACCATCGCATCTGTCGGCGCCGTATCCGCTGTCGTTCTCCCCGCCGCCGCGACAGGGACAGACGACGCTCCGATCGTTCTTGGCAACAACCGATTCTGCGTCAGCGCGTAGCCTGCCAGAAGCGCGACCGCAAGCGCCGTCGCGCCCCACCACACACTTTTACCCGCCATTTTGACGTCCTCTCCTCGTCCCATCAAAACTGCTACAACTACATATATGGACGGGAAAGGACAAGTATGCCGACCGGGCTCAGCCTTCCTGCGGACGTGTGAAAGACGCTTTGGCCTGCAACCACTGTTCTTTAGAGATCAAAACTTCACGCGGCTTGCTCCCCTCAAACGGGCCTACAATACCACTTTGCTCCATTTGATCGACAATTCTTGCCGCCCGTGAGTATCCAATGCGGAATCGACGTTGCAACATCGACACAGAAGCCTGTCCCAAATCGACCACGAGATCGACGGCGTCCATGAACAAGCTGTCCAGTTCCGGTCCATCTTCGGCAGGCTCCGATTCCTCGGCTCCGGTGTTCAAATCCACCGTGTAAACAGCTTGTTGCTGGTTCTTTACGTATTCGACCAGACGTTCGATTTCCAATTCCGACACGAACGCACCTTGAACGCGTGTCGCTTTTGCTGCACCGACTGGCAGGTAGAGCATATCGCCTCGCCCAAGCAATTTTTCGGCGCCACCCCCGTCAAGAATCGTCCGCGAGTCGGCCATTGATGACACTGCAAACGCGATACGGCTCGGGATGTTCGCTTTGATGAGACCTGTAATGACGTCGACCGACGGCCGCTGTGTCGCTACGATCAAGTGAATTCCTGCCGCACGAGCCATTTGTGCAATCCGACAGATGGCGTCTTCGACATCACCCGGAGCCACCATCATCAGGTCCGCGAGCTCGTCCACAATCACGACAATGTACGGCAGAGGCTCGAGCCCTTCTTCGCGCAACAAATGATTGTAGCGTTCAATATCGCGTGCCCCCCGCTCCGCCATCAACTGATAGCGATTCTCCATTTCCTGCACGACTTTTTTTAGAGCAAAAGCAGCTTTGCGCGGGTCGATCACAACAGGTGCCAGAAGATGTGGAATGCCATTGTAGCCGCTGAGTTCCACCATTTTGGGGTCGATCATCAACAGCTTGACTTCATGCGGTTTTGCCCGCATCAGTATCGAGGCAATCATGCCGTTAATACAAACACTTTTACCAGATCCCGTAGCGCCTGCGACCAAGAGGTGCGGCATCTTTTGCAGGTCGCCTACGATCGGTGCACCCGTAATATCCCTGCCGAGTGCCAGCGCAAGTTTGGCGGACGACTTTTGAAATTCGGGCGACTGTAAAACCTCGCGCAAAGAGACGATTGCGACCTCATCGTTGGGCACTTCAATACCGATCACGGACTTGCCCGGAACCGGCGCTTCCATTCGAATGTCGCGAGCTGCCAGCGCAAGCGCAATATCATCGGTCAAGCCGACGATGCGCGAGACCTTGACGCCCGCGGCCGGTTGCAATTCATACCGCGTTACCGTAGGTCCACGATTAATCTCCACAACTGTCGCCTGCACTCCGAACGACTGTAAGGTCGCCTGTAGCTTTTGCGCATTTTCGTGCGCACTGGCCGACGAAAAGCCCGACGGCGGGGCTGCCGGCATGTCGAACAAAGTGAGTGGCGGCAGTTGGTAGTTGTCGTCATGGACCATTGGCCCCACTTCGTACTCAGGCATCGCCGAATGTTCCCGAGCCGGCGGCGAAATCGGCTTTTTTGGTGCAGTTACCGCGTCAGGAAAACGCACAACCAATCCCTTGTCCGCCGTTTCCACCAGAGCATCCTGACCATCGTCGAATGCTTCCTGCTGCGGAGCATTCATAATATCCGTCGCATGTTGTCTCGCCCGTGCGGCAAAGTCGTGGATGACGGGCGGGGGGACGTCCCTTTCACCTGCGTCGGCAGTCGCCGCAACAGGCTCTGTTACCCCTGCATGGTTTTCATAGACCTCACCATCGATCACGATGGTGGGCCGCCGACGGCGACGCGGAGCCTCTTCTTCAATTTCCGGCTGCTCGTCTTTCTCCGCCTGAAAGACGGCCCCGGTTTGCCGCTTGACGGTCTGCCACAGGCCGTCAAGCGCGCGCTCCGTAAAGCGAGACCCCTTGCCAATAGCGCTCACGAGGGAAATCTGCAAAACGAGTGCGATGCCAATCAATCCCCCTGCGACAATCACGAGCCGAGGACCAATCTCATAGGTTTGCGGCGAGTTAAACAACATGTGAAGAAGATAAAATATGAAAAACCCCACCAAGCCTCCGCCGGCGCTTGGCGGAGTACCAGTCGTCGGTGCGAAGATGTAGCCGCGCAATTCTTGCAGGGCCGTCCACTCGCTTGCAAGAAAGTGATTCTGCAACCCTTGATCAGCAAGATTGGAGTAAAAATTCATTTCGATGAGCGCAAGAATACATAACAATAAAATAAGCAAGCCAAGATGCCGACTATCCCATACAAACCGCGACCGACGAACCATCATGTAGATGGCTGCGTAACCTACGAGGATGGGAATTAAAAAGTACCAACTACCAGCTAAATAAATGCTCACGGCAGCCAAAAATTGGCCGACATAACCAAGGCGTCCAAGCGCCAAGGCGCATCCCGTCAACATAGCGAGACCGGTGACCTCGTACTTGAGGACATTTTTCTGTTGTTGTTTGCGTGCCACGAACCCCACCAGCCCTTTCCTCAGACTGAAGATTCGTGGCTACGTCGGCATTTTCCTGCCTGTTCAACCGTAAAAGGGCATACCTGGCTGCCAGTCCGGTCGCAAATAATCGCTCGCATAGGGGCTGATCAACCGCTCGATCACGGCTTTCCCATTGGACTGGCGCGCTATGATCAGACGCGCTTGTCCTACGACGGCCTCTTCATATGACACCTGAGGGGGTTCGTTCCAGCCCGCAAAGATTTCAGCGTCGGACAGCGTTGTCCAATGCATTATTGGACCACCCCCGTCACAACTTGGGATGCTTTGCGTTCCTGGATGAGTTCGCGCAACTTGTGCATCGCCTGCCCCAGCCCGCCAACTTCATCACAGAGTCCATACTTGACCGCGTCGCGGCCAATCACCGTGGTTCCGATGTCCTTCGCCATTTCACCCGTATTTAACATGAGCGAACGAAATACGTCTTCTGTGATTCGCGAGTGTTCGACGACAAAGCGCGTCACGCGATCCTGCATTTTTTCAAGGTACTCAAACGACTGCTGTACGCCGATCACCAATCCATTCAAACGAACAGGATGGATGGTCATACTTGCGGATTCGGCGATGAACGTGTAGTTTGCACTGACCGCGATCGGAACGCCGATCGAGTGCCCACCTCCAAGCACGATGGACACCGACGGTTTGCTCAGCGAAGCCACCAACTCGGCGATTGCAAGACCCGCTTCGACATCTCCGCCCACCGTATTCAGGATGAGAAGCAAGCCGTCAATCTTATCACTTTCTTCCACCGCCACAAGCTGTGGAATCACGTGCTCGTACTTCGTCGTCTTGTTTTGGGGAGGTAACACCATATGACCCTCGATCTGACCGATGATGGTCAAGCAGAAAATGTCACTGTCCGGCGCCGTTGCTGGACTCGTCACACCCAGTGCGGAAATATTCTCGCTTTGCGAGCTTTGCGCTTCTTCCTCCGCATCCTGCAAAAGCGGCTCGGTTCGTACGGGAGGGCGTCCGCCTGTGCTCATAATTGCATCGTAAGCAGCTTTTCCTTGCCTTTTCATCGCACCCTACTCCTCTCTGCCGATGTAGTATCGACCCTGACGCAAAAACCGATACGCGCCGTCCAAATACGAAAACGGCTACCCATCCATTTGGTGGGTAGCCGCTCATGCACTTATGGCGGTTAAACATTAAGCCTCCATTATGATCGGCAAGATCATCGGACGGCGCCGCGTTTGTTCGAACAGGTATCGACCCAACGCATCACGAACCGCGGTTTTCAACGAAGACCACTCGCTCACATTGTCGGAGACCAGTTTGGCCAGCGTCGTTTCAACCAACTTGTTCGCCTCATCGAGCAATGCCTCTGACTCGCGAACATACACAAATCCGCGTGAAATGATATCAGGCCCTGACAAAATGTGTCCAGTCGCCTTGGACAACGTCACTACGACAACCAGAATCCCATCCTGAGACAGCAGTTTGCGATCACGCAGGACAATATTCCCCACATCGCCGACACCAAGCCCGTCGATCATCACGGTGCCAGCGGGTACCTTGCCGCCGAGACGAGCGCGTCCATCCTCAAACTCCACGACATCGCCTAATTCCGTTATGAAGATATGATCCGGGTCGACCCCGAGTTGAATGGCGAGATCGGCATGTGTGCGCTGCATACGGAACTCACCGTGTACCGGCAAGAAGTATTTCGGCCGCACAAGTTGCAACATCCATTTCAACTCTTCCTGGCTACCGTGGCCCGATGCGTGCACGCCGCGGTAAATGACATTGGCCCCAGCGCGGAACAGTTGATCAATCGTGCGCGCCACATACTTTTCATTGCCAGGGATCGGCGAACTCGCCAAAACGACGGTATCACCCGGTACGATCTCGATTTTGCGATGTGCAGCCCGAGCCATTCGCGTCAAAGCCGACATGGGCTCGCCTTGGCTGCCAGTCGATAGGATCACAAGCTTGGACGGATCCATTTTGTTGACATCGTCCGCATCGATCAACGTCTCCGGCATCGCCTCCAAATATCCGAGTTGTAGCGAAGTCTGGATGTTGTTGACCATACTACGACCAACCACCGCTACACGTCGACCGTATTTTTCAGCAGCCCGAATCATGAGTTGCAGACGATGAATATTGGAGGCAAACGTCGACATAATAACGCGCCCTGGCGCCTGGGCAATTATCTCGTCGATTTTCGCGCCGACGCTGAGTTCAGACGGCGTATACCCGGGTCGCTCCGCATTGGTGCTATCACCCACCAACGCAAGTACGCCTTTGGCCCCCCACGCCGCCAGTTTATGCACGTCCGCCTGACGACCGTCGACTGGCGTTTGATCAAATTTGAAATCGCCTGTATGAATCACAACGCCTTCCGGGGTTTCGATGGCGAAACCGACGGTATCCGGAATGCTGTGGTTCACGTAAAAGGCCGAGATCGTAAAATCGCCGATTTGAATATTCGAGTTGCCATCGATGGCAACTAACTTCGCGGAGTCATTCAACCCATGCTCGCGCAACTTGTGCTCGACGAGCCCGAGCGTGAGTCGCGTGCTGTACACAGGAACATTGATTTCCCGCAACACATAGGGCAGGCCTCCGATGTGATCTTCATGTCCGTGTGTCAGAAAAATACCCCGGATTTTATCGCGATTTTCCACCAAGAACGTAATGTCTGGAATCACAATATCGATACCGAGCATATCCTCATCTGGAAACTTCAATCCTGCATCGACAATGATCATGTCATTGCCGTACCAATATAGGGTCATATTCTTCCCGATTTCCCCAACTCCACCCAGCGGGATAATCGAGAGTCTCGATCTGTTTTTAGCCATTCGGCACCTCCATCACAAAACTTTCCAATTCAAGCGACAAGCACACACCGCGAACAAAGCAAACCGCTTAACAGCTCGTCCCTGCTGTGTAGGCAGAATCCTTCGCGAAAGCGCTTCGTCCACACGCCGTGCCATATTGTGCCTAGTCGAAAGCGGACAGACTGAACCGTTCCGTTCCCTCAGCCGTCGCGCAATTCGTTTCGCTTCGTTCATCTTGTGTTCGTACGCACCGATGTACCGCGGATGACAAACGAACACCAAGTCGAGAAGGCCGCACATGTCACTATCGCATTCATTATACCTGGGGAACGCAAGCCGAACAACCCACACGTCCCTTTGCCCGCTAAGATGGCAACAGGCGGCCCGGGATATTCCCAGAGCCGCCTGTTGGATGCGAAGGCCATACTATTTAGATGACACCAAGACCATTAAGGAGTGTGACCAGATGTTCGCGTAACGCCGCAGAGGCCGGTAGCAGTGGAGCCCGAACAGAGCCGACATCCATACCGACAACAGACAAAGCCTCTTTGACCGGCGCCGGACTTGCGGTGGCAAACATCGCCTCAAAGATGGGCAACAAACGTCCGCTCCAGTATGCAGCTTCATCTGTCTGTCCCTGCCAGAACAAATCCATCATCGTGCGAATTTGCTTGCCAACTACGTGGCTTGCAACGCTGACAACGCCCGCGGCCCCGATACTTAACATCGGCAACGTAAACTTATCATCACCGCTATAGAGCAGAAAATCGTCAGGCTTCTCCGCAGCGATATGCAGAATTTGCGTGAAATCGCCACTGGCCTCTTTCAAGGCAACAATATTCGGGATTTCCGCCAACTGCAGGGCCGTCTCCGCTTGGATATTGACCCCAGTGCGGCCCGGGACATTGTAAATCATGACAGGCAAAGTCGTCGACTCGGCAATCGTGGCAAAGTGCGCATAGAGCCCGTCTTGTGAAGGTCGATTGTAATACGGCGCTACCAGCAGTATACCTTGCACGCCTAAACGCGCCGCCTCGAGTGTCAATTCGACAGAATCCTTCGTCGAATTTGTACCCGTGCCCGCGATGACTGGGATGCGACCATCGACCGCGCGCAACGTGGCATCAAATACTCTTAACTTTTCGGCATGGGACAAGGTTGGTGATTCGCCTGTTGTCCCTACGGCTACGATGGCCGTCGTCCCCGTTTCGATCAGGTGATCGACCAACGGTTTGAGCGCTCCTTCGTTCAAGGCCCCTGATGTATCAAACGGCGTCACCATCGCCGTGATTAAGCTACCAAAATCCATATCGCTCTCTCCTGTTCGGTTATACCTCCGCCAGTTGAAAAGCCCGATGCAAGGCACGCACCGCATCAGCCATTTGCGAACCGTCCACAAGCACCCAAATGGTCGTATGTGAGTCTGCCGACTGCAAAATGTCAATGCCCGAGCTTGCCAAGGCGTCGACAATCCGCGCCATCACGCCAGGTACTCCCATCATGCCTGCACCTACAGCAGACACCTTTGCGCAACCGCGACGCACCTGGGATCGATAACCTAGTTGCGATAAGTGGTGGACAGCCGTATCCGCCAGCCCATCCGGAACGGTGAACGCCACCTCGGTCGGCGTCACTGAGATAAAGTCGAGCGAAATCTGATGCTCGGCCATCAATTGAAAGATGGACGAACTCCCAATTCCCTCGCCCCGAACGACGATCTGTGCAACGTTTGGCGTGTGCGCAATCCCTGTCACCGACTGATCGAACACGCTGGAATGTTCCAAACGGCGAGCCGCCTGCGTCACCAAGGTGCCCGGGTCGTCCGACATGGTACTGCGCACGCGAATTGGCACATTCCCCTGCATTGCCAATTCCACAGCGCGCGGATGAATCACCTTCGCGCCTTGATAGGCCATGTTGCAGATTTCGGTATACGTCACTTGTGCCAATTGGCGCGCATCATCGACAATCCGCGGATCAGCCGTCATGATGCCGGACACGTCGGTGAAAATGTCCACCACTTCCGCGTGCAGAGCGACGCCGAGAGCGGTTGCCGTCGTATCGCTGCCGCCCCGTCCAAGCGTCGTCACGTCGCCATCTTCATCCGCGCCCTGAAATCCTGCCACAATCGCGATTTCGCCGTCCGCCAACGCCTTGTGCAAGGCATCGGTGCGCACATCGAGAATGCGTGCGTTGCCAAAATCGGAAGAAGTGAGAATTCCCGCTTGCGCACCGGTCATTGCGCGCACCTTGTGGCCGCGTGCGCGAAGTTCCTGGGCAAAAACGACCGATGAGATGATCTCACCACACGCCATCAACATGTCGCGCTCGCGCAAATTGACAGGGGCGGCGCTCGCTTCTGAACTTTCCAACAGGCTCAGCAACGAATCGGTCGCGTAAGGATCCCCACGCCGTCCCATTGCGGAGACGACCACGACGACGGCATATCCGTCCGCCTTCGCCTGCTCAATGTGGCGATATGCGGCGCGCCGCGACTCAGGCGTCGCGACCGACGTACCGCCGAACTTCTGTACCACAATCTTCACAGCGTTTCGACTCCCCCATTCGGGTCCAAACTCAGTTTGCCCGAGCAATCAACGCTTCCGCAATCTGCACGGCGTTCCAGGCCGCACCTTTGAGCAAATTATCAGCGACGACAAAGAACAGTAGTGTATGTGGATCACCTAAGTCCTGACGGATGCGACCGACATAGGTCTCGCCCGTATCCTCAGCCATGCGCGGATGCGGATACGCATACGTAGCCGGATCATCAACCACAATCAGATTTTCTGCTTTACGCATTCTCTCCCGGGCCGCCTCGGGCGTCACCGGCTGCGTAAAGCGAACCGCAACAGACTCGGCATGGCCGTATAACACGGGAACGCGCACTGCCGTCGGACTTACGCGCAGATCCGGCAACTCGAGAATCTTGCGCGACTCGTTGACCAATTTCATTTCCTCTTTGGTATATCCGTTGTCGAGAAAGATATCACATTGCGGAAGCACATTAAACGCCATCGGATAATGCGTATCCTGCTTCACCACAGGAAAAACAGTTTGCTTGCGCGCATCTCCCGCACGAAACGCGTCCACCTCTTCGAGCAGGGCGTCGACGGCGGTTTGCCCCATCCCGCTAACGGCCTGATACGTGGAAATCACAACGTGTTCCAACCCAAATTCCCGCAAGCTATGAAGCGCAACCATTAACTGAATGGTCGAGCAGTTTGGATTGGCGATGATACCTTTGTGCGTATCCAACGCGTGCGCATTGACCTCTGGCACAACCAGTGGAACCTCATCATGCATGCGGTAGGCTGAACTGTTATCGATCACGATGGCTCCACGCTTGACGGCTTCGGGCGCATATTGCTCACTGGCCGCTGCTCCCGCGCTAAATAGCGCAATATCGACATCTGCAAACGAATCAGGCGCCACCGCTTCGACTTCGATTTCCTGTCCGCGAAAAGCCAAGCGCTGGCCAGCCGAACGCGGCGAAGCGAGCAACTTGATATCCTCAACAGGGACGTTGCGCCGCTCCAATGTCGACAACATGCGACGTCCCACAGCGCCGGTTGCCCCGAGGACCGCAAAGCGATATCGTTCCTTCTTCTTCATGACACAGCCCCTTTTCTGGTGATAGCTTTCCGGAGCGGTTCAACTCAAGGCCACTTGAATGAGCGAAAAGGGGCGCTCTCCATTACGACGGACGAGCTTCGCGCCACCGCTCAATCAGTACGGGTTGCAATTGCCGGCCGTCGAGTGCGGCCGCGATGGCATCCGGAATCAACGTCATTAACGACACAAGTGAATTCATTTTAACATGCGGTGCATCCTGACCAAACGGAACAAAATAGATGTTTTTCGCATTCATCAACCGAGCTATATTGTACATGCTTAAACCCAGTCCGTCATTCGTTGAAATCGCGATCACGACGGGTCTGCCGTTGCGCAGGGTTGCCTTGGCTGCCATCAACACCGGCGAGTCGGTATTCGCCTGCGCCATGCGGCTTAGCGTGCTCGCCGTGCACGGGGCAATGAGCATCGCGTCCAGGGTCTTTGCGGGGCCAAGCGGCTCGGCCTGTGGGATGCTGACAATCGCCTCATTGCCCGCCGCCTCCTCAATTTTCTTTGCCCATTCGCCTGCTTCACCGAAGCGCGTGCTTGTTTCGAGCACATTGTGCGAAAATACCGGGATGACGTTTGCGCCCAAGTCGACGAGACGCTTAACTTCCGGGAAAATCTCTTCATAGGTACAATGGCTGCCTGTAACGCCAAATCCAATGGTCTTGCCCTTTAAGTCCACAGTTCTTCCTCCTCGTAATCCAAGTCGTCACTGTCGGCGAGAATTCGCGAGATCGACGCCGCAATGATGCGACCCGCAGTCTTTGGCGCGACTAGCCCGGGCAGACTCGGTGCCAACAACGCCTTGATACCGCGGCGCTCCGCATAGCGAAAATCAGTGCCGCCTGGCTTGGAAGCGATATCGATAATCACCGCGTCGCGCCGCATATATTTCAGCACTGCGGCAGGGAGTACCATCGCGGGAATGGTATTAAACACGATGTCCGCGTCGTGCACGGCGTGATCGATATGCTTAATGGGGACAGGAATCAGCGAGCGCTCGTGAATGCGCGCGAGCTCGTGTTGGTGCTGTGCACAAACGTGGACGATCGCGCCCATTGCATGCAGCTTGTGTGCCAGTGTCTGACCACAGCGGCCAAATCCGAGCACGACTGTCTTTGCGCCATGCAGTGTGATATCCGTCTCCTGCATGGCAATGGCAATGGCACCTTCCGCCGTCGGTATGGAATTGAGAATCGCGACCTCGTCGAGCTCCATCAACTTGACCAGTTGCAAAGAATAGCGTTCACACCACTCGCCAAGGACGCGCCGTGCAATGCCCGTAAATACATACGTGCCGGGGCGCATCGCCTGAAAGTGCGCCTCGGTCAACATGACGGGTTCTGGGGCAAATTTCGTATCGACCCGCCCGTCGTTCTCCATCCCGGCCACCGGCAGGACGAGTGCGTCGGCATTGGCAAATATGTTCTCCGACAACTCGCTCACTGTCGTGTCCGCGAACGTCCGTTGCAAATCTGGGAATCCGATGAGCGTGGCGCTCGCATCGTTGTCAGTCACTTGTGCAATCACCTCAAGTTGCCGAGCGTCGCCGCCGACAAACACGAGATGCTTTCCTGTGAGCATCTGGCCTTCACCCCTCCATACACGTGCCATAGCTTATGTGCCATCGCCCAAGAGGGTGAAACGGCGGCTTACGAAAAACGCCGCCCGCCGGGTCATTCCCAGCAGGCGGCGCCCCATGAAGCCGCTGTTGTATAATTTATCTAACGCGTTCCAGTTGAGCCAAAGCCACCTTCCCCGCGCTCTGTCGCCGCCAACGATTCGACCCGTCGCCAATGGACAACGTAAATCGGCGCCACGACCAACTGGGCAATGCGATCTCCGGGCTCGATCACGACCGTGCTGTCGCCGTGGTGACTCAATAACACCTGAATCTCGCCTGTATAATCACTGTCGATCACGCCAACGCCGTTGGTTAGGGCAATGCCATGTTTGGCCGCCCAACCGCTGCGCGCGTAGACGAGCGCTACGACGTCCTGCCGGGGCAGACCAATGGCGATACCCGTGGGAACGCGCAAATGTGTACCGGGTCGAAATTCGACGGGTTCATCCAAGCACGCCCGCAGATCCATGCCGGCCGCCCCCGCAGACGCATACTGTGGCATGTACTCATCGCGAAAGAGAGGCGATACGACTTGAATATTCACATCCAACCAATGGGTCACGACGACGCACACACCTTCACAGATCCCTCGAGATCGATGCCTGCCAGCGGTCCGACCGCAGCGACAGCAAAACCTGAACTCAGTACCTGCTTGGCAACCGCTTGAACGGCTTCCGGGGTCACGGCTTCGATACCGGCAATCGTCTCCTCGATAGGCACATCGCGACCCAAGAGCAATTCGTTTTTTGCGATTCGACTCATGCGGCTGCCCGAACTTTCCAACCCGAGCATCAGTGCACCTTTGACCTGCCGCTTCGCCTTCTCAAGTTCCTCGTTTGTCAGCTTCGACTGCCACATGCCGTCACACACTGACTGCACGAGTTCCAAGACCTGTTCCGCCGTCTCTGGCGAGGTGCCAACATAAACCCCAAACATCCCGGCGTCCTGATACCCCGTGTGAAACGAGTAGACAGAATACGCCATGCCACGCTCTTCCCGGATTTCTTGAAACAGCCTGGAAGACTGCGTACCACCCAGCATATTGTTGAGCAAAAGGAGCGGATACAGCTCATCTCGTCCCGCGGGATAGCCCGGCGAGGCCAAGCAGATGTGAACCTGTTCGATGTCCTTTTCGCGTACTGTGACACCGCGGTGGAACGGCGGTACCGACAACTTGCACGGCTCTTCTCCAGCCCTTTCCATGTCGCCAAACAAGCGTTCGACTTCACGCACGACCACCGCTTGATCGACGTGCCCGGCAACCGCGATGACCATGTTGGCTGGCTGATAATGGCGGCCCACGTAACTCAGTAAATCTTCACGCGTAAACCGCTGTAAATTCTCCTCGCGGCCAAGGATGGTGTAGCCAAGAGGGTGATTCCCATAGACGCCGTCAGCAATCAGATCCATGACCAGTTCGTCTGGGGTGTCCTCGTACATGTGAATCTCTTCAATAACAACGCGCTTTTCTTTTTCAATTTCAACTGGTGCAAACGTCGATCCCAGCAACATATCTGCCAAGGTGTCGAGGGCAATCGCGAAGTGCTCATCGAGAACACGCGCGTAAAAGCAAGTATATTCTTTCGCGGTAAACGCATTGATCTGGCCACCGAGATCGTCAAACAGATGCGCCAGGTCCTTCGCGCTGTAACGACGGGTACCTTTAAAGAACATATGCTCAAGAAAATGGCTGATCCCATTCTCGGATGACGCCTCATACCGCGAGCCGGTTCGCACCCAAATGCCTAAACTGACCGAGCGAATGGAATCAATTTCTTCACCGACAATGCGCAAACCGTTGTCGAGTTGTACTCGATATGTCAAAGAAAAAGCCTCCTCATCCTACCCGAACCTACATGCACAGTAGCCCCACTATATCAAACCGTTGGGACAGGGCTCAAGATGGAAGGCGGCATCATCGCCGGGCGCTCGTCGACGACATCTTCGACCGTCTTTGTGTGAAAACCAGCGACGGACAGCATGTGTAAAATCTGAGGGAGCGCTTCCACCGTGCTCTGCGTAGGATGCATGAGGACAAGAGCGCCCGGAGCCATTCCGCGTTTCACGCGATCGACGATCATCTGAGCCGGTGGGCGCCGCCAATCGACCGTGTCTGCAGTCCAGAGAATCGTGTACATACCTCGTTCGTGAGCCATATTGACCAGCCGGTCGTCGTACGATCCCGCCGGCGGCGCGATCAACCTTGGTCGTCTACCAATAATTCGTGCGATCACATCGTTCGTTCCGTCGACCTGACGCGCTAGCGCGGCTGTGGACAGTTTGCGAAAATCAGGATGGCCGCTGCCATGTGAGCCAATAGCATGGCCGTCTGCCGCTATCTTGCGCAACAAGTCGGGATGTGCCAATGCCCACTTTCCGTCAATAAAAAATGTCGCCTTGACGTTTGCGCGTTTAAACGCAGATAACATCGCTGGTATATATTCCTCGCCCCAAGATACGTTGACCATGAGTGCGACTGACTTTTCCGTGTCCGGACCACGATAGATGGGATCCGCCGGCAACATGGAGAGCCGTACGCGCGGAGGAACGAGCCGCCACACGAGATGGCGTTTACCATCTGTCGCCGTGCGCGTCGCGCGCTCGCTTTCTGCCACATCCAGTCGCCATCCGCACAAACCAGGAATGGCGTGCCAAACCCGGTCAGTGCGGGCATCGACCGGCGGCACGCCCATGTCACGATGATCATCTTGCAGTTGTTCGGTCAACGATTTGGTCGGCAACGTTTGCCGCTGTGCATGTGTCTGGCCCGCTTGGCCACCGTCATGCCGATGGGTTGCATGGACGAGCCCTGCGGTTCCACACAGCACGGCACAGGCACTCGCCGCCCAAATCAAAATTCGCTTCATACACACCCCTCCACTGTCATAACAGGGATAGGGTGCCTCAAATTGCGCGGAAAGACTCACAAAGCGAATCAAGTTCGCTCTGACGGACTTGCCACCAGGCCACCTTGTTGAGCTTTCAAGACCTCTTTGCGCGAAAGATTGATACGTCCCTGATTGTCGATCTCGGTGACCTTCACCGTGATCGGATCGCCCACCTGGCAAACGTCTTCGACTTTCGCCACACGATTGATGTCGAGTTGCGAGATATGAACAAGTCCCTCTTTGCCAGGAAGTATCTCGACGAATGCACCGTATTTTTCAACGCGCGTCACTTTGCCGACATACGTCGCGCCGACTTCGACCTCACGCACGATGTTCTGAATCATATCGCGCGCCTTGTCAGCCTGCCCGCCATCCATGCTGTGGATGAATACGCGCCCGTCCTGCTCGATGTCAATTTTGACGCCGGTCTCCTCGATAATCTTGTTGATCACGCGTCCGCCTGGGCCAATGACGTCACGTATCTTATCCGGATTGATACGAACCGTAATGACGCGCGGTGCAAACTTGGAAAGATCGGAACGCGGCTGCGCGATTGCCTGCATCATCTTGCCAAGGATGAACATACGTCCATCATGAGCTTGTTGGAGCGCGCGCTCAAGAATATGGCGGTCAATGCCACTGATCTTGATGTCCATCTGCAGAGCTGTCACACCCTTGGCCGTTCCCGCCACCTTAAAGTCCATGTCGCCCAAATGGTCTTCAATGCCCTGAATATCGGTTAAAATCGCCACTTGGTCGCCCTCTTTGACAAGACCCATGGCGATGCCGGCGACGGGCGCCTTGATGGGGACCCCGGCGTCCATTAAGGCCATGGTGCTGCCGCAGATGCTGGCTTGCGAGGTCGAGCCATTCGACTCCAGAATTTCCGAGACCACGCGGATCGCATACGGAAACTCTTCCGGAGAAGGAATGACCGGATCAAGCGCCCGTTCTCCGAGTGCGCCGTGACCGATGTCGCGACGGCTTGGCGCACGCAGCGGTTTGGCCTCACCGACACTGAACGGCGGAAAGTTGTAATGGTGCATATAGCGATTCGACTTTTCCACCTCAAGGCCGTCGAGCATCTGCTCGTCACCCATAGCGCCGAGCGTACATACCGACAACGCCTGTGTCTGCCCACGCGTGAACAGGGCTGATCCGTGCGTACGCGGCAACAGTCCGACTTCGCAACTAATCGGCCGAATTTCGTCTAACTTGCGCCCGTCTGGCCGAATACCTTCCTGTAAAATCGCCCGCCGCACTTCCTCTTTGAGAATATCGTGCATAATCTCGGCGATCTCGGCCTCTCGCTCCGGAAACGCTTCGGCAAAGTGCGCTTGTACCTCCTCGTTCAAGTTCGACAGCGCTTCTTCGCGCGCGAGCTTGTCCGGATTGCGCACCGCGACGTTGACACGTTCGGTCGCGTATTGACGCACAGCCTGGTCCAGTTCCGGATCCACCTGATGCAGTTGCACCTCGCGCTTGACGACTCCCACCTTCTCAGCGAACGCGAGGATTTCATCGCAAATCTGGCCAATGACCTTGTGACCAAATAACACAGCCTCGAGTACCGTATCCTCAGGCACCTCGTTCGCCCCGGCTTCCACCATGACAATGGCGTCCTTTGTACCGGCGAGCACCAGGTGTAAATCACTCTTTTCCGCCTGCGCTACAGTCGGATTGATGACGAACTCGCCATCCACTAATCCGACGATCACGCCGCCAATCGGACCGTTAAACGGAATGTCGGAAATGGTCAACGAGGCGGACGTACCAATCATCGCCGCAATTTCCGGTGCACAATCCTGATCGACCGACATCACAATATCGACAACTTGAACATCGTTGCGAAAACCATCGGGAAATAATGGGCGAATGGGACGGTCGATCAAGCGCGAGGCCAAAATGGCTTTTTCACTCGGACGCCCCTCACGTTTGATAAACCCGCCGGGAATTTTGCCAACTGCATAAAGCCGTTCTTCATAGTTGACTGTGAGCGGGAAAAAGTCGAGGTCTTTGGGCTCTTTCGATGCCGTCACCGTCGCCAGAACCACCGTCTCGCCGTATTGCACATTCACGGCAGCCGTCGCCTGCTTGGCCAGCTTACCGGTTTCCAAGATAAAGCGGCGGCCACCCACTTCAAATTCATGACGAACCACCATGGTTCACCTACCTCCTATACCGCCGAGGTTATTCGAACTGTTATGTATGAGCACCTTTCGTGGGAAAACTTCAGTTCCCATGCAAAAGAAGCGGGCCGAAGCCCGCCTCTCCCTTACCTGCGCAGTCCAAGCGACTGAATCAGTTCGCGATACCGGTTGATGTCCTTTTTACGAAGATAATTCAACAGGTTGCGACGCCGACCAATCATCTTGTAAAGCCCACGGCGCGAATGATGATCCTTCTTGTGTGTGCGGAAGTGCTCCGTAAGATAGTTGATGCGTTCTGTGAGAATCGCAATCTGGACTTCCGGAGATCCGGTATCCGTTTCATGAACCTTGTACTTTTCAACAATCTGCTTTTTTGCTTCTGCGTCCAACATGATGTTGTCCTCCTATTCCTTTCATCCCTGCAACGAAGAACAGGTCGGAGGTATCCTCCTGATCCGCGATGCAGTTCATCGTGTATGACACACAAATCATAGCATAGCACAAAATCAAACTATCGACTACAGTTGAGTCTGGACAAAGTGCTTCATCTCTCGCCCGCTATTCGCCCACATGTGTCTGAGACAACCCTAACAACTGGCGCGTCACATCGCAGTCGCGTGCAATTTGTGCCTTCAACTCGTCCAACCCAGCAAATTTCCGTTCATCGCGGATTCGGCGCAGGAACGATACTCGACATTGTCTCCCGTATAAATCGCCGCTAAACCCTAACAGATGAACTTCAAGCCGAAAGGTCGTCCCCTCAACCGTGGGACGCACCCCCGCATTCAGGACGCCGAACCAAATCGACTCCGACGGCGCACCCTCATCCAGTAACGCCACAGATACAGCGTACACTCCTGATGCAGGCATCACGTACTCGTCTATTCCGCCAAGATTTGCGGTAGGAAAGCCAATAAGCCGTCCTCGTTTGTCCCCATGCACCACGGTTCCGGTCAAAGCGTATGGCCGGCCAAGCAATGCCTCCGCGGCCTCGACGCGACCGGCAGCCAAATGCGCGCGTATCTGTGAACTCCCGACCTTGTGCCCGCTCTCGACGACAGGGGGGACAACAGTGACGCCGATATCCAAGGACTGGGCGAGTTTGCGCAACACATCGGTCGTGCCACTACCACCCTGCCCAAAGCGAAAATCGTCACCCACCACGACATGTCGAACCCTAAGAGCCGGTAAATACGTATGGACAAATGCGTCGGGCGTCAAAGATTGAAATGCTCGATTAAACTGCGCCACATAATAAGCTCCCACACCCAACTCCGCAAGCAAGCGCACTTTTTCTGCACGCGGCGTGAGTGTTCGCAGATACTCCGGATTTCCTGTCAACGCGTAGGTTGGATGTGGCTCAAAACTGAGCACAGCAAGCCTTTCGCCCATCCCCGCCGCTCTGCGCGCAGCGTCGAGGATAGCCTGATGCCCAATATGTACACCATCAAATTTGCCGATGGCAAGTACCTGTGGGACCTCACTGGCAGGGGGCATCCCGTGGATCTCGTGAAACAGCATGTTATCCCTTCTTCCAAAACACCTTCTTCGGGCGAATCAGCGTCGGCTCTATAGACTGTACCTCGCCTACGGCTGCAATGGCACCTGCATGCACAATCAGCACAATCTGACCCGCCTCAGCCCCGGACAGCTCGTCCATACAGCGCACGGTCTGCCCATTGGCCAATCGCGATAAAACGCCCGCTGATGGGTGCCAAATCGGGTACCCGTCGAGATAAAGCAACGGATCGCGCAAAAATGCCTCGGGATTTTCACATGCGAGCCACGCCTCGAGTGCAACCGCGTCAGCAAGACGTGCCGAGCCAACCGCCGTGCGCCGCAAAGTAGCCATGTGCGCAGGAACGCCCAACCGCTCGCCGAGATCACGGCATAGTGCTCGCACATAGGTGCCTTTGGAACACGTGACGGAAAAGGAAGCTGAACAGCATTCACCTTCGGCGCGAAAGTCGGCCAGTTCGAAATGCGAAACGTGAATTTCGCGCTCCGGCAATGCCACCGTCTCACCTTTCCGTGCCAGTTCGTAAGCACGCACACCGTCGATGTGCACAGCAGAATACGCCGGTACGGTCTGCATGGTCACGCCAAGGAACGCCTCTGCCGCCTTGCGGACATCGGCAAACGTCAAATGGGCCGCGGAAGCTTGCCGTGTCACACTTCCTGCGGCATCGTCCGTGTCCGTACCAATGCCAAATACAACCGTCCCTGTGTACGACTTATCGACGCTTGTGAAATACTCCAAGAGTCTTGTGGCATTGCCTACACAGATCATAAGCAACCCACTTGCAGCGGGATCGAGCGTGCCGGCATGACCGACCTTGCGTGTGCCAAGCTTGCGCCGCACCTTGCCGACCACGTCGTGTGAAGTCGGCCCGACAGGTTTGTCGACGAGCAACACGCCATTTGCTGTATCGCTCATACTCACACTTCCTTCAACGCCAACTGCACGGCTCGCTCGACATTCGCTTTCGCCTCGGCGAGCGGCCCGGGTAGATTGCATCCAGCCGCCCGGGCGTGGCCGCCGCCGCCAAACTGCTGCGCAATTTGCGCAACGTCGACAAGGCGCTTGGAACGCAGGCTGGCTTTGATCATGCCGTCGGGCCGCTCGCGCAACAACACGCCAACCTCGACCGTCTCGACGGATCGCGCAAATCCGACCAACCCTTCGACATCGTCTTCATTGGCGCGCGCCTCGGCGAGCATCTGCTGACTTACCATGATAAAGGCGTAGCGGCCATCATCCGCGATGACCATGTCGCGCAAAGCGGTCTGCAACAACCGCATTTGCTCCAACGTTCGCGCCTCCAACGCAGGTTCCGCAATATCGTAGGGCCGAACTCCACTGGCCAGCAACTCAGCGGCAATTTCGTGGACTTCTCGCGTTGTGTTCGGGTAACTAAAACCACCTGTGTCCGTGAGAATCCCCGTGTACAGACACTTGGCGAGATCGATCGCAAGCGGTACGCCAAGCGCGTGCGCAATGTGAAAAATCACTTCGCAAGTGGCAGCGGCCTCCGCGTCGACGCACGCGACCGCACCGTAATGTGGATTGGTCTGGTGGTGGTCGATGTTAAGAATACACGCGTTCGGCGCGATCGCAGATGCAACTGAAGCAAAGCGCAATTCGTCCGCACAGTCGACGGCGATCACGCGATGAAATGGTCGAACAGGTAGTTCGGCAAGCTGACGAATCTGATCAAACATCGGCAGAAAACGAAAACGCGCAGGGACAACCTCTCCCACGACAAACGTCCAACGCTTACCCAGGGCCTGTAGAATGTGCGCCATGGCTAAGGCGCTTCCCAGCGCATCGCCATCTGGCCGTTCGTGCGTGACAATGAGCCAGTCATCGTCCGCGGCTATAGCCTTGGCGACCTCCAACACGGCCACCTTCTGTCGAGGTACAGGTTGCCACTGCTCCATGCCTCGCCCTCCCCACATTCAATCGTTACTCGCCCGCCGATCCGCCATCCTCGCCGTCATGAATCGTCTTCAGTACCCGTTCAATCCGATCACTATATTCCCCAGACTCATCCAGTCGGAACAGAAGCTCCGGTGCAACACGCATATGGAGCCTCCGCGCGATCTCGCCGCGAATAAAGCCGGCGGCCTTCGTAAGGGCAGCGAGCGTGCCATCCTTTTCTTCCTGAGAACCAAGCACGCTGACAAGCACCTTTGCGTGTTGCAAATCGCCAGACACCTCGACGTGCGTAATCGTCGCAAACCCAACACGTGGATCCTTGACGCTCGTTCGCACGATTTCGGCCAATTCCTTTTTCATCTGTTCCGCGACTTTTTGTACCCGAATTCGAGACACGCGGGATACACCTCCACCGGCAGCACTCGCGCCCGAGGGTCAATGGTCAGGCACGCTTGACGGCCTCCATCGTAAATGCCTCGATCACGTCGCCAACCTTGATATCGTTGAACTTCTCCAAAGTAATGCCGCATTCGAAGCCTGTGGCGACCTCGCGCACATCGTCTTTGAATCGTTTCAACGAATCCAGTTTGCCCTCATACACGACAATTCCGTCGCGTACCAAGCGCGCCTCTGCATCGCGCGTCATTTTGCCATCGGTCACATAGCAACCGGCAACCGTGCCGACCTTGGAGATGTTAAACGTCTCGCGAACCTCCGCGTGACCAAGCACGACTTCCTTGTACTCAGGCGCCAACATGCCCTTCATGGCCGACTCCAATTCGGACATGACATCGTAAATCACGCGATAGAGTCGAATATCAACTTTTTCCTGTTCAGCGATTCGCTTGGTATTCGCGTCCGGCCGCACATGGAAACCGATGATAATGGCGTTTGACGCGGACGCAAGGGCGACATCGGACTCCGTGATGCCACCTGCACCCTTGTGAATCACACGCACACGTACGCCGGAAACGTCAATTTTTTCAATGGACTGCACCAAGGCTTCGACCGAGCCCTGAACATCGGCCTTGACGATCACGTTCAATTCGGCGACATTGCCCTCTTGAATCTGGCGATACAAATCGTCCAGTGTCACGCGAGCCGTGTTTTGCATTTGCTCTTGCTTTTCGCGGCTCATGCGCTTTTCCACGAGGTTGCGTGCACCCCGCTCGTCGTCGTACACGACAAACTGATCCCCTGCTGACGGAACGCCATTGAGTCCCTGAATCTCAACAGGCGTCGACGGTCCAGCCGTCTTCAAGCGCCGACCGGTATCGTTGACCATGGCACGCACGCGCCCGTACGTCGTACCAGCCACGACAATGTCTCCGACCTTGAGCGTTCCGTTTTGCACGAGCACTGTTGCCACCGGTCCGCGACCGCGATCGAGCTTTGCCTCGATAACCGTGCCTCGCGGCCGCCCTTCCGGATTTGCCTTAAGCTCTTGTACGTCCGCGACGAGCAGAACCATCTCAAGAAGTTCTTCCAAACCTTGTCGCTTCAGCGCGGAGATAGGTGCAAAGATGGTATCTCCGCCCCATTCTTCCGGTACTAGGCCGTACTGCGTCAACTCCTGTTTCACGCGATCCGGATTTGCATCCGGCTTATCGATCTTGTTCACCGCAACCACAATCGGCACGTTGGCCGCCTTTGCGTGGTTGATGGCCTCGACAGTCTGCGGCATGACACCATCATCTGCAGCCACGACGAGAATGGTGATATCGGTCACCTGCGCCCCGCGCGCGCGCATCGTCGTGAATGCCTCGTGCCCTGGCGTATCCAGGAACGTGATTTGACGGTCTGCAATCTCGACCTGATAAGCCCCAATATGCTGCGTGATGCCGCCGGACTCCGTGGCTGTCACCTTGCTTTCACGAATTGCGTCCAGCAAGGTCGTTTTGCCGTGATCGACGTGCCCCATGATGGTCACCACGGGTGGCCGAGGCACGAGCGACGCCGGATCGTCCTCTTCCACCAGCATGTCCAATGCCTCTTCGTCGACGGGTTCAACAACGTGCAGCGTGACACCAAAGTCGGAGGCGATGAGCTCCATGGTGTCCGTATCGATTTCCTGGTTGATGGTTGCCATGACACCGAGGAGAAGTAGCTTTTTAATGAGTTCAGCCGGCTCGCGCTGCAACAGTTTCGCAAAGTCGCCGACGCTCATCGCTCCTTCGACGGTGACTTCTGTTGGCAATGGCTTGGCCTGCCCCTTGCCGTTAGCACGGCGCTTGGAGCGCTGCAGCTTTGTCTCATTAAATTCCTCGTGCCGCGCGAAACCCTGGCGATCCTTCTTATCTTTGTCCTTACGCAAACTTCCGGGCGCGGTCGGCTTCGTTTGCGCGGGAGCAATCGCAGCTGCCGCTGGCCGTCCTCCTCCAGGTCGTCCGCCGCCTTGACCACCGAAACGTCCGCCCTGACCGCCGGCCGGGCGCCCTTGTCCGCCGCCGAAGCGCCCGTTATCGCGCCCACCGCGGTTGCCGAATCCACCTTGACCCTGGCTCTGACCAAAACGCCCGCCATCGCGATTGCCATCACGACTCCCGTAGTTACGGCCATCGCGACTGTTTTGACCATTCATACCCGGCCGATTCCCACTTGTCCCATCGGCTTGGCGAGGACCGCGATGGCCAAAGTTGCCGCCCTGCTGCCGATTCCGATTGTCGCGATTGTCGTTGCGGAACCCAGCGCGCTCGTCCCGCTGCCCGTTTCGATTGTCACTGCGATGCTCGGCCCGGCTGTCCTCGCGGCCTTCCACGCGGCGGTCATCGCGCCGCCCTCGGTTTCTCGCATCCTCGCGACCCGCTGCATCGCCATCCCGGCGGCCGCCAGGCGTACGATTTGCGTCAGCGGTGCGCTCCGGCCGCACTTCTGCCTTTGCGACCTCCGCTTCTGGTTGCTCTTCGCGGCGCTTGTGTTGCCGCTCACGAATCTCCTTTTCAGCTTCCTGTGCCCGACGCTCTGCCGCACGTTTTTTCACATCGGCAAAAAAGCTTTCAACCTTGCGGATCATGTCGTCATCCATGACGCTCATATGATTGGCCACTGGCACATCAAGCCGTCCCAAAATGGTCAATATCTCTTTGCTTGACATGTTCATTTTCTTTGCGTACTCATACACTCGAATTTTCGTCAAACGCTCCACCTCCGAGGGTTTCCCCAATCCGCGACCGCAACTTACTCGCAAAGCCATCCTCGACAATCGCGATAGCTGCAGCTTCTCTACGCCCAATCGCCTTGCCCAACTCCGCCTTGTCGCCAAATTCAACAATCGGCACGCGATAATACGACGTCTTGTCAAACATTTTTTTACGTCCGTTCAAGCCGGCATCGACCGCTACAATCACCAGCTTTGCCTGCCTACTCGAAATCGCCGCAAGAATCCGATCCTGGCCGTCGATCGCGACTCGCGCGCGCCGCGCCATGCCGAGTAGTGACAACACAGCTGCCGCATCAGGCACCGCCCGCGACCTCCCGCATCTTTTCCGCCAAAGCTTGATACACCTGGTCAGGAATACTCGTCTTCAACATACGCTCCAATGAACGCCTTTTCTGAGCCGTTTGTAAGCAGCTTGGCTGCGGGCAGAGATAGGCACCGCGCCCGTTCTGCTTGCCGGTCGGATCGACGCGCACTTCACCTTCAGGCGTATGCACCACCCGCACAAGTTCACGCTTCGGTTTCATCTCCTGGCAACCGACACATTTGCGCAGAGGCACTTTCCGCACTTTGTTCATGCCATCCTCCCCCTGCCCCGTACCGCTTAAGGTTCGTTCAGCCAATCGTCAGCAAGCGTGCCGACTGCGTTGTCATCACTTTCCGCGTCCTCGTCGAGGTTTGTAAACAAGTCCTCACCCGACACCTGTGACTCGCTCTTAATGTCGATCTTCCAACCGGTTAAGCGAGCGGCCAAGCGCGCGTTCTGCCCCTCTTTGCCGATCGCAAGCGACAGTTGGTAATCGGGAACGATGGTCCTTGCCACTTTTTCAGCCTCAAAGATCTGTACATCGACAACTTTGGCAGGAGACAGCGCATTGGCGACAAATGTCGCTGGATCCTCGCTCCACTCAACGATATCGATCTTTTCGCCATTGAGTTCATTCACGACAGACTGTACACGGCCGCCACGCGTGCCTACGCACGCGCCAATCGGATCGACCTCAGGGTTGCGCGAATGGACTGCGATCTTCGAGCGATATCCGGCCTCGCGCGACACGGCTTTGATTTCGACGACGCCGTCATAAATCTCAGGCACTTCCAATTCGAAGAGCCGCTTTAACAGCCCCGGGTGACTTCTTGACACGACAATTTGTGGTCCCTTCGTCGTTCGTTCGACCCGTGCGATGAACACTTTGACACGGTCTCCCAAGTGCAATTTATCGGTCGGCATCTGCTCCGATTGAGGCATGACAGCCTCCGTATCTCCGAGGTCGATATACGCGACACGCGGTTCGATGCGACTGACGATGCCACTCACGACTTCTTCTTCGCGATCAGCGAACTTTCCATAGATGACCGAACGTTCCGCTTCGCGGATCCGTTGCGTCACCACTTGCTTGGCCGTCTGAGCGGCGATCCGCCCAAAGTCGCGCGGGGTCACCTCGATTTCGACGACATCACCCAATTGATAACTCGGATTGATATCTCTAGCCGCATCGAGTGAAATCTCCGTGCGTGTGTCTTCCGGTTCCTCGACCACCGTTTTTCGTGCGAAGACGCGAACTTCGCCAGTATCACGATGAATATCTACCCGGACGTTGCCTGCAGAGTTAAAATTGCGCTTATAACCAGAAATAAGTGCTGCTTCAATGGCCTCCAACAGAACTTCTTTATCAATGCCCTTCTCGCGGGCGAGTTGCTCCAGCGCGTCCAGAAAATCAACGTTCATAGAAGGGAACCTCCCCCTTGCATTAATCTCACGCACGCCGGCCGTGGCTGCCCCATCCCGGCGATAGCGCTCATAATTCGACGGCCAGACGCGCCAGCGCCACCTTGGCGAGCGGAACGGTGACCTTACGACTTCTCGTTTTCACACGTACGTCGAGTTCCAACTGCTCGCCGTCGTATGAAAGAAGTGTGCCTTCGAACGACTTGGATCCGTCGATGGGCTCGTATAGCGAAACATAGACATGTTCACCGATTGCTCGCTCAAAGTCTGCCGGTTTCTTCAAGGGGCGCTCTGCCCCAGGCGACGAGACCTCGAGAAAATACGATTCGGGAATCGGATCGACGATGTCCAACTGCTCTGACAGTTGCTCACTCACGCGGCTGCAGTCATCGATGTCCACGCCGCCAGGCTTGTCAATGAACACTCGCAGATACCAATTGGCGCCTTCTTTTTTAAATTCCACGTCGACCAATTCAACTTGCTCTTTCTCCACAATCGGCAACACCAAACGCTCGACTATGTCCGTCACACGCTCTTTCGCCACGTGCCATCCTCCCCAAGCTCGGGCTCGGTCATCTTGCCATCGCCACGCGTACGCCAAAAAGTGCCTAGCATAAATCAAAGAGTGGGAAATAGCCCCACTCTTGTCCGTACACGGTATACGAAGCCTAACACATGCATTATACCACCTATGGAAGCCCCCTGCAAACGCGGACAATCGCCAACTGCGTTGTAATCGCGGAGCCTTCGTGCTATCGTGTTTAGCGCAAAGTCAGTGCAAGGAGGACACCATGCAAACCGATGTAACTCGGATGCGGAACGTGGCGATTGTCGCGCACGTCGACCACGGCAAGACAAGCCTGGTCGACCAACTGCTTAAACAGTCGGGACTCTTCCGCGACAATGAGCAGATTCACGAGCGGGCGCTCGACTCCAACGACCTCGAGCGTGAACGCGGCATCACGATTCTCGCCAAAACCACATCCATACCTTATAAAGATTACCGCATCAACCTCGTCGATACACCTGGCCACGCAGACTTCAGCGGCGAAGTCGAGCGCATCGTCAAGATGGTCGACGGCGTATTGCTCGTCGTCGATGCGTTTGAAGGCGTCATGCCGCAAACGCGTTTTGTACTTGAAAAGGCCCTCGCTGCCGGACTTGTACCCGTGGTCGTGGTCAATAAGATGGATCGACCCAACGCCCGCCCAGCCGAAGTCATCGATGAAGTATTGGACTTGTTTATCGATCTCGGCGCCAATGAAGATCAACTCGAATTTCCCGTCGTCTACACATCTGCAATTCTCGGTACTGCGACGGACGACCCGAGTGTGCCAGGGACGAATATGGAACCCTTGTTCCAAGCCATTATTGAACACATTCCAGCGCCTGACGTCGACGTTTCGGGACCTCTACAATGGCAAGTCACGATGCTTGATTACAATGAATATTTGGGACGTATCGGCATTGGCCGCATTGCACGCGGCGTCCTGCGTCAAGGTGAAACCGTCGCCCTCATCCAACGCGACGGTACCGTCGTCCAAAAGCGCATCCAGAAGCTGTTTGCCCATCAGGGTTTGCGGCGGATCGAAGTGAACGAAGCATTTGCAGGCGATATCGTGGCGGTTGCCGGGATTCCTGAAATTATGGTGGGGGAAACCGTTGCCGATCCAGCAAATGCAGATCCATTGCCGTTGCTAAGGATTGACGAACCGACTTTGGAAATGACGTTTCGCGTCAACGACAGCCCGTTCGCGGGGCGGGAAGGCACGCACGTGACGTCACGCAAGTTGCGTGAGCGACTTTTCCAAGAGCTAGAGTCCGATGTCAGCCTGCGCGTACAGGAGACAGAAGACGCCGACGTGTTTCTCGTAGCAAGCCGTGGCGAACTTCACCTATCTATCTTGATCGAAACTATGCGTCGAGAAGGCTATGAATTAGCGGTCTCGAAGCCGCATGTCATCGTCAAGGAGATCGACGGCCAGAAAATGGAGCCTATTGAAGAGTTCGTTGCGGACGTGCCATCAGATGCCGTCGGGTCCGTAATTGAATCCCTCGGCTTGCGCAAAGGCGAAATGGTAAGCCTGGAACCGACCGGTCAAGGAGATATGACGCGCCTGGTGTTCCATGTTCCGACGCGCGGACTGATTGGCTTCCGCACGGAATTCCTCACCATGACGAAGGGCTACGGAACGATGCACCACCGCTTCCATGAATATGGCCCGTGGCGCGGTTCAATCACGACACGCAGGCAGGGTGTCTTGGTCTCAATGGACACGGGTGAAGCCACAGCCTACGCGCTAGGCAATCTCGAGGACCGCGGCGTCATGTTCATCACGCCCGGAACGCCAGTATACGAAGGCATGATTGTCGGCGAACACACGCGCGAAAACGATCTGACGGTCAATGTGACCAAGGCTAAACACCAGACCAATATCCGTTCGGCCACGAAAGACGAAACCGTCCGCCTTAAGGCCGCCCGCACCCTGTCGCTGGAAGAATCCATCACCTACATCGAAGACGACGAACTGTGCGAGGTCACACCACAGGCTATTCGCCTGCGCAAGCGGATCTTGAACAAGAGTGAGCGTGAAAAGGCGCAGCGGCGCACACGCCAAGAAGCATGATAAAATGAGGAAGACGGCGGGATGTCGGTTTTTCCCGCCGTCCATTTTTCGATGGGAGCGTCGACGTCCTTGAAGCCCATCATTCGCCTATCCATTTGCAACATGTTGTTCTATCTTTGCTCGCAATTTTCGAACCTGTTTATCAACATTTACATCTATCAGGGGTTTTCTTCCCTACGCGCGACAGCGTTATATAACGTGGTGATGTATGTATTTTGGATCGGCGCGTTTATCGTTGGAGGCGTGATCAGCAAATCTTCGACGAAGCGCAACATCATGTTTGGGGCACTCTGGGGCATTGGCGCCATCGCGCTACTCATGATCATTCCGCACGGCATCCTGGTGCTGGATCTCGTTGTCGCTGCGATGATGGGTATTGCCTCGGGATTCTACTATATGGGGTATAATCTGGTTTTGTTCCAGTTCTCGAATGCCGGTGAGCGCGGTCAGACAATTGCTCGCTTCAACTTGGCAACCAGTTGTATCGCCGCAGCCATGCCGACACTTTCCGCGACCGTCATTCATGCCTTTGGCTACACGGCGATGTTCACCGTCGTGATCGCGATGTTTGCGGCCATTTTTGCATTGGCGCGGCCGTTCCCACGCTTGGCGTTCACGCGTACGGCGGATGTTCCCGCTGTGCCAACTCCACCTCGCCGTCGACTGCTGGGCTTTGGGCTCGGTACTTTTGCCATCGCCGTGCTCACGTGTAGCCTCTATACGTACTTCGTCAACTTTGCGGCTGGCGTATTGACCTACTCGTATGGCAGTGGAATTTTGGGAGCCGGTTGGCTGAATACCTTGTACGCCTTGCTTTCACTCGTCGTCAATCTGGTCATTGGTTACGGGATTCGCGCAAAATCGGATGCGGTCCGCCAGAATTTCGTGTGGATGGGTGGCGCCGCAGCAACGATTGTTAGCGCTTTGTTGTTCATGCATGGAGCGCACCTACTCATCGCCTTTAACGTCGTCGTCAGCCTGGCGAACCCTCTCTTTTTCAGCCAGGTCAACGCCCAACAGTTTGATGCAGTCGGTCAGCTGTTTGATAATGTCGCAACCGGATTCATTGTCCGCGAAGCGCTCTATTCAGCAGCCCGTATTGGATTGTTTTTATATGTTTCTATCTTCGGATTCACGGCGGGCAGTCTGCCCTACTTCGTGTGCATTTCGGTGCTGTGTTTGGCTCCCCTCGCCACGGTGGCCTGGAATCTGCGTGCCGTCCGCATGCCAAGCATTTTGCTTCGCTAACAAAACAGGGCGCCCGATGGACGCCCTGATGTTGATAAGCCCCGTTATCCCGGATTGCGATATACCGGATACACACCTAAAGAAATCACATCTGTACCATGCGTCGCAAGCTCCTCGACCACATGCTGCAAAGACAATTGACCCTCGTCGCACAGTCCTGCCACAGACACATCCAAATAATATACGTAGTGGCCAAGCTGGTCGCCCACCGGCCGCGACTCGAGACGCGTCAGATTTAAATTCGCCGCCGCAAACGCCTGCAAAGCACCCACCAATCCTCCTGGTCGATGCGGCACTCCGCGCAGACACAAAGATGCGGTCTCGTCTGTCCATTCAAGCGCGGTCGGCTTGGGCAGGCTCGCTCCCCGCGGACCAATCACAGCAAAACGCGTGACATTTCCTTGATGATCCTCAAGCGGAGCTTCATCGTACGCGAGGCCATAAACTGCGGCCGCACGACGGCTGCCGATGGCAACCGCTGACTTGGCAGGCTGCATGGCCACCTGTCTCACTGCTTCCGCTGTACTCGATACGGTTGACGGTACGGCGTTTGGATACCGCGCTTTCAGCGTTTGTGCACACTGAGCCAACGCCTGCGGATGCGAGAGAACAGTGGTGACCTGAAGCGGATCGGTCCCTTCCTGATAAATAGCAAACTGATGTATAGGCTGCGTGACAGCGGCCAAAATCCCCCACGTGGGCGACGCTTGCGAAGGCGCCATACTACACGCCCGCATGACCTCATCCCAGACCTGCCACACAGATCCCTGAATGCTGTTCTCAATTGGGACACACGCAAATGCTTCTCCCGGTGGCGATGCAAAACAAGCCGCTAGTACATCGGAAAACGTAGGCAGTGGGCACAATTCCGCAGACGCCAGGATCAATTGTTGGGCCGCAAGTGCGGATGCTTCATGGCTGTGCGTTCCTTCGGGGCCAAGGTAATAAAGTCGCATCTTGAACCTCCCGTCCGCCTATACCCGGCCGATTAAGCCTCAGTGCCGGGCTGAAAGAGCTCGAGCTGTTCGCCGTTTGGACCGGCAAAGAAAATATAGCGTGCCCGATTGCGCAGCGTGGTAATTTCCGGTTCGATGAACGACACACCAAGCGCTCGCAAGCGCTCAGCCTCCGCCTCGATATCGTCCACTGTAAATGCCAAGTGGTGCACCTGACCTTCCGGCGATACAGTGACTGGATAGCCTTCAATCAGTTCCAATTCGGCCGTTTGACCAGGGAAGGACAGAAATGCAAGGCGCATCCCAGGCTGATTGTGTTGGAGAATCCCTTTGAGTTCCATACCGAGAATACGCGTATAGAAATCAATGGATTCCTCTAAATTGTTGACCATGACACCTGTGTGTTCCAGTTTTCGAATCGCCATGCGTAGACCTCCTAAAACAGCGAAAGTTGATTGGTCTCAGGCAAACCTTCAAGACACCCAAGCTCGGTAAGTAGATCGACGACAGTCTTGGAGACGCGACCGCGAGTCTGCAAATCTTCGAGTGAGAGAAACTCGCCTTGCTGCGCCGCTTCGTACAAATTCCGTGCAGCCGTCTCGCCGACTCCGGATATCGCAACAAACGGCGGTATGAGCGCTTGCTCGCGCTCGTCGATCAAAAAGCGAGTTGCATCCGATTTGTACAGATTGACTGGCAGGAATCTGTAACCGCGCGCAACCATCTCCAAAGCCACTTCCAAGACCGTGACGAAGCTCTTCTCCTTCGGTAAGGCCGCATTCCCCTTGCTCTCGATCTCGTCGATCTTCGCCAAAATGGCGTCTCGTCCCTTCGTCATGAGGGCAATGTCGAAGTCATCCGCGCGGACGGTGAAGTACGTTGCGTAGAATGCCAGCGGATGATGCACTTTGAACCATGCGATCCGCACGGCCATCAACACATACGCCGCTGCGTGAGCCTTCGGAAACATGTACTTAATTTTCTTGCCAGACTCGATGTACCAATCTGGCACGTTGTGCTCACGCATGTATGCCTCGTCTTCCGGCTTGACACCTTTACCTTTGCGGATACCCTCCATGATCTTAAACGCCCGAGCGGGATCGAGACCTTTCTGAATAAGATAAATCATGATGTCGTCGCGGGCACAGATGACTTCGGAAAGCGTTGCGATGCCTTCCCGAATTAACGCCTGGGCATTGTTCAACCACACATCTGTACCGTGGGAAAGGCCGGAGATGCGAACCAGTTCTGAAAACGTCGTCGGCCTCGTGTCCTCAAGCATTTGACGCACAAAACGCGTCCCAAATTCGGGAATCGCATACGTTCCCGTAACTGATCTGATCTCTTCCGGCGTCACGCCGAGCGGTTCCGTACCACGGAAAAGTGCGAGCACGTCTGGATCATCGAGTGGGATAGTCTTCGGATCAACACCGGTTAAGTCCTGCAACATACGGATCACGGTCGGATCGTCATGGCCGAGAATATCCAACTTCAGCAGACAGTTCTCAAGCCCTGAGTGGTAATCGAAGTGCGTTGTGAACGTCTCTGCACTCCGGTCGTCAGCCGGATACTGAATTGGCGTGAAATCGTATATCTCGACATAATTTGGGACGACCACCTGGCCGCCGGGGTGTTGGCCCGTCGTGCGCTTGACCCCCGTACATCCCTGAACCAGCCGCTCGATCTCGGCATTGCGCAGAACAAGTCCCTTTTCCTCCGCGTACTTGCGAACATACCCATACGCCGTTTTTTCCGCAACCACAGAAATGGTGCCAGCGCGAAAGACGTGATCCTTTCCAAATAGCTCCTCCGTATAGCGGTGAGCACGAGGCTGATATTCTCCAGAAAAGTTGAGATCGATATCCGGAACTTTATCGCCATCGAAACCCAAAAACGTCTCGAAGGGGATATCCTGCCCATCCTTGCGCAACGATGTGCCACAATGCGGGCAGGCTTTTTCGGGCAAATCGAAGCCGGACCCATATTCGCCTTGCAGGAAAAATTCGCTGTATTGGCAGTTGGGACAGACGTAATGCGGAGGCAACGGATTAACCTCCGTAATGTCTGTCATTGTGGCAACCAGCGAGGAACCGACCGATCCTCGGCTGCCTACCAAATATCCGTCCGTCAGCGACTTGGTCACGAGCTTGTGCGCAATAAGATAAATGACCGAAAAGCCGTTCGAAATGATCGAATGAAGCTCCTTCTCGAGTCGCTTTTCAACGATTTCCGGCAGTGGGCTTCCATAAATCGCCGTAGCTTTGCGGTACGATAGCGTTCGAATCTCCTCTTCCGCACCTTCGATCACGGGTGTGTGAAGATCGTCGGGAATCGGTTTGACGTCCTCACAAAGTTGCGCGACGGCTTGTGGTTGATCGATCACAACGGAGCGAGCGTCCTCTTCGCCGAGGAACGAGAACTCTGCCAACATTTCATCGGTTGTCCGAAAATACAGCGGCGGTTGCTTCGTATCCAGTTTCTGAGACTGCAAAAAGATCTCCCGATAAACATGATCATGCTCGTCGAGAAAATGCACGTCACCAGTTGCCACAACAGGCTTGTTTAGGCGTTTTCCCATATCGACGATTTGTCGCAGTAACTCGCGAACATGTTCAAACGACGGCAGCACCTCATCGCGGATCAGCGGCTCGTAGTGACTGGGCGGTTGAATTTCTAGATAATCGTAAAACTCGCACAATGCCTCAATTTCATCGATGGATTTACCACGAATGAACGACTCAATAAGCTCCCCTTGCCGACACGCCGTACCGATGAGCAACCCTTCGCGAAATTGCGCCAGTACACTTTTGGGCAAACGAGGAATTCGATGCAGATATTCCGTATTCGCCATCGACACAAGCCGGTAAAGGTTGCGCAAGCCGTCGCGATTGCGCACCAAAATGGTTGCGTGAAATGGCCGCACGCGCGCGATATCGACCTGGCCCCGCAATTGATTCAGATGCGAGAGATCGACAAGTCCGCGCTCCTTGCAATCCTTCAACATATGCAAGAAAACTTTCGCCGTCGCTTCCGAATCCGCCAATGCACGGTGGTGATTGACCAATTCTACAGAAAACTTCTGTGTCAACGTCTTGAGCTTATAGTTCTTTTCACCCGGATATAGGGCGCGAGCCAAAGCAAGCGTATCGATGACTGGCTCTTCCCAAGCAGGCATGCCGAGCCTTTCCGCACACTGGTTCAAAAAGCCAACATCGAATTCGGCGTTATGCGCTACTAAAATCGACCCTTGCACAAACTCGCGAAATTTCGCTAGAACGTCCGCGAGTTTGGGCTGACCCTTAACCATGTCATTGGATATACCGGTCAACTCTGTGATTTTCGGTGAGAGCGGACGTTCCGGGTCGATCAGCGACGCGTATGTATCGACGATCTCCCCGCCGCGTACTTTTACTGCCGCAATTTCAATCAGCGTGTCCTCACGCGCATTCAACCCCGTCGTCTCCGTATCAAACACAACGAAGATCGTCTCATCCGTGAACGGCTGCTCACGTTCGCGATACACCACTAAACCACCGTCGTCAACAACGTACGCCTCAACCCCAAGCAAAAGCCGGATTCCTTGTTTTTTAGCCGCTCCATAAGCCTCAGGAAAGGATTGCACGCCGCCGTGATCGGTAATCGCGATCGCCGGATGCCCCCACGCTGCTGCGCGTCGCACAAGATCCGCCGCGCTGACAACCCCATCTTGCGCAGACATGACCGTATGTGCATGCAACTCGATCCGCTTGTTCTCCGCCTCGTCCCGCCGCACAGGAGCCGGTTCGGGGCGCATTGCCTGTGCCATGAAGACGATCTCTTTCGCATACGTATCAAACTGAACCTGTCCTTGCAACTTTACCCACACGCCGTCCCCGAACGTCTCAAGCGCAGCCAAGTCTTTCTCGTGTTGAACAAACATTTTCGCCGAAATGGAATCGGTGAAATCGGTAATGTTAAACTGAATAAGCGTTCTACCACTCGCCAAAGTGCGACGTTCGTGACGAAATACGCGACCAACTATGGAGGCTCTGCGCATTTCGTCAACAATCTCACGTATAGGAATAGGTTCCGGATCCGGGTACATTTGTCCAACGACGAATGGCTCGGCACTTTCTACACCGGCATCGCGTCCTGGTTTATTGCCGGAACGGTCCTCCGCTTCCCGCGCTCGGATTCGCGTTTCCTCTTCCGCAAGTAACTGCTGAACTCGTTCTTCCTCTTCTGCCTGCAAGCGCGATCGCAATTCTGCGAGCTCCTCTTCACTTTCACGGCTCACATGCAACGTAAAAGAAAGAGAAAGCCCAAACATCTCTTGGGATTCACGCGTTAACCAGCCGATCACGTCCTTCTGTGCCAGCTTGTCCACCACGGCCTGCGCTGCAAAGCGCAATTCGACCTGCCCGTTTCGCTCCTCGGTCCGGGGAACCACCTGCGCCTGACACAACAGCTTTCCTGCAACGGGTTCCTTGCGACTATAACCATCGCATAAAAGCTTCGTTATCATTTGCAGTTCATCGGAAGAGAGTAGATGATCCACGACGCCCACATTCCACTCACAAGTACAAGCCTCTCGAAAATGTTCACGGCAAATCTCGCGCAGTTGGCAAAGATCAAGGTAATACTGTGAGAGTTCCGATGCAAAACGCCTGCCATCGACTTCATTCAGTGCGTTTGAGCATAGAGGATTCGCGACTTCGATCCGCACACGTCGCCCTGCCACGTCGACACGCACGCGCTTTACCCGTTCAAGTGCACGATCTGACGGCGAATGATCTAAGACAGCAGACATCTAACAGACCCTCCAGTGCACCTTAGTAATTCAAAGAAACGCAAAACAGGGGCGAAACGCTCGTCCCTGTTTTTGTGACTAAAGAAAAGGATCCCTTAAAAAAGATGCTTCACATCGCGGTATGTGATCACGACAGCGAAGAGCATCACTAATGCGAAACCGACGAAATGAACAAAGCCTTCTTTTTCAGGGTCGACACGCCTTCCCCGAATCAACTCAATAACCATAAAAAGCAATCGTCCACCATCTAGAGCAGGAATGGGCAGCAGATTAAACAACCCTAAACCAAGACTTAACGCACCTGCCACGGCAACGACATTCCAAAAACCAAATCGCAATTGCTGTGTAATCACATGTGCAATACCAACTGGCCCGGACAATGTTTGGAATTGATGGTGCACAAAGAGACCGACATAGCCGTGTATGGTAAGTGCAATATCGCGACCCAAGGCCGAGAAACCAGCAGGCACCGTGTGCACGGGATTATGTGATACTTGCGCGTCAATTCCAATAATCGGTGTCCCGTCAACCATCTTCGGCGTAACCGTTACATCTTGCGCCACTCCGTTACGCACGGCAACGACGTGAAGTGGTTGTGGCTGTCCGTTGCGATAGCCGTTGCGCCCCACGACGTTCACCAGATCGCCCCACGAGTGGATTGGCTGATTATCAACCTGAGCGATCCGATCCCCGACGCGTAACCCGGCTGCCTGTGCCGGCATGTGTGATTCGACCGTCCCGATTGTCGTCGTCGGTACACCTGTGTATGTGTTGACGGCAGAAAACAGGAAACCAGCCAAAAGCAAATTCATTACAGGTCCCGCCAGAATGATAGCGGCCCGCTGCCACAATGGTTTTCCCACAACTTGTTCATGCTTTTCGACAATCGGCACGGACGAACGTGCATTGAGCATTACGCGCGCGTACGGGCGAACAGGATACGTGCGCACCCCTTGCGCTGTCTGAATGGTCATTTCAAGAGCATCTGTCAAATCGGCTTTGCGTACCGTCCCCACCTCGGCGTCAGGCAAATCCTTGACATCACCAAGCGCAACAATTTCGCCAAACTCATTGACACGAAAGGCAACAGGTTGCCCTACGGGAAACCAAGCTTCCTGAGGTGCCTCGCCGGCCATTTGCACGAAACCGCCAAGCGGAAACAGGCGCACCGAGTACTCTGTGCCACCGCGCTTGAACCGACACAACTTCGGGCCAAAGCCAATAGCAAATACCGGAACCGCCACACCGCATTTCTTCGCCACATAAAAATGCCCAAACTCGTGCAGCGTGATACAGACGGCAAAAACCAAAACGATGGCGACAGCCGCCTCCAGATAGAATTCGAGGTGCGCTACCATTGGCAATCCGTCATCAACCCTTCGTCAATAAGAGTCGCGCTCGTTCCCGTGCCAGTCCATCCATGTGCAAAACGTCTTCAATGGACGACGGTGATCCTGAATGCAAATCGTCGAGTACATCCGCAACAAGTGACGCGATCCGCGAATATGAAATCTGGTTTCGCAAAAACGCGTCTACAGCCACCTCGTTCGCGGCGTTCAAGACACAAGGCGCATAACCGCCGGCACGTCCCGCATCCATCGCCAACCGAAGAGCGGGAAACTTCTCGAAATCCGGCTCCTCAAAGGTCAGCCGACCAATTTCGGCAAGGTCGAGCCTTGGCCAAGACAGATCAACGCGCTCCGGATATGTCACGGCATATTGGATGGGCAATCGCATGTCGTGCGTTGCCAACTGCGCCATGAGTGAACCATCTTCATACTCGACAAGTGAGTGCACGATGCTCTCAGGGTGTACAAGCACAGCTATCTTATCATATGGCGCGGCAAACAAATGATGCGCTTCAATGACTTCCAGCCCTTTATTCATCATCGTCGCACTGTCGACCGTGATCTTCTTACCCATGTTCCAGTTGGGATGTTTCAGCGCATCGGCGACCGTCACGGATGCCAAACGCTCGCGGGGCCATGTCCGAAATGGTCCACCCGAAGCTGTTAAAATCCAGCGTCGGACCTCCGAAGGCCGACCACTTTGCATACATTGGTGCAAAGCACAGTGCTCACTGTCAACAGGTACGATCTCAGCGTTTGCCGCGATCGCTTCGCGCATGATGAAAGTCCCTGCGGCGACCAGACATTCTTTGTTCGCAAGCGCCAGGCGTGCACCCCGGCGCACGACGGCCATGGCCGGCAAAATGCCTCGGGCGCCCATCACGGCATTGACAACCACCTGCGCAGGCATACTTGCGCAAGCAAGCAACCCCTCGTCACCGACAAGTACCTCAGGCGCATCCGCTGTGTTCAAAAGTGCAAGCAGTCGCTGCCTTGCATCGTCGTCCGCAACTGCGACAATCTGTGGATGAAAACGGCGGATTTGCTCTGCCAATAATTCGACGTTGTGGCCCGCGGCAAGTCCGGCCACCTGATATGTATCTCCCAATGCGGAAAGCACTTCAAGGGTGCGAGTTCCAATTGCCCCAGTACTTCCTAAAATAGTTACATATGTCATACCCAATCAACCTCCGCCTGTCGAACCGGTCAAACGCCGAACCATCCATGCAAACCAATCTCGACCATCCACAGTGCGAACGGCGCTGCAAACAGTAAGCTGTCGATCCGATCCAATAGCCCCCCGTGCCCCGGGAGCAACTTGCCAGAATCCTTTACACCAGCGGATCGCTTGTAGGCACTTTCTATTAAATCGCCCAGCTGTCCGGTTACGGATATGAGCGCACCGAGTAACGCATACATACCGACATGCATCGGATGGGCAATCCACCCAAATACACATGCCCCAACCGCCGCTCCAACAATTCCGCCGACCATCCCACTGATGGTCTTTCCCGGACTGATGGCAGGCAGTAATTTTGGCCCGCCTAAAAACCTACCAACGAAATACGCGGCCGTATCCGACATCCATATTGAAATCAAGAAAAGCCATAGCCAGAACCAACCCACCGGAAGCTCTCGAATCCCGACGAGTGCAAAGCCACCCGCTCCGATGTACAAAGCCCCAAACACCAGCATCGAAAACGGCTTCAAATCCGCAGGGCTTCTCGTGAAAACCGGGACAGCAAAAACAATTGCAACAATTAGGTACAGTAGAAACGGGTGATACAGTGCGTGTGGAAACCACTCGATCAAAGTGACGAGCAGAGCTCCAAACACAGTGGGAGGACCATACCAACGACGTCCAAACATCACAGAAAACTCGACGACGCCGGCCACGGTGCACATCCACACCAGCCAGCGCCAGCCGATTGTACCGCCAAAGAGCAACACGAACAACACAACTAAACCTGCGATCACAGCTGTGATAACCCGCTGCTTCAACATAAGCGGACACCTACTCGATGGCGCCAAAACGGCGTTTGCGCTTTCCATAATCGGAAATTGCCTGGAACAGATCATCCCGTGTGAAATCTGGCCACAGCACTTCTGTGAACCACAATTCCGCGTACGCCGCTTGCCAAAGCAAGAAGTTGCTCAGACGGATTTCACCGCTTGTTCGTATAATCAGGTCGAGAGGAGGTAAGCCCGCCGTATCGAGGTAACGATCAAACTTCGCTTCCGTCAGGTCACCTACCGTCGCACGCCCCTCGGCAACTTCCTTCGCGTACCGCTCAATGGCCGACATCAGTTCCGTTCGCCCGCCATAATTCAGCGCAAAGTTCACCGTCATGCCGGTGTTGTGCTCGGTTCGCTGCATCGAGGTGCGAACCGTTTCCTGCGTATAAGAAGGTAGCCGCGAAGTGTCGCCTAGGAACCGAATCTTGACACCACGTTTGATCAATTCATCGATCTCATTTCGGAAAAACTGTTCCGGCAGGCGCATTAAATACTCCACTTCGGCAACCGGTCTCTTCCAATTTTCGGTTGAGAACGCATATAACGTAACACATTCAATTCCAAAATCGTCACACGCTCGTATGGCCTCACGCATCGCCAGCATGCCCGCATGGTGTCCAGCCATACGGGGCAATCCTCGCTTCTTGGCCCAACGGCCATTACCATCCATGATAATGCCAATGTGCCTCGGTTTGACCTGGAGCGCCGGATGCTCGACTGTGGTTGCACTGGTTCTTTGACCGCGCCCAAAACTTTTAAACAAGTCTGGCATCCCCCTCAGCAACGTCGGACTTTAGACCTGCGTCACGTCCTTCTCCTTATCTTCCAACAGACTGTCGACCTGTGCAATACACTTATCCGTAATTTGTTGAATCTTGTCCATCAGACGACGAACCTCGTCTTCGGAAACATCACCGTTTTTCTCCAACTTCTTCAATTCATCGTTTCCGTCGCGGCGGACGTTGCGAATCGCCACACGTGCTTCCTCCGCCAACTTTCGAACCTGCTTCACAAGTTCCTGTCGGCGCTCCTCTGTGAGCGCAGGTACGGTTAATCGAATGACGGTCCCGTCGTTCGAAGGGTTCAAACCCAAGTCGGATTTTTGAATCGCCTTTTCGATCTCGCTGAGCATCGATTTCTCCCAGGGAGAGATCACGAGCAGGCGCGGCTCCGGCGTGGTCACGCTGGCCACTTGATTGACCGGCATTTGCGAACCGTAGTAATCCACCAGCACCTTATCCAGCATGGCTGGTGTGGCTCGGCCAGCACGTACCGACGCAAATTCGCGACGGAGATTTTGAACCGCCTTATCCATGCGCTCCTGCACGTTCGAAATCAATTGTTCACGCATTCGGGTCACCCTTTCCGACAATCGTGCCAATCTTCTCACCAAGCACTGCGCGCCGAATATTACCTTCCTCATTCAGCGCAAAGACCAACAAAGGAATATCGTTGTCCATACATAGCGAGGCCGCGGTCGAATCCATAACCCCCAACCCCTCGTTCAAGACCTGCATGAAGTCGAGCTCCGAATATTTGGTCGCCGTCGGATCCTTTTGCGGGTCTGCCGTATAAACACCGTCAACACCATTCTTGGCCATCAGAATAACTTCTGCTTCGATCTCGGCGGCGCGCAACGCCGCAGTTGTATCTGTGGAGAAAAACGGGTTGCCCGTGCCCCCGGCAAAGATGACGACACGGCCTTTTTCCAAATGGCGAATCGCTCGCCGGCGAATATAGGGTTCGGCCACTTCAGACATATGAATCGAACTTTGAACGCGTGTTGCCACGCCCATTTTTTCAAGCGCATCCTGAAGAGCCAACGCATTCATGACCGTCGCCAACATCCCCATATAATCAGCCGTGGCACGATCCATACCCATCTGGCTCCCGGCCGCCCCTCGCCAGATGTTACCTGCGCCTACCACAACGGCGATTTGTACATGTAATTGCGCAACCTCTGTAATTTGACGCGCAATGTTGCGAATCACAGCCGGATCGATACCAAAACCATGGTCGCCCGCCAGTGCCTCACCGCTAATTTTCAACACGATACGCCGATACTTCGGTGTCGTCACGCGCGCCCCTCCATTGTCTTCTAGGATGTTGCTACCAGACGGAACGCGAGGGAACACCCATGTGTCCCCTCGCTCTTGGTCGTTCATTGACGAACTTGCGCCATGACTTCTTCTACGAAGTTCGACTCCTGTTTTTCAATACCTTCCCCGACGACGAAACGAGCAAAGCGCCGAATAGAAATGTTCTCACCAATGGTTGCAATTTTCTCCTTCAGCAGCGTCTCGATCGACTTGTCAGGATCTTTTACAAACATTTGTTCCATCAGGCAATTCTCTTTGAAGAATTTATCGATTCGCCCGTCGACAATCTTGTCTACGATGTTTTCCGGACGTCCTTCGTTGAGCGTCTGAGCCCGCAGAATCTCACGTTCCTTTTGAACCACTTCAGCTGGCACTTCCTCGCGTCGAACGTACAGCGGGTTTGCCGCCGCGATATGCATCGCAATGTCCTTTACGAATGTGCGGAAATCGTCGTTCTTGGCAACAAAGTCCGTTTCGCAGTTGACCTCGACCAGAACGCCAATCCGTCCACCGCCGTGAATATAGGACTCGACGAGCCCTTCTGCAGCAACTCGTCCAGCCTTTTTCGCCGCAGATGCCAAGCCGCGTTCACGGAGCACTTCCATTGCGCGTTCCATGTTTCCGTCCGCCTCGGTCAGTGCCTTTTTGCAGTCCATCATGCCCGCGCCCGTCTTCTCACGAAGTTCTTTTACCATAGCTGCTGTGATTTCTGCCATATCCGCAATTTCCTCCTAAATTCTCCGAGATTGCCGACAAGCGAATTGTACGCGATGCCGGACTACGTGTAGAGCCAATGCCGACACAAAAAAGGTGACGAGAGCGCCATGCACCCGCCACCCTTCGCGTTGCATCACGCGGTGGTTTCTTCTCCTTGCGTACCTTCCAGCACCGCATCAGCCATCTTTCCGGTCAACAGGCGAACAGCACGAATCGCGTCGTCATTTCCAGGAATGACATAGTCGATTTCGTCTGGATCGCAATTCGTATCGACAATGGCCACGATTGGAATTCCTAATTTATGAGCCTCAGCAACCGCGATGCGTTCCTTGCGTGGGTCGATCACGAACATCGCCCCTGGCATCTTCGTCATGCCTTTAATACCGCCGAGGAATTTCTCGAGGCGCTCCGCTTCTTTTCTCAAAAGAATAACTTCCTTCTTGGGAAGCACATCAAACGTTCCATCCTGCTCCATCCGCTCCAGCTCTTGCAACCTGCGGATCCGCTTTTGAATGGTATTAAAGTTCGTGAGCGTTCCCCCGAGCCAACGCTGGTTCACATAAAACATGTTGCAACGCTCAGCTTCTTCTTTAACAGCTTCTTGTGCTTGCTTCTTCGTACCCACAAAAAGAATAGTTTCACCGGAAGCTGCTAGTTCGCGAACAAAGTTGTACGCTTCCTCGACTTTCCGAACCGTCTTTTGCAGGTCGATGATGTAAATCCCATTGCGTTCAGTAAAAATGTAACGCGCCATTTTTGGATTCCAACGACGCGTTTGGTGACCGAAATGGACTCCGGCCTCCAGCAATTGTTTCATTGAAATAATCGCCAAGCTAACTTCCTCCTTTGTGTTTGGCCGCCGAACAACTCATTCACACAGCCAACCCTTAACACGGGGCACCTGACTATGTGTCGTCGCTCGTGTGTACTCCACGTAAGTGGGCCATTGCACTGCTGAATAATATAGCACAGTTCCGCAAAATTCGGCAACCAGTTGCAAACACTAGTCTTTGCGTTGTGACGGACCGCCGGCCAGTAAGGATTTCACGACCTCAATCTGCTCGTCGGTAACACCGAGCTGCGCACGAATCTGTGCGTACGTAGCACCCGAATTTAACATATCCAGAATGGAGAAATACACAGCCTCTGAACTTGAGTCAGAGGTAACCCTAAGACTTTTCCCTTCATCGATCGTTTCCTGCTCGGTAGCCATCGCTTCCGTACTATTGGCTGCGGATACTTCATCGAGAGTTTGTACGACGGAAGGCTGGTCATGCATCCATGTCCCTAACATTTGCTCCAGCCGATCTATCCGCTTGGCCAAGTCATGATACTTCTCGTCGAATTCTGTGTACATATCACGTAGTACCGCAATAGCCTCCGCTACGCCGGCATCTGCAGACGAATGTTCACCTGTCTGTTGCCGCGATGCTCCCGACGCAAAGTTGTTTGTCGTCGTCATACCTTCGCGAATCCACTGAAAAAAGCCGCGCACCCCACGATATTTGCGCCAACCGCCCGTCACAACATATAGAATGAGTACAAGTATCACGCAGACAATGGCTAGTATAACCGTCTCGATCAGATGGCCGCCTCCTTTCGATTGAGGGTTACTCGTCAACTACATTTGACGTTCATCGCCGCGTGCGGTGCGGATGAGATAGCGCCGGGAAGGCAACTCAAACCATACGGTACGGCCGACGTTCCCCCCAACATCAGCACCGAGGACAGGGATGCGCAGGCGCTCCAAATGCATGGATACTGCTCGAACATTGCGCTCGCCAATTCTCAAGGCTTCCATTTGTAACGCCTGAAACATCTGGGCCCCCCCGGCATACTTCGCGCGCAAATGCGTGTGGCTCGCCCCGTGCTCCATCAGCCTTTCGTATAACCACGCGATCCCAGTGTCGGCGTACTTTTGCGGGTGAGATGGCCGTCCGTGCGGACTCTCTGGCAGCATAATGTGCACCATACCCGCCAACAGACGCGAATCATCATAGATAACCAATCCCACGCATGAGCCGAGGCCTGCCGTCATCAACGTCCCGGGAATCGCTAAAATAGCCCCTTCTGCGATCCCGATGCGAATCTGTTCCTTCTCGTCAACCATGCCGTATTTTCCCTCGCAGAATATCGAGTAATACCTCTGTTCCGTCGAGATCCGGCAAGAGAAAGAAGTATGCATCGATGTTATTGCCGTCGTGGACCAGAGACGTACTGATGAGAATCGCCTGATTCTCCTCGTCACCGCTCATCATCAGGCCAATATCCAAGAGAGCCGCCGCCATGTCGATCGCGACCGCGGGAGTGGATTGGTTCAGCGAAATCCCACACAGATCCGAAATCGCTGCGACGTAGGCACCCGACAGGATATTGCCGACTTCCGCGATCGCGGATTGCTCTAACTCTGTGTACTCCTGAGCTTTTCTCGGAGCCGGCAGCAACCGCTCCAACAACCGATCCGCACTTGGCAATGACATCAGCACAAACATATTTCCAGAAATCGTGCCAAATATTCGAATGAACACGGCTGCGACGATGGTTTCTCCGCCCCCAACCACGTCGACGATTTCTGAAAATGGACAAAGTCGTGCATCCGTTACAGACATCTTGACCCGTCCGCTCAAAAGCGTTGACAGGGCCGTCGCTGCATGTCCCGCACCGATATTCCCAAACTCCCGCAAAGCATCCAGCGTCACTGGATCGACATGCAATCGTCTCATCCGTGAACCCGCTTTTCCACTTCGCGTAGTTGATCAACTTCCACGTCGGACAAAATGCGGTTCACGTTGAGCAAGACGAGCAGCCTTTCATCAAGCTGAGCCACGCCGTGCAAATAAACAGCACGCAATCCCCCAACGACTTCTGGCGGCGCCGACACCTGAGATTCATCGACCGTCACGACATCTTCAACGCTATCGACAATCATGCCGACCAACATCGCATCGACTTCGACAATGACAATGCGCATAGCGTCCGAATCCAACCGCTCTGTTGCCGACAATCCCACCCGTTCACGCAAATCGATGACAGGAGTGACCGTACCCCGCAGATTGACGACGCCTTTGATGAACGGAAGCGTCCTCGGAACGGGTGTGATATCCATCATTCGCTCAACAGAGACAACCTGCATGACAGGAGCTCCGTACAACTCTTTTCCCATCTTCATCACAACATACTGCTGAGCCATGGTTTCTCAACTCTCCCATCGATCAAAATAGTTGGCGAACATCGATGATGAGCGCCACACGGCCATCTCCGAGGATGGTCGCACCAGAAAACATCTCGACTTGTTCTAAATACCGCCCCAAGGGTTTGTTTACAATTTCCAATTCATCAACAATGTCATCGACAATCAAGGCCAGCCGGCGCTTACCCTCTTTGCAAATCACAGCATTCCACGGATAGTCTCCGCGGCAGGGGGTGTCGAAGAACCGATCGCCGAGATCGACAATTGGTACAACCCCATCGCGGTAGCGATACACCGGTTGCTCTTGTATCGAGTCGATGTCTTCAGCTGACAGCCTTGCCACCTCTTCGACACTGCCTGTAGGAATTGCATAGATATAGTTGTCAAGCTGAACAAGCATTGCCGGTAAAATGGCCAAGGTCAATGGCAGTTCAATCACAAACGTCGTTCCCTGCCCTGGCACAGATTCCACGCGGATATCGCCGCCAAGGGACTCCACTTTGCCACGCACGGCGTCAAGTCCAACGCCTCGGCCCGAGATGTCGGATACTTTCTCGGCTGTGCTAAAACCAGACGCAAACAGCAAGTCGTACACCTGCGCATCCGTCCAATTCTGAGCGCTGCGCTCGTCGACCAAGCCCTTGCCAATAGCTGAATTGAGTACGCGATCGCGATCAATGCCTGCCCCATCGTCTGCGACTTCCAGATATACGTGTCCACCACTCGCATAAGCGGACAAGCGAATCGTACCTTTGCGCGGTTTCCCATTCCGTTCACGCACTTCTGGAGGCTCGAGACCATGGTCGGCCGCGTTGCGCAAGAGGTGTACCAGAGCCTCGCCCATTTCGTCCATGACCGTACGGTCCATCTCCGTCTCTAAGCCAGTCATAACAAACTCAAACTCACGGCCTAACGTTTTTTGCAAATCGCGCATCATGCGAGGAAAACGTTGAAAGAGCGATTCCACTGGCATCATGCGCATTTGCATCACGCCGTCTTGCAATGAACTGGTCAACCGAGCGATTTGCTCTGTCACTTCGCGCAATGCATGATCCCCATGTTGCGCCAACAATTCCAGACGCGTTTTGGCAATGACAAGTTCGCTCAACACGTTCATAAACTCATCGATCCGCGACACCGGTACGCGCAACGTTTGATCTCGCACTTTGCCGCCGGTACTTGGTGCAGCCGCACGGTTCGCGGGCGTTTCGTTGGCTGTGGCGACCGCAACCGTCGCAGCCGTCTCCTGACGTGCTTGGTTCATTTCGCGCTCACCACTCGCCGATACGATGCTTTCCAACTCGACGACCGTGGCCGCCGCAATCTCTGAGACCTCCCGAATGGCCGTAAGTAGTGCGTCTGCATCTTCATGTGCGACCAACATGGCAAGATACGCCGTTGACGCATCAGCATCCGCTTCGAGCGCTTGCACATCCGGATAGACCGCAGCGCACTCGCCAAACGACTCAACGGCACGCTCGACCATCAGCAACCGCACAGCCTTCATCGTGCACTCCGGGGCAAAGGCGACTTGGATCACCAGCGGTTCGCGCCCGGAACGCAGGATTTCCGCCACTCGATCCCGAAAGGCCGCCGGCGGCCCCGCCTCCGTTGACCGCTCCACAGAGTTGGAATTCTGACCTTCGACGACGGCTTCCAGGCGCTGTAAGATGGCACCGTGATCGATCCCTTCTTCAGATCCACGGTCGCGAATCTGATCGAGATTGGCGGTCAAAGCGTCGATGGCAGCCAACAACGTATCGACGACCGACGGTTGAAACTCCGTTGGATGGTTGCGTATGTGGCCCAACGCGTCTTCCATGTGATGCGTCAAATCGGCCATTGCCATAAATCCCATAGTCGCGCTCATGCCCTTAAGGGTGTGGGCAGCGCGGAACATCGCGGCCAGTGTATCATCGCTTGCGCCATCGCGTTCTAAGGCGAGGCAAAGATCATCTAGTGTCGCCAGATTGTCTTCAGACTCTGCTAAAAACGAATCAAGATATTGACTGATATCCACCCTCGTTCCTCCCTGTTCAACGACCATTAGCAAAGTGGACTTGCTCAATTAAGCAGGCGGGAATTTCATGCAGTGGGAGACGAACTGCTGCAGCACCGGATTCCCAGGCCGCACGTGGCATTCCGTAAATTGTCGCTGTCTCAGGCCCCTCCGCTATCGTAAAGCCACCTCGTTCGCGAATCGCCTTGAGCCCGACGGCGCCGTCCCGACCCATCCCCGTCAAAATCACACCAAATAGCCTAACCTTATAGGAAAGCGCCACAGCCGATGCAAACAACACATCGACCGACGGTTGATGCAGATGCCCGCCGACTTCCCTCTGCACAGACATCCGCAACGCCGCTCCCGACTCTTCGATTCGCATCTGACAGCCACCAGGGGCTACATATGCCCCTCCGGCCTCAATCACGCCACCGTCTACACCTTCCGCGACGCGCCACGCAGAGAGATCGTTTAACCTTTTCGCTAGGTTGTATGTAAAGCCGGCAGGCATGTGTTGCACCACGCAACACGCCACACCAGGGAAGCAGGGCAGATGCGCGAACAGTTCAGTGAGTGCTTTCGGACCGCCCGTGGAGGCGCCAACCAGGATAAGCGTGTGCACATTGTCAGCCACCTTGATCACCGCCGCGAAATGGCCACCTTCGGCGAACAGCAAAAAGCCGTTCAAAAAATCCTAGCCCCGTCGAACTTCGAGGCACGTCGCCGGTTTTCAGTTGCAAATAGCGATCCGCAATCTGTCGATAACACAAAGCTGCACGACTGTTGGCGCTGTGAATCATGAGCGGCACCTGACGCATGACGGCCTGTACAATCGCGCTGTCGTCCATCACATATCCCAAACTGGCAACCTCAATCGCGAGGAATTTCCCCGCCGCAAGCTGCAAACGCTGCGTGGTCTCATGACCCTCCGCCAGCGAGTGCACGCGATTGACCACCACTTTGGGCGAGACGGAAACGCCGGCCCCGGCCAGCCACTTGAGCAACGAATAACTGTCGGTTAGCGAAGTCGGTTCCGGAGTGACGACCATAACGAAGTCATCACACGTGGCGGCGATTCGGCGAATCATAGAATCCGCACCTGCAGCACAGTCGAACAATACGACATCGTACAAGCTACACAGTGTTTGCAAATCGCGCATCAAGCGGTCGGCTTCCGGGTGGTCAAAGATCGACTCCTTGAACAAGCCACTCCCACCTGACACAAACGACAAACCGTAAGGAGATTGTTCGACAATATCCTCCAAGCGGCGGTTCTCAAGCAGATCGAGCAGGCTGTGTGCAGGCGCGATATTTAACAACACTTCGACATTCGCAAACCCGACATCCGCATCGATGACGACGACGCGTAGGCCACGCTGTACCAAGGCAAGGCCAAAATTGACACAAAAGTTGGACTTGCCGACACCACCCTTGCCGCTTGCAACGGCGATCACGCGCGCTGGCTGAACGGCGGGGCGAGACAAGTCTTTCATCGCTGGCATGGCGGTAGATTCGGATGATGGCCGCCAGAGTTCCATTTGTTTACGCAACCTGGAGGCTTGATCAGCCATCTCCCTCACCTCCCTGCCAACGGCTCAACAGCTGTTCGATAGAGATGATATCGATGTCATCCGGCACGTTTTGACCCGTTGTCACACAGGCAACCGGAGTCTCAAAGGTTGCAACGAGGTCTGGGATGACGCCAACCGACTGCGTCTCATCGAGCTTTGTAAACACCAGCTTATCCACACCGAGCGGCTTACACAGTTCGGCGACACGTCGGCAATCCGATGCCTTACTCGTCAGCGCGAGTACAAGAACCACTTCGTCGGGCTCTATTGACCGCAACAGTCGACGCGTTGATTCAATCACTTCTTGCTTGCGAAAGTTGCGGCCAGCGGTATCGACCAGAATTAAGTCACACGCTTCCAATTCCGCCAATGCCGCCGACAACTCGTCATCGCCATCGGCAACAGCCAATGGAACATTGAGGATTTCGGCATAGGTTTGCAGTTGTTGAACGGCAGCGATACGAAACGTATCTGTCGTTAAAAGTCCCACCCGACGTTGCCCTGCGAGTACATGCAAAGCGGCAATTTTCGCGATGGTTGTCGTCTTACCTACGCCAGTGGGACCTATAAAGGCGACTACCCTGCTCTCTTTGCGAATCGGGGCAGGCTGCGACAGCTCCGCAAGGTCCGATATAATGACACGCGCAAGTAAAGGCAATGCTTCCGCCAATGACGAGACATGAGGATAAGCTTTGAGCATTGTTTGTGCCCAACGCTTGCCGTGCTGCCGTTGGATCCCTTCTTCTTCTAAATAGGCTTGCAAGGATACTTCAAGTGTTCGCCCCTCAGTGTCAGATGCTGTGAGTGCTGGTTCACGGCGTTCGGCAAGTAAAGTTTTTAACGCAGCAAGTTCTTGAAGCACCACAGATAAGTCCATGGATCGTTCCACATTCTGATATTCACGTTTACTTTCACTGCTTTGGTACGCCGCCGCGGCCTGTCGCATACTCGCGGTAAAGGCCATAGCGTCTTGCGCCAGACCTTGTGTATTTTCATCCTGCACCCGCGGGACCGGGTCCGTGCCTGTGGTGTTGCGCCTTTCCATAACGACCTGCTGCGCGAGCGGAATGTCAGATCCCGCGGCGGCGGTAACCTCAATCCGAGTTTGCCAGCGCAATCCTAACCACTTGCGCACACGAATTTTCTTCGTGCTCAAAATGACCGCGTCTTTACCTAATTCTTTGCGAATCGAGACAACGGCTTCTGGCATATCCTTGACCACATACCGTCGGACAATCATGTCAGATTCACCACGCCCCCACTTTGTATCTGAACGCTCGGGTCGAGCTCGCTAAAAGACAACACAGGCAAATCCGGAATGTAGCGACTGATCCAACGACGGAACGGCAAACGCAAACGCGGATGGACGACCAAGATAGGGGATTTCCCCATGCTTTGCAGGCGCGTCATCTCTTCCTGAATTTTGCGGAACACCATCTGCGAACGAGACGGTTCCATGCCGATGAATGTTCCTCCGCCGTGATCGACAAGCGCCTGTTGAATTTCACCCTCAACCTCTGCGGCAAGCGTCAGAACAGTCAGTGGTTCATTGGGCGCAGCGAACTGATGACAGATTTGGCGCCCAAGCGCTTGGCGTACGCGCTCGGTCAGGACATCGATATCCTGCGTCTGCCGACCGGCATCGGCCAAGGTCTCAAGAATTGTAACGAGATCTCGAATAGATACTCCTTCTTCGAGAAGATTGCTTAAGACGTTTTGTATCTGCCCAAGTGATAACGTACTCGGATACACGTCTTCGACCACTGCAGCGTGGTTTGTTTTAAGATGATCCAGCAACGCCTTGGTCTCTTGCCGGCCGAGCAACTCATGTGCGTGCTTGCGCAAGACCTCAGTCAGATGAGTGGCGATCACCGACGGCGCGTCGACTACGGTATAACCGCTGGCTTCGGCTTGGATTTTCATCTGGCCGTTGACCCACAGCGCAGGCAGCCCGAAGGTCGGATCCTTCGTCGGAATTCCCTGTACGTTAGGGTTGTCCAAGCCAGGACTTAACGCCAACCAGTGTCCAATTAAAATTTCGCCCTCTGCGACCTGAACACCTTTTAATTTGATGACGTACTGTGTCGGTTTCAGTTGAACGTTGTCGCGCATGCGAATCATCGGCAAAACCATTCCCAATTCGATGGCCAACTGTCGTCGAATCATGACGACACGTTCCATCAAATCGCCACCCTGTTTGGCATCGACGAGCGGGATAATGCCATATCCAAACTCAAATTCAACAGGCTCCACCGTGAGCAGCTGATATACGTTTTCCGGCTTCTTCGTTTCCGCACGCTCTGCGCGCGCTTTGGCCTCTTTCTCCTTCGTTTCGACGCGTCGCCGATTTGCCTGCAAACGCCTGGCCATAAGCGTCGCGCCACCTGAGATCGGCAAGACCGGCAAAATCCCGATGGGCGTAACAATCCCGAGCAACAAAATCGCACCCGAAACAATGTACAGTGCTCGCGAATACCCAAAAACCTGGCGCACCACGTCATCGCCCATATTGCCATCAGAGACTGCGCGAGAGACCATCAACCCAGTCGCGGTCGATAAAAGCAACGCAGGTATTTGACTGACCAACCCGTCACCGACCGACAACATGGTGTAGGTGTGTAAAGCACTTGTAAACGGCTCGTGCTTCATCGCCACAGCAATGATAAATCCAGCGACAATGTTAATCGCGACAATAAGAATGGACGCGATCGCATCACCTTTGACAAACTTGGACGCACCGTCCATTGCGCCATAAAAGTCGGCCTCACGCTCGATGTTCTGACGCCGCTGCCTTGCCTCTTGCTCGTTGATCAAACCTGCGTTCAAATCTGCATCGATAGCAATCTGTTTACCGGGCATCGCATCCAACGTGAAACGTGCCGCCACTTCCGCTACGCGCTCCGCGCCGCGGGTAATGACGATAAACTGCACGATGATGATGATGAGAAACACGATAAAGCCGACAATTGGATTCTGACCGATGACAAAGTTGCCAAAAGTGTTGATGACGCTACCAGCATCGCCTTGGCCGAGAATCAGCCTTGTCGTGGAAATATTGAGCGACAATCTATAAAGCGTTGTGATTAATAACATCGACGGAAACACGGAAAACTCCAGCGGTTCCTTGGCGCTCATTGCAACAAGTAGAATCGTCATGGAAAGGAAGATGTTTAAGATAATCAGAACATCGAGCAGCGGTTTCGGAACAGGAATAACAATCATGACAATCATGAAGAGTACAAAGACCATCACAATCAGATCGGTGCGTTTCACCCATTTCGCCATCGTCATCACCTCCGCCCGGTAGCACGCATTCTATACACGTACGCCAGCACTTCCGCAACTGCCTGATACAACTCGGCAGGCACCTGTTCGCCAATATCGACCATGCGATACAACGACTGCGCAAGTGGCTTATTCTCAACCATGGGTACGCCCGATTCTGACGCTACTACCTTAATCCGCTGCGCCAACGCGTCTGCTCCCTTGGCGACCACTTCGGGAGCGGTCATCGTTGCACCGTCATACCTGAGCGCGATCGCAAAGTGCGTAGGGTTGGTGACGACGACATCCGCTTTGGGAACCGCCTGCATCATGCGACGCATCGCGATTTGCCTCGCTCGTTTACGTATTGTCGATTTGATTTGAGGATTGCCTTCTGTATCTTTCCATTCATCTTTAACTTCCTGTTTGGTCATCCGCAAACTTTTCTCAAACGCGTAGCGCTGATACGCAAAGTCGAGTGCAGCGAGGAGAACCATCGCAACCGCGATACGAATTCCCAGCTGAAAGACAAGAGAACCGACGACAGCTGGAATGGTGGTCACGTCCGTGTCGCCGTATCCTCGGATCTCCCCTGCCATCCGGGAGATGGAGGAATAGCTTAATGCTCCGACGATCACAAGTTTAGAGAGCGACTTTCCGAGTTCGACGAGCGAAGAAGCACTGAACAACCGCTTCAAGCCGGCAGTAGGGAGAATGCGTGAAAAATCCGGGACAAGTTGCTTTACGGTGAGCATCGGACGCACCTGCATGACTGCAACAGCTAGCCCTATGACAAGGGCCGTACCGACGATGGGAGCCAAGGCCTTCAACGCACTCATCATCTGCTCGACCAAAAGTTGCTCGACTGTACCGGTTGTCCACGTCTTGGGAGGCGATGTCGAAAAATCGAGTTGAAAAATGTTCTCCCACTGTCCCCAGACCATCGGTCCAACGACGCGCAAAGCAACCAAAAGCGCCGCAAGCGCGATCGCGGACGTCAATTCCGGGCTTTTTGCAACACGCCCCTCTTTTCGCGCCTCTTCGCGCCGCCTGGGCGTGGCGCGTTCGGTGCGCTCTTCGGCAAACCTCTGCAATTGCATTACGCGCACCGTCATCCCCCCAAAACCTGCATGAACGATTGCATCTCACGAAACAAGAACATAAAAACCTGATTAAATAGATAGACTGTTCCTGGCATGACGATGGCGAACATCGCCAACCCAGCGAACAACTTAACTGGCAGCCCAACGACGAACACATTCATTTGGGGAACCGCTCGGGACAGAAACGCGAAGGTCACGTCGCTTAAAAAAAGTGCAGCCAGTACAGGTAAGGCAATCTCTACGCCAAGGGCCATCACCATCCCCATGAGCTGCAGCAATATTGCCGGCCAATTCGCGGGCAAATGAGCGTGATCGACCGGAATTGCGTGAAACGACTGCAGTATGGTGAGCATCAGACCGTCGAGTCCACCTAGGCCAACGAAATAAAGTGTAAAAAGCAAGTTGTAGAAATTGCCGATGAGTCCAGACTGCACACCACTCCCAGGTGCCAGAAGAGTAGCCATTGAAAAGCCAATTTGAATGTCAATCAGCTGACCCGCAATGGAAATTGCCGAGAAAATCCAGGTCGCTAAGAACCCGAGTAGCAGCCCGACAAACGCCTCTAGTATTCCATCGACAACGAACATCCCAGGATTCTGCATCACATCCGGTACGCTACCCGATACACTGGGCACGGCCACATAAGACAAACTGAATGCCAAAGCAATTTTTGCCCATGTCGGCCACGCTCGGATAGACGTCAGCGGAGATGCAACAATGAACGCCACAGTGCGCAACGAAATGAGAACGAACAAGTCAAAATGCTGAAGAATTGCGCTCATTTCGTCACATCACGTAGCTCATAAGGTTGCCTAAAATGGAGTTCGCAAAATCGAGCAAGTTCTGTAACATCCAAGGGCCAAACACCAACAGCGCCACGATCACTGCAGCAATCTTGGGCACAAACGCAAGAGTTTGCTCCTGAATTTGTGTGGTCGCCTGAAATATGCTGACCAAGAGCCCGACAGCGAGGCCTAGCAGCAAAACGGGCGCTGTCAGTTTGACGACCAGCCACATAACCTGCGCACCCAGTCCGATGACATAGGTATCCGTCACCTGCATACCTCCTCTACGTCGCGTATCCGGCCAGCAACGATTTCACAACCAAATACCAGCCATCCACCATCACAAACAACAATATTTTGAACGGCAACGAGATCACGACGGGTGGCAACATCATCATGCCCATCGACATCAGGGTCGTCGCAACAACCAAATCAATGACTAGAAACGGAAGATAAATCATAAAACCAATTTGAAAAGCTGTCTTCAACTCGCTGATCGTGTAAGCTGGCACCAGTGCAGTCAACGGAATCTGCTCTGGGTTTTTTTCCATTGCCGGCGTCAACTTTTCATGACGATAGGATAGGAACAGATCCAAATCGGTGGTCCGCGTTTGTTTGGCCATGAACACCTTGAACGGATCCTCTGCTCGCTCGATGGCCACAGTCTGCGAGATCGTTCCCTTTAGGTAGGGCTGCAAAGCCTGCTGATTCGCCTGCTGTAACGTTGGTTGCATCACGAACAACGTAATGAACAACGCAAGACCTACCAACACCTGATTTGGTGGCGACGTCTGTAAGGATAGTGCATTGCGGATGAACGATAGCACCACGATCACGCGCGTAAAACAAGTCATGAGAATAAGCCCAGCGGGAGCCAAGGTCAACACCGTCAACAACAAAATGATTTTTACGGTGTTGGCAACTGACGGAGGGCTATTATCCCCTAGGTTTAAGCTGACGCCGGGAATAGGATTGCTTGAATTCCCGAATGTTGTCTGTACAGCCGCGTGCACATTGGGAGCAACGATAAACCCTAAACAGGCGACAATCAGGACTCCCGCTATCGCGGCAGCTATCACGAAGGACGTGGCGAAACGCTTATTCTTCTCCTGAACTCTCACGGTTCGTCATTCCTTCGCGAATCCCGGCGCAGTTCTGCCAGAACCTCTTGTAGTGTGCCGCCAAACGATCCCGGAGCGCCAACCTCAGAAGCTGCTGTGTATGAGTCTGTCACGTCCGCAAGCAGTTGAACGTTCTCACCGACGCCAAGCAAATACCGTTTCTGACCAACCTCAACCACCTGCACAGACCGATTCGGTGCGAGTTGTCGGGCAGCCAGTACGTCAATGGATCCACGCTGCACGACCCCGACCCGCCGGCCAAGGAAACGAAACAACAACACGAGCAACAGCAAAACCACGATGAATGCCACAATCAACTTCACATAAGCGCCAGCTCCAGACGCGGGGACTGCCGAATTGCTCGCCGCCAAAACCTGCGGTGCGGGCATCGCCCATAACAAGGCCAACAAGCCCGCCCCGCAGATGCCCGTTCTCCGTATCAAACGCATGCGTTATCGCAACGCCTTCTGTACGGCTTCCACGACGCGATCGGCCTGAAACGGCTTCACAATAAAATCCTTAGCCCCAGCCTGAATAGCGTCGATCACCATGGCCTGTTGTCCCATAGCTGAACACACGATCACGCGCGCGTTTGGATCGATGGCCCGGATACGCTTTAAGGCCTCGATGCCGTCGACCTCCGGCATCGTGATATCCATTGTCACGAGATCCGGCTTCAACTCCTGATACTTGTCCACGGCCTGCGCCCCGTCAGCCGCCTCGCCAACCACTTCAAATCCATTCTTTGTAAGAATATCTTTAATCATCATCCGCATAAACGCCGCGTCATCAACAACCAAAATCTTTGCCATCTTCCCTTACCTCCGCAATCCAAAATATAGGGTTATGCCTGCGTGATACGTTGCTCAGCCTGGACGATGTCCGTGACCCGCACACCAAAATTTTCATCGATCACGACAACTTCCCCAATAGCAATCTTTTTATTATTCACGTAGATATCGACCGGCTCACCGGCCAACTTGTCCAATTCAAGAATGGAGCCTGGAGCCAATTCTAAAATCTCGCGTATCATCTTCTTTGCACGCCCCAACTCCACCGTGACATTCAACGGCACGTCGTAGAGAAGCGACAAATTGCGAGGCGATGTGTTACGCTCCTCGGCGACTGCGCCAAAATCGACGAAATGGGGACGACGTACGTCCACCTGTGGCAACGGTTCCCGAGCAGCGGCCACTTCTGCCATAGAGGGAGGAGCAAATTCACTCATGCGACTCGCGGTCGATGCCAGACCGCTTTGAGCAGGCGCCGCCTCCTTTATGCCTTTAACCTCTTCTACAGCCACTGCGGCCGACGTTGAGACTGAGACATCACCAGCCGGCGTCGAAGCGCTGGAAGCTGCCTCCTCGCCACCTAATCCCATCGTACGGACGATCTCGTGCGCAAACTCTATAGGCATGAGCTGCATGATGTGGGAGTCGATTAAATCGTCAACGCGCAACTGAAATTCGACGTTAACCAAATCTCCACCTTCGCCAAACGCCTGTTGAGCTTCGCTCGATGTCAAATCGACGACGCGGACAGTGGGTGGGGAAATATTAATGTATCGACCGAACATCTGGCTCATCGACGTCGCGGCGCCGCCCATCATCTGATTCATGGCTTCGCCCACGGCACTCAGGTGCAACTCATTTAATTCGCCAGATGTATTGGTTCCATCCCCACCAAGCATTAAATCGGCGATTCGTTTCGCATCGTCAATCTCAATAGCAAGGGCGTTCGATCCTCGTAAGCCTTCGGTAAAATCCACTTGCACCAGAACATATGGCGTAGGGAAACGCGCTTCGACATCGTCATGGCGGATCAGAGAAACGCGAGGCGTCGTAATGTCCACACGATGTTGCAACAACGTCGAAAGGGACGTCGCCGCTGACCCAAAGCTTATATTTCCGATTTCCCCCAAGATATCTGCTTCTTCCGAATTGAGCTCAAGGCGGTCACCCTGCTCCGAACCAGCGGTGTCCGTGGTGACCCGATTCGCATTCAGAAGCGCATCGATCTCGTCCTGTGATAACTTCATCTGATCATTCACGATCGATGTCCGCCCCCCATTCGCGTACGATTTTCACAGCATACATGCGATTCTTTTTGCCTATACTCGCCCAAAATGCCGGAGTGCCATCGACATAGACAAGAGCCGGATCACGGATCGACTGTTGAAGTACAATCGTGTCGCCTACGGCCAGATCGAGAATCTCACTCATCTTTAACGTCGTATCGCCAACTTGGACACGCACGTCGACCGGAACGCCAAGAACTCGAGCCTCGATACGTTCGTCTGCTCCCCGCAATCCTTGTGCATGCCTGCCCGGATCCATGTAATATCGATTGCTTAGCATGGGAATCACCGGTTCGACGGTAGCGTGAGGAATGCATAGATTGATGAGACCAGAGGTATCGCCCACGCGCACGCTCATCGTCACCACCAAGACCGTCTCATTCGGTGTCGTCAACTGCAAAAATTGCGGATTGCTCTCAAACGAAAGAAATGCTGGCTCGAGTGACGCCACGCCGCTCCAAGCCTCAGCCAGAATAGACGACATCGGTTCGAACAAGCGGCGTAGCAACGTGACCTCTATATCCGTTAGCTCTCGCTCTCGGTAAGGCCCTGCGCTGTCGCCACCCATATATTTATCAAGCATGGCAAAAACAACTTGCGGATTCATCTCCAAGACAATTCTGCCTTCAAGAGGAGACATTTCGAATAACTGCAACACTGTTAGTACCGGGATCGACCGAATAAATTCTTCATATGGCACTTGGTCGACCGATTCGACTTGAATCTGGGGAACAGACCGCAACTGTCCCGATAGATGTGTGGTCAACAGTCGACAGAAGTGTTCATGCATTCTTCGAAGCACGCGCAAATGATCTTTAGAGAACCGCATGGCTCGGCGAAAATCGTATGACCGAACGCGTATCGTCTCTTGCTCGTTGCGCATGGCTGCCGTGTCGATTTCGCCGCTCTTAATGGCGGACAACAGGGCGTCGATCTCGGACTGCGACAAGACCTCCGACACGATTACACCCCCTTTCACTATTGAACGAGAATTTGTGATAAATAAGCTGCGGTTACCTTGCCAGATGGAAGCAACTTGTTCACGTCGCGAACAATCGTGCTCTTCAACTGATTGAGCCCCGCATCGCTCCGCAACTCATCGGAACTGAACTGACGCATAATTTCATTTACCTGATCCGAAATTTGCGGTTCCATTAAATTCAATTCCTTAGCGGTAGCCTTGTCGGCCGCCTGCAACGTCAGGGTAAATTGAATGATTCCGGACGCATCTAAATTGGTTGTCATCTGTGGTAAGGTCACTTGCAGTGCCGCCATCTGTTTGGCAGACATACTGACAGGTGTACCGCTCGTATGATGGTGCTTTTTAAGGTAAAGCAACACACCGACGGCAATGCCTGCCAGCACGACAATGCCAATTACAATCCACACCATAGTACGCAGCGCCTGTTTCATGGGCGATCCTCCTGCTGCACGACCGCCCGCGTCAGGCCGATTTGTCGGTATATGTCGATTAACTTTGACGTGATGACCCCCGGATCCTCCACGACCACGTATTTGTGTCCATTTGCCATCGTGATCACAGTGTCTGGGGTCGCCTCGATGGTCTCAACGAGCAAAGGATTCAACCACAATTCAGAGCCCTTGAGACGTGTCACCCTAATCATCGGCCCATTCTCCTTGGCGCGCAGTGTAGCCGCGCGCCATCTCAAAATCGCGGGTCAAGTGCTACATTACGAATTTTTCATGTTAACCAATGCCTGCAAAATTGCGTTGTCAGTGCCAATCATGTGCGTGTTCGCCACATACGCGTTTTGAGCGACAATCATCTCTGCAAACTGTTGTGACAGATCGACATTCGACTGTTCCAACTCACCAGCTGCAAGCGTGCCGTACGACCCTTGGCCAGGCGTCCAATAGGTGGCACTCCCTGCTGGTGCACTCTGCGCGTCATACAGGTTATCGCCTGTTTTCACCAAACCGGCTGGGTTAGGCACCTGTGCTAAAGCGAGATAACCGAGCGTTTTCGTCGTCGTACTACCCGAGCTATCGGTTACACTTGCTGTGATGGAGCCGTCGCTGCCAATGGTAACGTTCGAAACTTGGCTTCCACTTCCAGCTAGTGTAAGCACGTTCATCTTTGTGGTTGGAGCTGTCGTGCTGGACGAACTTGGTGCCGTGGCATATCCTAAGGCGATTGTGCCGTCTGGCAAAACCAAATTTCCTGCACTATCGATTGAAAAGTCCCCGGCTCTGGTCAAGTAATCATGGGTTCCATCGGTTACCACGAAAAACCCATTGCCCTGAATCGCCACATTGGTTGCAACGCCCGTGGTCGAATCCGCGCCTTGTGACATGTCCATCTGTGTCGCGGCAACCTTCACACCCAGGCCCACCTGCTCAGGGTTCACCCCTCCAGCAGTCGTCGAACCTGCATTTCCACCAGCCATGGTTTGACTCAACACGTCACTAAATTCCGCGCTGTTGGACTTATAGCCTACCGTGTCGACATTGGCGATGTTGTTACCGACGACATCCAAATCGGTCTGAAATGCTTGCATACCCGAAATCGCCGAATTCATAGAGCGTAGCATGACTATTCCTCCTTCAATTCGCGCCGCCTCACCGGATCGGTCGTTCACCGGCAAGCAAGTCCCCGCGTTCGCGGTCCAACTTGTCCAAAAATACGACGCTGTCAATCTGTGTAACGATCGGTTGCTCGCGGTGATCGAGTGCTGTCACCACGGTTCGCGATGGCAAGTTGACCACAAGCCCGGCGCCCCCAGCGACAAGGTAGGCGTTTTTTGCACCGCGGGCTTCAGCCTGTTGGGCCGCTTTCTCCATCAGGGCAAAATCATGTTTCGAAATGGTAATACCGCGCTCGGACAATCGCTGTTGTGCGTGTTGACTGACCTTCCAAGAAGACTCAGCTGCGGCTTGAAACAACACATCGCGAAACGATGTCGACGAAGCCGTAGATTGTCTGGTATAAGACATCCCTTTGGACGGCGAAGATCCCGTTGCATCGGTGGAAAGTCTACTATGCCAATCGCCGTTCCAGCCGGAAACAGCCGTCACGACATCTGCACCACCTGCGTGATGGGATAGGAGGTTCCATTGACAACGACCTGCGGACTTCCTTGAGACAACGAGACCGCCGAAACGGTTCCCTGCACCTTTTGCCCGGAGCTGTCGGTTATCGTCACCTGCGTGCCAAGCAGTTGATGTGCCAACATCAGATTCGTCTCGCTCGCCAAGGTCTGAATGGCTGACAGCACTTGCGAATCGGTCTGTGCAATGTTCGTCATTTGCTCTAAGGCACTGAACTGTGCAAGCTGTGCGATCATCTGCGTGTTGTCCTGAGGAGCGAGTGGGTCCTGGTTTTGTAATTGCGTCACCAATAGTTGGAGAAACGAATTCTCATTGAGTTGACCATCCGGATTGACGGTGTTTGTACTTGTACTGTTGCTACTAGGTGCAGTTGTCGTACCCACCATACTCGTATTGGGCGACGTCGGATTGACAACAGTGGTCATGGATCCACCCCCATGTCACGCATATAAATTCAGTAAACGGACATCCAAGTCAGTCGTTGCTGACGAGACCATTTGTTTTCCCGAAATCGCCGGGACGAGTTGAACACCACCCGATCGCATCCGGGAGTCGCCCCTCGACCGATCATCTCTACCTTGCTGGCCGTCCGAGGCCATGGACAGTGACAGGCTATTTACAGCCAGCCCGGCCGCCTGCATGCTCTGTTGCAGACCATTCCATTGACCCTGCAACCAGGCAAATGCAGCCTGTTGCGAAGCTACCACTTGCACGTCCATACCGTTTGCCGATTGTGCGACGATAATCTGTAGTTCCCCTAAGCCGTGCGGCTGAACCTGAACGTGCAGCACCGCATTTCCCTGTTCGGCTTGAGATGCCACCATCGTACCTAGGGTTGAAACGGCCTCGGGTGCGCGAGCATCGATGATAGCTCCCGCTCCAGAAGACGTCGGCGACTGCGTATCAACGGCTTGATTCATGGCGAACGTTGTAGGCAACCCGGCGGACACTTGTCCGATGTTGGACGTCGCTGCGAGCACACCTGTCACATCATGTGTGGAATGCGATTTGTGTGCACTTGCTTGAATCATCGGATGGGCGACCAAACTTTGCGCTTTGTCAGGCGAGATTGTCATACCAGCTAGTACATCCCTTGTAACCACGGCCTTTTCTGGAAGCGACTCGGTGCTCTGCGAAAGTGCACGGGTCAGGCTTGTTGTTACCCCGTCGACAGCACCCGATATCTCTGCCTCAACCTTCGTTCCACGGTTAGACGTTTGTGCTTCTCTCCCCGATTTCGCGTGCGCCTGAGCAGAGACTTGCACCTGTCTTAGGCTATCGCCGTCGCTCGTCGCGGTGATTCCGGTTCTCCAGTCAATCGGTTCGCGTTGACTTGTAGCAACGTTGGCAGCAAGAGCTTTCTTGGGTACAGCGTTGGCAGCAAGAGCTTTCTTGGGTACAGCATTGGCCTCCCTCATCGAAGCATTTGCGGTTCCTGTCTCACTCGCATCCGTTGCTTTGTGCCCGGTAGGTAAATTGGTACGTAACGCACTTCCTGCTTTCACCGTGTTTCCTGCGCCCGTAGCGGCCCTTATCACGCCTTCGTGTATGGACGAATTGCCCTTTGTGGCGCCGGTTTCTTTTTCCATCGCAACAGCCATCGACACGCCGCCTGTTGCTGGCGGAGCTGGCTTTGAAGCAGATACCCGAGCCGCCCCGGAAGGCTGGACGCCAACACCATTGAATTGCCCCTGTAAACTTCCCAACATCGCGGCGAACAGATCGGACTCTTGCTCACTCGCACTCGACTTCTTTGCACCGTGTGCAGAATCCATGGATGCGTCGGTTCCCTGGACACTTACCGATCGAATCCCCATATTCTCACCCCCTTTCAACGAAACGTTCAACTCCAGAATCACGGCACTGAACTATTGCTATTGGCCCCTCCTAAGCCGCTGATTCCGTTCCCAACAGCGTTCGCACCGGAACTGGATGTCCCTGAGGACGATTGCTGACGCTCGTCGACGGCAGCTTGCTGCAGAATCGAGCTTGCTGTGGCGGTCGGTAGTGCTTGCAAGATAGGCCCCGAGACATCCGGCGTCATCTCAGCGACAGCCCATGCAGCCTTCGCGATCGGCATTTTCTCAAGCACAAGTGCTGCAGCGGAAGCATCCATCTGCGCTAAGACCTTCGCCTCATCATTGCCCTGTTGCACGTTAGATACCTGCGTCGCCAGTTGTGCTTTCAAAGATTTCACCTGCGCCGCAAGCGCAGAATTCTGAGACTTCGCCTTTTGCCATTCTTGCGTTAGTTGTGCCACCTGATTTTGCAAGGACATAATCTGCGCACGCTCAGCGACAATTGTCCGATGCAGTGGTGCAGTGGCACTCTCGTTGCCAGCCGCCGACGTGGAGTGCCCTCCAAACACAGACGACACCTTCTTCCAAACAGGCACACCGAGTACCTGGAGCGCACCGACTAAGACAGCAAGCGCAACAAGCAGAGGAATCATGATAACAAGTAGAATCCAGCCAAGTTTATGCCCATTTCTCTCGTCCTTCTGCTCCGGGACGCGATCCGCAGTCGAAGCAGTCTTCTGCTTTATTGCCATCTATCTTCGACCGCCTTTCGGTAACGTTGCAATGCAAGCTCGTCCATATCTCCCTGCTCCCGCTTTGCGCTCTCGATGCGATACTCCAAATCCGCTGCGTCGGACAAATGGACCCACGTTTGCGTCGCCACATGGCGGAGGTGGAGGCTTTCGCGGCGCTGATCCAGTTCGTTGGCTGCTTGTCGCCATTCTCGCTCGACAGCAATAAGTCGTGTCTGTAGCCACCGTCCGTGAGCATCATACAATGCCCACTTCCTGCAATCGTCCATCATCGATGCACACTGTTGTCGCCTCACATCCTCTATCGACTCCGCAAGCCCATGCCACGCATGCTGCGCGCGCGCTTCGGCATCCGCGGCTTGCAGATACTCCCGCAGAGCTTCCCGCTCCAGCCCCTCCATCAATTTTCGATAACGGTGTGCAAATCGGCGAAAGTCGCTCATGGTGCACCCCCTGTGAGAGCAGCAAGGCGCGTCATCGTTTCGGCAAAGGGGGAGTGTTCATCCGCTTCTTGTTCGAGCAGTGCCCGAATCGCGGCCATTTTTTCGATCGCGATATCGACCTCAGCGTCTGTCCCGCTACGATAGGCACCAATGCGAAGCAAGTCCTCGACCTCTTGATACCGACTTAACCAATTGCGAACCCGACGAGCTTGCCGTTGATGATCCGAACTTGCCACGGTCGAAAATAAACGCGAGATACTGGCCAGAATGTCAATTGCCGGATAGTGACCTGCGTTAGCCAGCCTGCGCGAGAGCACAACATGTCCGTCCAAAATGCCACGGACCGCATCGGCAATCGGATCGTTCATATCGTCACCCTCGACAAGTACCGTATAAAAAGCGGTAATCGCCCCCATTTCGCCAGGGCCTGTTCGCTCGAGAAGCTGTGGAAGCAACGCGAAAACAGAAGGCGTGTATCCGCGCGAGGACGGCGGTTCGCCGGCAGCCAGCCCCACTTCTCGCTGCGCCATGGCAAAGCGCGTGACCGAATCCATCATGAACGCTACACGTTTGCCTGTGTCGCGAAAATGTTCGGCAATTGCTGTCGCAACAAAAGCCGCCTTCATCCGGATGTACGCCGGTTGATCCGACGTCGCGACGATGACGACGCTTCGAGCCAAGCCCTCTTCGCCTAAATCCCGCTCAATGAACTCCCGGACTTCACGCCCGCGTTCACCCACCAACGCGATCACATTCACATCCGCTTCGCTTCCGCGCGCAATCATCGACAAAAGCGTGCTCTTGCCGACACCGCTGCCGGCAAACACGCCAACGCGTTGTCCTTCGCCAAGTGTCAGCAGCGCGTCGATGGCTCGAACTCCTGTCGCAAGGACATGCTCAATCCGCCGACGACGAAGTGGGTGCACCGGCCGACCCCAAACCGGACGATAGGTCACATGCCCAGTAATGGCACCTTGGCCGTCATCGGGCTCTCCAAGTCCATTCAACACGCGCCCCAGTAGACCTTGTCCGCAAGCGACTGCGAGTTGGCGTTGCAAATAGGTAACAGACGCCCCGGGAGCAATGCTCGCGATTTCGGATAACGGCACCAAGAGCAATTTATCGTCGCGGAAGCCCGCGACTTCCGCCAGACAAGGACGCTCCCCCCCATGCACGATACACAAATCGCCTAGCGATGTCCGTGGTCCCGTGGCCTCAATCGCCATACCGACCAACTTCGTCACGCTGCCCTCCAACCGCAACAACCGGCGAGCACTGAGTTGCTCCGTTACGGCCTCAAGCAGAGTCCACATCGCCGGCATCTCCTTCCTCCGCCAGTCTCGCGAGCCAGTCCGTCAATTCTTCAAGTCGTACTTGCATTCGCCCGTCGAGGTGCACCGAATCCGCCCAGATATCGCAATCACCCGGATTCATTGACGGATCTGGGATCACCTGCACAGCCCATTTGCCCATGCCGCGCAGTGACCATTTGGGTTCAGCGTCACAGGCCGCCTGATAATCGTCAGGATGCACGCGTACACAGACAGAGGTCGCTTGAATGACCTGTTGCAGCATATCGTCCACGAGTTCGTCGATAGCCGCAGGGGCAAGCAGCAGTTCGCGGCCGAGCAAGGCCTTGACGACCGCAATGGCAAATTGGCTAAGCGCATGCTTTTGCGTCATCATGCGCCGCTTCCAATCGTCCTGCATGTCCTTCGCCAACGCCTCAAGCTTGTCGTACTCGGCTTGTTTCCACGAAGCAAATTCCGACGCCGCTGCCGCAAGGCCTTGCTGCATTCCTTCGTCATACGCCTGTTGCCGGACTTGTTCCGCGCTGGAACACGCCTCTTCGCGTGCGCGCGCGACTATTTCCTGCGCCTCGACAACCGCTCGTTGCAACATCAGGGCGCGTTCCCGCTCTCCTTGCTCGATCGCGATCTGGCGAAGTCGCTGCACTGCTTCCTCCTCCAAGTCGGAGGTTTGCACAGACATCTCGACTTCATCACTCGCCGTACGTCGAACGGGGATTTCAGGGATTTCAATCCGATCGACATGTGGAACAATCTGCGCGCGCTTTACGACGTTAGACAATGATATCGTCCCCCCCGCCACGCGAGACGACAATTTCTCCGATATCCTCCAAATGACGAATGACACCAACAATGCGTTGCTGAGCATCTTCGACGTCGCGCAGGCGAACAGGTCCCATATACTCCATATCTTCTTGGAACTGCTCCGCCATGCGTTTGGACATATTGTTGAACAGAACGTCTTTCACATCTTCACGGGCAACCCTTAAGGCAAGCTGCAGATCGCGCGCATCGACCTCGCGGATGACTCGCTGAATGGCTTTGGAATCGAGGAAAATGATATCCTCGAACACAAACATCCGCTTTTTGATCTCGTCGACCAAATCTGGATCGCGCGTTGCGAGCTGTTCAAGAATGCTTTTCTCCGTACTGCGATCGACGCCGTTCAAAATGTTGACAACAGCCTCAATTCCGCCTGTATGAGAATTGTCCACCGCCGTCATGGTCGAGAGTTTCGATTCAAGAATTTCCTCCACTTCTGCAATGACATCAGGCGACGTACCTTTCATGGTAGCGATTCGCCTTGCGACGTCCGCTTGTAGCTCCGTCGGCAATTCTGAGATGATCATCGCAGCTTGACTCGGCTCGAGATAAGACAGCACCAAAGCTACCGTCTGTGGATGTTCATCCTGTAAGAATCCCAAAACCTGATTTGGATCCGCCTTGCGGGCAAAGTGAAAAGGACGCACCTGCAGAGCAGATGTCAAACGGGCAAGCACATCCTGCGCCGATTGGGGACCGAGAGCGCGCTCCAAGACCTCCCGCGCGTAGTCGATACCCCCCGTCTGGATATATTCCTTCGCCATCGCCAGATCCCGGAACTCCTCCAGAATGGATTCCCGTTGTTCCATGCCGACTTTGTTGACGTTGGCAATTTCGAACGTCAGCTGCTCAACTTCATCTTGAGATAGGCGTTTAAAAATCTCAGCTGCGACATCTTGGCCTAACGCGATGAGAAGCACAGCTGCCTTTTGCTTGCCGGACAAAGACGATCGGCGTTGCATCTCATCGCCTCCTTGCTACCATCACAGTTTGGTCACTCCGATAACCAAGAACGCAGTAAACTTGTAAAATCGTCCGGCCTTTGCTTTGCAAGGTTCACCAGTTGTGAACGAAGTACTTCTTCTTCTGTCAATGGGAGTTCTTCCAACTCGTGTTCGAACACGTCCGATACAACTGTGGGTATCTGCAACTCCTTCGCCTGCATTCGTCGACGACGATACCAGACGATGCCTCCCCCGAGAGCAAGTAAGAGCAACGCGCCAAGCGCATAAATGAATCGATGCGAACTCGGTGCTACCATGGTTGTCGGTTGTTGCATCGACGTGAACGGAACAGCAGACACGCTGACCTGGTTTTTCCCCTGAGTTTGCGTTCCTCCCAGAACTCCCGCGACAAAATTCTTGATCTGAGCCTGCACAGCCGGGGTAATGCTTTTATCGTTGCTGTTCAGCAAGACGCCGACCGAGTAGCCTTGAACTTGCATCGGATCGGACGTAGTCTGCTGGTTTTGATAGCTAAATGCGTAATTGGTTGTTGTGTCAGACGACGTCGAATTTGACCCCCCACTACCTCCGGCTGCATAGGTGGAGTTGAGGTTCGGATTGCTGCCCGCTTGCCCTACAGCACCACCTGTTCCGGTTCCATTGGTGGTCTGCGACTTGTCAACCTGAGTACTCGTGACAAACCCATTCGTCGAACCGGGAGCATTATACAAGACATGGGAGGTCGTCTCCGTTTGGTTAAACGTGACATTCGCGTGCACCACAACGACCGCGTTTTGTGCGCCAACAATCTGTTGGAGACCCGAAATCAGTTTTTGCTGAAGGTCATTTTCGAGTTTTTCCCGCATCGCTAACTCTGACGAAGCCGATCCCGTGACTGTGGATCCAGTCGATGGCGTATCACTTGACAGGGTATCGCCGTACTGATCCACCACCGTGACATTGCCAACACTCAACCCTTGTACAGAGTGCGCCACAAGTTCCTGGATACCAGCAACTTGCGCCGGTGACAATTGCACACCGGTGCCCAGCGTGACAAACACCGATGCTTTCGCATCCGACGTGGGCTGCGTCACAAACAACTGCTGTTGAGGCATGACGATATGCACCTGAGCGGATTCCACGCCGTTAATACTCGCAATGGTCGCATTCAGACTCTGTTGCAGAGCATCGAGCACCTGAATATTAAATTGGTCTTGTGTCAGCCCAAACGATGTGCTCACGCTTGAGTATCCAACATAACCAGATTGCGGCAACCCAGCCATTGACAGCTGTATGCGAGCTTCATCCGCCTCACGTGCCGGAACTAAAACCGCAGTACCTTGAATTTGGTTAGGGATTTTCAGTGTATCAAGTTCTTGCTGCACCTGGCCGAGCGATTTATCATCGAGGCCCTCCATAATGGTCACATAATGTGGACGCGAAGCGACGAAAACGATTGTCGCAAGTGCCGCCAACGCAGCCACGAAAGCAATAATGGCGTTGCGTCGGGCAAAGGGAGAAAGTCCCGCCCATCTCCCTTTCAAATTCGTCCACATCCCCCGCAGGGTTTCATTCAATGCATCTCACCCTATTTCAATCATCGCAATCACAACGATTAAATTTGCATGTTCATCATCGTCGAGTACACTTGCTGCACGCGCGTAGCCACCTGCGACATCATGTCAACCGCCAACGTTGCTTGCGATTCGGCAATCATCAATTGCGCCGTCGAAACGGGTCCGCCCGCAGCGTAGGACACAGCCATTTGGTCAGCTGACTGACTTAACGAGTTCACCTGATCCATTGCATGAGCCAGAAAGGCTCCAAAACTCGTGCCTGAGGTACTCCCTGCCCCGCCAGGCTGGCTTCCACCCAAAGAGCCAGGCGTAGCCAATGCGCTTGACACATTCGACACACTTGCCGGAATCATGATCAACCATCCATTCCAATTTATTTACCAATACTCAGTGCGCTTACCGCCATTTGTTTTGCGGCATCAAATGCCGTCGCGTTGGCCTCATAGGCTCGCGAAGCTTGAACGAGATCGACCATTTGCGTTGCGATATCGACGTTGGGCATTTTCACATATCCATTCACAGCATCCGGGCTTGATGGGTCGTAGACCAGTTGAAAGGGACTTGTGTCTTGTGTAATAGAGGAGACTTCAACACCGCCACCTCCATACGTCATGGCTTGCCCGAGCGTGGTTTGAAAGCTCGCCGGCTGTTGTACCGCTTGGAAGTTCACGATTTCCGAGCGATAAGGCCCTCCTTGCGGCGTGCGCGTCGTATTCGCATTTGCAATATTGTTGGCAATCACGTTCATCCAGAGTTGATTGGCTGCCAGACCGCTGGCACTGATATTCATGCTGGAATTATCAAGCATTCAACTCAACTCCCCGTAATGGCAGTCCGCAACCGTGTAATGCGATCTGACACATCTTGAACCAACGTGTCGTACCGGACTTGGTTTTCCGCGAGCAGCGTCATCTCTTGTGTAATATCGACGTTATTGCCATTGTTGTCGACAGTTGTCGAATTGTCAGTATAAACAACCGGAGTAACATTGGGCAACGCGTTGAGATTTACAGAGTTCTCGTCCGTGCCAACAGGGATGTGATACTGGCCCATCAGAGCCTGCCCGGACCCGCTCAGAGCGTTTTGCAGGTAAGACTCAAAGGCAACATCTTGACGCTTATAACCCGGCGTTTCAGCGTTTGCGATGTTATTTGCATACACAGATTGGCGCAGTGTAGCGGCATTAATGGAACTTTGCAGAAGTTGAAAGACGTTCATTCGACTCGCCCCGATACAAATTGTGACTAGATTCGATACGAAACTACAAATTCGGCACACCGGAGTCGAATCCTGCTATGTTGATCGATAAACAAAAAAAGTATTAAATGACGTTCACACTCCATACAAAAAAAAGGGGTGAAACCGCAATTCGGTTCCACCCGGATTCTCGATGTAGCACTGACGAGCGCCACAGTTTACAAAATAAATTGGCTCAAATCGCGGTTGACAACAATCCCTCCCAGCTTTTCATCGACATACTGCCGTGTAATTTGAATCGACGGAAGATTGACATCTGGCGCTTCGAATGAGAGATCCTCAAGAACTTTTTCAACTAACGTGTGCAATCGCCGCGCCCCAATATTTTCAGTTTCCTGATTCACCTGCTGTGCCATTTCGGCAATTCTTTCAATGGCGTCCTCGGTAAACTCAACCCGAATGCCCTCAGTCTCCAATAAGGCCGTGTATTGCTTGAGCAAAGAATGTTCGGGTTCTTGCAGAATGCGCATAAAGTCTTCCTTCGTCAGCGGCTCCAGTTCTACTCGAATCGGGAAACGACCTTGCAGCTCAGGAATCAAATCTGAAGGCTTAGCGACATGGAAGGCACCTGCGCCTATAAACAACATGTAATCGGTTTTCACCGCACCGTACTTGGTCGAAACGGTGGACCCCTCTACAATCGGGAGAATATCCCTCTGAACACCTTCGCGCGACACATCAGGGCCGCGCTGTTCCCGCCCTGCAATTTTATCCATTTCATCAATGAAGATAATGCCATGGTTTTCTGCTCGATAAATCGCCTCCGCCGTCACGGCGTCCATGTCGATGAGCTTTTGAGCTTCCTCCTGCGTGAGCACTTTGCGAGCCTCACGAACGGTCATCTTGCGCTTGCGCGTCGACTTTGGCAAAAGATTTCCCAGCATTTCTTGCAAATTACCTATGCTCTCAGGACCAACTCCCGGCATAAAGCCTAACGCCGGCGTGGATTGTTCTTCCACATCAATTTCGACATACTTATCCTCTAACTCACCAAGAAGCAGTTTATGCTTCGTGCGCCGCCGCTCTTCACGCACGCCATCGGAACTCGGTTCCGCGGTATGGTTTGCATTCGGTGCGCCTCCAAACAACATCTCAAACGGATTTTTTACTCGCGATCGCGCTCCCGGATCCGGTACAAGCGCCTCGACGATGCGATCGTTCGCACGTGCTTCCGCATCGTCCTTTACCTTTTCCGCGTGTTCTGTCTTCACCATACGCACAGCCGTCTCCACTAAATCGCGAACCATAGCCTCGACATCGCGGCCTACATAACCAACTTCCGTGAATTTGGTTGCCTCCACCTTAATGAACGGCGCACCCACCAACTTACTTAGACGTCGTGCAATTTCGGTTTTGCCTACACCAGTAGGTCCAATCATCAAAATGTTTTTAGGCGTTACTTCAGCTTGCAACTCCGGGCTTAATTTCGCTCGACGTGACCGGTTGCGAAGAGCAACAGCCACAGCTCGTTTGGCTGCACGTTGGCCGACGATGTATCGGTCAAGATGCTCCACAATCTGGCGTGGCGTCAATTCACGCTCCATCACCATTCGAATACCTCCTCGTCACTCGACGACTTCCAACACGATGTGATCGTTCGTAAAAACGCAGATTTCAGATGCGATCTCCAAAGACTTGCGGGCAATATCCGCAGGTGGCAAATCGGTATTACGAGCAAGTGCCCGTCCCGCCGAAAGCGCAAATGCTCCACCTGAGCCAATCGCACAAATGCCATCGTCCGGTTGGATGACCTCACCTCCACCGGAAACAATCAAGAGATCCGTCCGATTCATCACGATAAGCATCGCCTCAAGCTTTTGCAAAATTTTATCTGAGCGCCATTCCTTCGCCAATTCAACAGCCGATCGTTGTAGATTTCCTTGAAACTCCTCCAGGCGCTTTTCGAATTTCTCAAACAGAGTAAACGCATCGGCGACCGAACCGGCGAATCCAGCCACCACTTGGTCCTTGTAAAGGCGTCGCACCTTGCGCGCCCCTTGCTTCATGATCATGCTGTTACCTAATGTCACCTGGCCATCGCCAGCCATTGCACCTTTACCATCTTTAAGTATGGCGAAAATGGTCGTCGCATGCATCGACATGTCCATCCCGTTCGCTCCTATCGTTCTATTTTAATTCGGCTCGCGGATGCGTCTCGAGATACACTTTTGTCAAACGTTCGCGGCTCGTGTGAGTGTAAATCTGTGTGCTAGACAAGCTGGCGTGCCCAAGCAGTTCCTGAACGCTCCGCAAGTCGGCACCACCATCGAGCAAATGCGTAGCAAATGAGTGACGTAAACCGTGCACATGGATATGTCGCAACCCAGGCACTTCGCGAAGCCTTTGATCCAATATACGCCGGACACTGCGATCTGATAGACGCGTACCACGTTGGTTCACAAATAACGCCGAACATGTGGCGATCGCACCTCGCGCATCCAAATATCGTTGGAGAGCCGCGATGGCCTTGCTACCTAGCAACACATAGCGTTCCTTTCCACCCTTACCCATGATATACGCATAGCCGTCGCTCAGTGAAAAATCCCCGATATCAATGCTTACACATTCACTCACGCGAACCCCGGATGCGTAGATACACTCGAGAAGAGCGCGATCGCGCAAGGAAGCGAAATCACATCCGTCAATATGATCAAGAAGTTGTGAAACTTCTTCTTGATATAAGTACTTAGGTACAGGCTTGTCACGCTTGGGCAACGTCAGCAACTGAAGAATATCGCGCTCGATTGCGCCTTCTCGCTCAAGAAACGCAAAAAAAGAGCGATAGCAGGACAATTGGCGAGAGACGCTTGCCTTCGATTTGCCTCCCGCCAGTTCATCGGCAATGAACGTACGAATCTCTCGGGTGGAAAGAACCGCCACGTCCGTTATGCCCCGCCTTGCGAGCCACTCGCCCAATTGCTTGAGGTCTCGCTCGTATGCCTGCAAGGTGTTCGGGCTCCATCTTGCCCTGGATTCGTCTATAAAACGCACAATCCAGTCTTCCAACGCCATCATTCAACCCACCCGTGTACTTGCAATACACTCAGACAAATCCGCCAGCGCGCGATGCGCATACGCTTCATTACGTTGCCGTTTATCCTTAATTGGTTCTGATAACGGCGGAAACAGTCCGAACGTGGCATTCATAGGTTGGAAGTTGTCTCCGGACGTATGTGTGATGTAGTGAGCGAGACTGCCAATGGACGTTGTATGGGGCATCGTCACAGGCTCTAGGTTCGCTGCTATACGCGCCGCATTGATCCCAGCAACCAAACCCGACGCTGCCGATTCGACATAACCCTCAACGCCCGTGATTTGTCCGGCAAACAATAGCTCCTGTCGAGCCTTCGTTTGATATGTAGGTAGTAACGTCCGCGGACTATTGATGTACGTATTCCTATGCATAACACCATAACGCACGATCTCTGCATTTTCGAGACCCGGAATGAGCGCAAACACTCGTTTCTGCTCGCCCCACTTCAAGTGCGTCTGGAACCCGACAATATTAAATAGAGTCGCGGCTCCATTGTCTTGGCGCAATTGGACAACGGCGTAAGGTCGTTTTCCTGTTCGCGGATCACGAAGACCAACCGGCTTCATCGGACCGAACAACAGCGTCTGGCGGCCGCGGGCGGCCATCGCCTCAATCGGCATGCAGCCCTCAAAGTACTTTTCCTCTTCGAAATCTTTCAATTCAGCGCGTTCCGCATGAATCAACTCTTCGTAAAAGCGATTGAATTGGTCTTCGTCCATGGGACAATTTAAATAGGCGGCTTCCCCTTTATCATAGCGGGATTGTAGAAATACCTTGTCCATGTCGACAGACTCCTTCGTCACGATGGGGGCCGCTGCGTCAAAGAAGTAAAGGTAATCGTGACCAATGAACCGCCGAATGCTCTCTGACAATGCGGGTGACGTGAGAGGGCCAGTGGCGACAACGCAGATTCCCTCCGAAGGAATTTCCAGAACTTCCTCACGACGCACTTCAATATTTGGATGCCCTTCTACAAGTTCCGTAACGCGTGCGGAAAAACGCTCGCGATCCACGGCCAGCGCACCGCCTGCCGGAACTTGATGTTCATCGGCAGCCTTCATAATGACCGAATCTAAACGACGCATCTCTTCCTTTAATAAGCCGACAGCGTTTGTGATGCTAGCCGCACGAAATGAGTTGGTACACACCAACTCCGCAAACTGTTCTGTGTGATGCGCCGGCGTCTGACGCACCGGACGCATTTCGTACAAAACGACCTGCACACCGCGTTGCGCAGCCTGCCAAGCAGCTTCAGTTCCAGCCAGACCAGCACCAATCACAGTAACCTTCTTCATTGTGAGCACTTCCTTACGAACTGAGTCTTTAAGAAGATTTCCGCGAACCACTTTCAGCAAAAGCTGGGGCGTGCGGATGCGCTTTTTCGTTACTGCAAACGACCGTGATCTTGCCCTTAGACTGCCTTTCTACCATCGGATGACCACATGTCGGGCAGGATTGGCCAGTTGGACGCTGCCACAACACGTAGTCACAATCAGGATATCCACTACATCCGTAAAATACCTTTCTCGTCTTACCACGTCGTTCGAGTAAGGGCTTCCCACACTTAGGACAATTGACACCTGCTTCCTTGACAATTGGTTTTGTGTTACGGCACTCGGGAAAGCCTGGGCAAGCAAGAAACTTGCCATACCGCCCGGTTTTGTATACCATCATCCGCCCGCATTTATCGCAAGGCACATCAGAAACTTCATCCTTGATCTCGACATGTTCGAGCGAGGATTCCGCCTCCTCCAGATTCTTTTGGAAGTCGTGATAAAAGTGATCAATCAACGCAACCCAGTTCGCTTCACCATCTTCGACCGCGTCAAGCTCTTGTTCCATGTTAGCTGTAAAATCGACGTCAATTAATTGGTTGAAGTTTTCCTTCAGCAAATTCACGACAATCTCGCCTAACTCGGTTGGGAGGAAACGCTTTTGCTCCAATACGACGTAACCGCGCTTCAGGATCGTATCAATTGTCGGAGCATATGTGCTCGGTCTACCAATCCCAAGTTCCTCCATCGCCTTGACAAGGCTTGACTCCGAGTACCGCGGCGGTGGCTGGGTGAAATGCTGCTCCGGGCGCACCTCTGCGACAGTCAGCACATCACCTTCCTCGACAGGAGGCAACAGTTTGCCATTTTCATCGCTGTCTGCATCATCATTGCCTTCAATATAGACGGCCATGAAACCAGGGAAACGGACGACCGATCCGGTAGCGCGAAACCACGCACCGTTGATTTCAGAGTCCACGGTTGTCGTATCCAAAATGGCAGACGCCATCTGGCTCGCAATAAAACGTTCCCAAATTAACTTATAAAGCCGATACTGGTCTCGCGAAAGGTGATCCTTTAATTTGTCCGGATGGCGATGTACAGACGTCGGACGGATACCCTCATGCGCATCTTGAGCATCTTCATTTTTGGCATATTGGCGCGGTTTATCTGGTACATAATCCACTCCATATTCCGCCTGAATAAACGCTCTCGCCTCTTCTTGTGCGGACGCTGCAATACGCGTCGAGTCAGTACGCATATACGTGATAAGACCCACGGTTCCCTCACCGGGGATATCAAGACCCTCGTACAACTGTTGTGCGACCGACATGGTCTTATACGCTCGAAACCCCAACTTCCGCGCGGCCTCCTGCTGCAAACTGCTCGTGGTAAACGGCGCGGCCGGATTGCGACGACGTTCGGACTTTTTGACGCGACGAACAGTCAATGCCTGATTGTCCATGCGCCGCAACAGTTCTTTTACAGCATCTTCATTGGGTAGGCTCGTCTTTTCTTGATCATAGCCATAGAACCGCGAAATCAATTTTTTGGATCCCACATTCGCGATGGCATCAACGGTCCAATATTCCTCCGGCTGAAACTTCCGAATTTCATTTTCACGATCGACAATCAAGCGCACGGCAACCGACTGTACACGGCCTGCAGACAAACCTTTTTTGACTTTACGCCACAGTAAAGGACTTAACTGATAACCGACAAGGCGATCCAAGATCCGTCGCGTCTGCTGGGCGTTTACCAGGTCCATGTTAATTTTGCGAGGATGTTTAAAAGCCTGCTGCACGGCGTCCTTTGTGATTTCATGAAACACGACGCGGCAGTCTTCGTCAGGATTCAAGTCGAGGATGTGTTGTAGATGCCACGCGATGGCTTCCCCTTCACGGTCAGGGTCGGCTGCGAGAAACACCTTTTTGACCTTCTTACTCGCGTTGCGGAGTGTCTTGATCACATCACCTTTACCGCGAATTGTAATATATTTGGGTTCAAATCCATGATCCACATCGACGCCCAACTGCGACTTAGGCAAATCCCGTACGTGTCCCATGGAGGCTTTAACCGTATATCGACTTCCTAAATATTTACCAATCGTCTTTGCCTTGGCCGGCGACTCGACGATAACCAAATAATCCGCCACAGCATATCCTCCTGTTCGTCGTACGCCTTGGCAGTGCCGTTCCTTAGTTCAACCCATATTATCACCGGAACAAAAATCTTTGCAAACAAGGCCACTTTTATATTGCGCGATTTGCAACCGGTTTTCCATCGTGAATCGTGTCGAATTTCTTCTATTATTTATAATGCGAGCGGTGAGTCCGGAACACACCAGGACAACAGTTGTACAGCCGAGCGATTGATGTTAACGTGAAGTCATATGCGCGGTGTCATCCGTGTTGGATGCATGAGCGAAAGGTGGTCAACAGCAATGAAAATTGGCACCCATCACGGGAAATTTCACGCGGACGAAGTGTTCGCCGTCGCAATTCTGCGTCAACTGTATCCGGATGCGGAGGTCGTACGCTCGCGTTCACCTCAAGCGCTCGCTACCTGTGATATTGTTGTCGACGTAAACGGCTCACCGTATGACCATCACACAGTTGACAAAGTATACCGTGCAAATGGTTTACCCTTTGCATCCGCTGGGCTAATCTGGAGGGACTTTGGTGCTGCGTTGATTTCGCGCTTCGGTGTCGAAGATGAGGGAAACCGCAACATCGTGCACACACATATTGATGAAAAACTTATTCAAGCGATTGACGCCATTGACAACGGCATAGACCTCGACAGAGACACCCGTATTAAGGGCATTTCAGAATTAGTAGGATCCTTCAACCCGCCATGGAATGCGGCCGATGATGAAAACGAGGCATTCGAACGTGCTGTCCGCTTTGCGACTGTCATTCTCGACAATTACATACGTCACGAAATTAGCCGAATCGATGCGGTAGAGATTGTCAAAACAGCATTTCAAGCTCGAACGGAGCCAGCTCTTATGGTCCTTCCGAGGTTCTGCCCATGGACAGAGACTTTAATGGAATTGGACACACAGGCAAATGTATTGTACGTTGTGTTTCCAGACAAAACCGGACAGTATCGCCTACAGGTCGTACCGAAAAGCCCTCGCAGCTTCGAGGCGAGAAAGCCCCTTCCTGCCTCTTGGGCAGGAAAAGAAGGAGCGGAGCTCGCCGAGGCATGTGGGACCACAGACGCTACGTTTTGTCATCCAGCACGATTCATCGCAGGTGCCCACAGTTTAGCGGGCATACTACAGATGGCTCGACAAGCAATCGCGTCGCCAAACGACGTCGATCTTTCAAAAGCAGGTCAAAAACTTCAATAGGGTGGAAACATCAGTGTGTTCCACCCTAATAAATGTACGTATCACTTTGCAAAAACCAAATTCCCAATCTGACGAATCACCGGTTGCTGACGTACCCAACTGCCCGCTGGCGTTTCGGCCGGATTGTAAAAGACCAGCGCACCGGGAACCAGGTCTTGTCCTTTTTGTAGAACGTCCTCTGCTGCTGTAATGCTGGAGCTGTTTGGTGCTGTGTAAATATATCCGTTTGCAACGCTCGTAAACTGGTAGTGGCCGTTGCTCACTTGGAACACGACCTGCTGAACCGTGTTCCCGTACCCACCCGCTGCGATACGATGCATAATGACATCGCCTACCGCAATTTGCGCTTGCAGAGATTCCCCGCCTGCTTCAGCGTTAATCACGTGTTCAAGCCAATATAAGTTGCTTGTAGTATCGGATGTGGGTGCGGCAACATGGGCATTGACTGCCTGATTTGCTTGTCTGGTGCCATTTGTCGTAGGAGTAGTCTGAGCGGATGTGATCGGAACGCGGATCGTCGAACCGATTTGCAAATTTTGCGGATTGACTTGTGGATTCGCAGCCAGCATGGCACTAAGAGTGACTCCATAACGTCGACCAACCGTAAACAAAGTATCCCCTGGCTTGACCACGTACGCTGTGGGGCTCGGAACTTGCACGGTAGCACCCACCTGTAGATTCATCGGATCCATACCAGGATTCGCTGCTTCAATACTTTGCACAGAAATACCAGCACGATGAGCAATTGACCACAGCGATTGCCCTGGTGCGACCTTGACGGTCGCGGCCATCGCGGTCGAAACACCGAATCCACTGGTCAGACACATCGTCGCTGCTGCGAGTAACCAATGTTTTTTACGCAATCTGCCCAAATCCTCTCGTTCTGCCTCCGGGGTTAGTTGTCGGGTTCGGGTGACGAGACACCCGTCGCAGATGGCGATTCACCCCAAGGTCATACAACCAAGAAGTCCCCCGTACCCCAGATAATCAATCTGGAGACTCGGCTTAGTATTTGACGACGAAGAGTATAACAGCAAGGACATAGCGTATGTAAGATAAAAAGTATTACATCACATGATATATATGGTGACTTGATGGATGTTAGTGTTGTTCTTGCGGATCACCAACCGTTACCAACGTGCCATAATCCGTTAACTCCCATAACCGTTTCGCGTCGTGAATGGCCAATTCCACACATCCCGCACTTTGCGGGATACCGTACCGAGATCTGGGAAGGCCATGCAGCGCTTCACCCTGATAGAAAAAGCTTACATACGGTACATGGTCGACATGATACGGTTTCCCGCTTGGTCCAACACCGTCCATGCTTTGCTCCCGATTGCGTAGGTAAATCACATGCGTGCCTGCGTGCGTAGGTGCTGCATCGACGCCGGTACTACACGGGGCCGAGAAGATCCAGGATCCGTTTTCCCATACGCGAACTGTCTGCGGGATCGACTGCTTGACATATACATACCGATACGGGCGGAACGTGCCGATGACACACGTCGAAGAGAGCGCAATAGCCCGAAACACGGCTGGGCCCGCAAATCCATCCGGCCGCAGGCCATGGTCCATTTCAAAAGTCATGACTGCACCTCGGGTCAACTCGTTATAGCGACACGGGTCCCATAGCTCCCGTAAGGTATCCGGTACGTTTGCGTACTTCCACGTAAATCTCCCGATATTTGGCGAGCCCCAGCCTGCACGATACAATCTGTCCGTCGGGACCAAATCATGAAAGGTAAAGGGCAAATACCCTAGTTCGGCCAACCGCTCATGTAACCAATACACACGCGGATCAGTGTCGCCAATCGTAAGCACATGTGGAGTGACCGAAACTCGATCTCGGTCGCCGAATTCCGCACCGTATACGCAATGCGCAGGTACAATTGCAACGCTCATACAAGTCAAACACACGCTGCACAATCGTATGCTTCTCTGAATCCAAGTACGCGCCGTATCGAGACCGAACACTGCGATCACCCCCATGAAGCTAGGGTGATATGCAAGTCTTCAGCTTAGACAAGGGATTCTTTTACACGGATACATAATGAATCCTATTTTACAATATCACCTGGTACCTACCGTCGGGCAGCTTTTCAACCAGGTGCTCCACCTCAAGTTCCAATAATGTGGCATAGATGTGCCCAGGGGGCATTGACAATAAGAGTGCCAATTCTCCCGCCCGAAGCGGACCGTCCTCAGCCAGCCTATCGTACACTTGGGCTATATGTTTTGGCACTTGTTTGCGCACGGTTGTCGTAGCGTCTCCAATGCCAAATTGGTCCTGAAGCAATATTGCCGGATCGACCAGCGGGATGGCTCCGTCGAATAACAATTGGTTCGATCCGCGACTGGCGCGGGAGGTGATGGGCCCCGGCACGACGTAGACATCGCGGCCAATATCAAGTGCGACGGCCGCCGTGCCAAGTGCGCCGCTACGCTCGCCGGCTTGTACTACGACAGTGCTATTGGATATACCCGCAATGATGCGGTTGCGCTCCGGAAAATGGTGCTTACGTACCAAGGAGCCTGGAGCATATTCGCTCAGAAGTAGTCCCCGCTCACCAATCTCGGCATAAAGTCTCGCATGAGATGGTGGATAGCACACGTCCACGCCGGAACCGAGAACGGCGACAGTCGCTCCACCTGCCGCAAGGGCTGCTTCATGTCCAATGGCATCGATCCCCAACGCCATACCGGAAACGACTATGCCTCGGGCTTCCGCCACCGTCGTTGCGATCCACTTGGTGGCGGTCACTCCATAAGCTGTGGCGCGCCGCGTCCCAACCACAGCGACGGACACAAGAGAACTGAGCAAATCAACATTGCCCCGCGCAAACAACACCTCGGGCGGATCAAACAAAGCTTCAAGGTTTTGTGGATAAATTGCATCGCCGCGCACGATACACGAAATGTTCTGTTCACTGAGACGACTCTCCAACATACTGATGTTGGGGGACGATTCCCGCCATGCTACCATGCGGTGCACGGTTTGCGCATGCAACCGTACAGACTCGGTCCAGTCCGATTCATCCGCGTTTGAAAATGATATAGCCGAGCCAAACACGTGTAGCATTCGTCGCCATGTGGCTGGTGCCAATCCTGGGCAGAGCGCCCAGAAGAGTCGCAGTTCCCGTTCCGTCACAAGTACCCACACCTTCCCGTCATCGACGTAGCTTTATTGTCGAATTCGACATGGAAAGCGTCGATTGCAGATCGTAAAAAAGCCACCCGAGGCATATCGCTCGGATGGCTTTTTGTCGCACTTCGTTAATGGGTTTTGCAGACTTCCAACAACCCGCGTTCCTCTAACAACGTATAGAGTGTGGAGCCCATTTCCGACGGCGTCGGTGCAACGCGAATACCGCACTCTTTCATTTTCTCGATCTTGGATTCAGCCGTACCCGATCCGCCCGAGACAATGGCACCAGCATGCCCCATGCGCCGGCCAGGAGGCGCCGTCGCACCTGCGATAAAGCCAACTACGGGCTTTTTCATGTTCTGCCGGATCCATTCCGCCGCCTCTTCTTCTGCTGTACCACCAATCTCGCCAATCATGATGACCGCTTCAGTGTTCGGATCATCATTAAACATTTTTAACACGTCGACGAAATTGGTCCCATTCACCGGATCGCCACCGATACCAACAGCAGTAGACTGGCCAATACCGCGAACCGTCAATTGGTATACAGCTTCGTAGGTCAAGGTACCAGAACGCGAGACCACGCCAACCTTCCCTGGCGTATGAATGTACCCTGGCATAATACCGATTTTGCATTCACCAGGTGTAATCACACCAGGACAGTTTGGCCCGATGAGCCGCGTGTGCTTTCCTTCCATGAACCGCTTGACCTTCACCATATCCAACACTGGGATACCTTCGGTGATGCAGATGACGAGGTCAAGTTCAGCGGCGACCGCTTCCATGATTGCATCGGCCGCAAACGCGGGTGGTACATAGATGACGGACGCGTTTGCACCAGTTTCACGAACTGCTTCCTCGACTGTATTAAAGACCGGCAGCCCCTCTACCGTGGTACCGCCCTTACCAGGTGTCGTACCGCCGACGACATTCGTGCCGTAGGCCAAAGCCTGTTGCGTGTGAAACAAGCCTGCCGAGCCGGTAATGCCCTGAGTAATAACACGCGTATCTTTATTTACCAAGATGCTCATGATGGAATTCCCTCCTTACACAAGCGCGACGATCTTCTGCGCCGCATCGGCCAGCGAATCGGCCGCCACGATGGAAAGACCTGATTCGTTGAGAATCGCCTTGCCCTGTTCAACGTTCGTACCTTCCAATCGCACGACCAACGGTTTGTCCAATCCGACCTGCTTGGCTGCCGCAACCACACCATTCGCAATGACGTCGCACTTCATGATGCCACCGAAAATGTTGACGAGAATTCCTTGTACTTTCGGATCGGAAAGGATGATCTTAAATGCGGCCGTCACCTTTTCTTCGCTCGCGCCACCACCGACGTCCAGGAAGTTAGCCGGAGCCCCGCCATAGTATTTGATAGTGTCCATCGTCGCCATCGCAAGGCCGGCTCCATTGACCATGCAACCGATGTTTCCATCGAGCGCGATGTAGCTGAGGCCGTACTTGGAAGCTTCAATTTCCTTTGGATCTTCCTCGTCCTCATCGCGCAGAGCCACGATATCAGGATGGCGATACAACGCGTTATCATCAAAGTTCAATTTGGCGTCCAGCGCAAGAATGTCACCTTCGCCGGTCAAGACGAGCGGATTGATCTCCGCCACGGAACAATCCTTGGCAACAAAAGCGTTATAAAGGCCCATCATAAATTGAACCGCCTTGCGGACAGCCGTTGGCGGCAACTCGAGCTTATACGCCAGATTGTTGGCTTGGAATGGATTTAATCCCGTCGCCGGATCAATCGTTTCGCGGAAAATCTTCTCAGGGTGCTGTGCTGCAACCTCTTCGATCTCGACCCCGCCTTCTTGGGACGCCATCATCACGATCCGCCCTTGCGCGCGATCCAGAACTAGCCCTATGTAGTACTCCTTTCGGATGTCCGTCAGCTGTTCAATTAAAAGGCGCTTGACAACTTTGCCCTCCGGGCCAGTTTGGTGAGTAACCAAAGTTTTCCCAAGCAACTCCCGTGCGTTGGCCTCAACTTCTTCGAGCGACTTCGACACTTTGACGCCGCCCGCTTTACCGCGGCCGCCCGCGTGAATCTGGGCCTTTACAACAGCCTTGCCGCCGAGCTCCTTCGCCGCAGCAACCGCTTCCTCAACGGTAAAGGCAACCTTGCCTTGCGGAACCTTCACGCCAAACTCGGCCAGCACGGCCTTCGCCTGATACTCGTGGATGTTCACGATGCCAGTCCTCCTTTGTCCACCCGTACCGAAACGGTACCATAAAAACCGGACGAACGTCGTCTGAGCGTTCGTCTTGTTTTCTCTATCAGAATAGAACTTCTAGGAGCGTTTGACAACGTCTCGTCCGGTTTAGGTCATGTAAACGCATACAATCGAACCTTGACAAAACGATACTTCATTTTATAGCCACGGGTGTAGGAGACAGCATAGATAAGCGAACGCAAATGTTCCGACGAGTACACCAAGCACTTTCATCGCCGCCCGCTCCTTCAATACATAGAGCGTCAGTCCCAAGGCAAGACCAATCGTATTCGTGAACAGGCTGACGACGAGAGCCCCGGCCCTCCATCCGACAGGACACAGTCCCACGATCGCAAAAGCCACAGCCACGACGGCCAACGCGTAACAGGTGTAACGCAAAAGCCACAGCCCAGTCAGCCCTTCGTACGGTGCACCACGGTACTTTCTATCTCGGCGACGCTGATAGGCTCGTAAGTCAATCACCTGCCCCCGCTTGCCATGGGAGTTGGATTTGTCCATTCGTTTTCGTGGGCTTTCCATGTCGGCTCCCTCCTGAAACTCGTCTCCTAGTGAGACGATGCGAACGAGATTCTTCCCTACATTATGGCTGACATCCCCGCAAATTGCTATATCTAGTCCATACTCAGACTTGCGTGATCGCACACAATCATTTAGAGGTGATGGCGATGCTAGGACGTGCCGTCAGCGCCGTTCACAATGGCATTCAATCTGAACTCGTGCATGTCGAGGCCGATGTTGGCCCAGGGTTTCCTCGCTTCTCCATCGTAGGGCTACCCGATTCTGCCGTAAACGAGGCCCGCTTGCGAATTCGCGCGGCCTTTCACAACTGCTCTTTACCATTTCCCAAAGGCCGTATCACGGTGAACTTACAACCAGCCTCGCTCCGCAAACAGGGCTCGGGGCTCGATCTCGCCATCGCAATCGCCATCCTTCGCGCTGAAGGTATGCTGGTAGAAAGAAAACAAACGGCTTTTCTTGCCGAACTAGGACTTGATGGCTCGCTCGTCCCGGCCGAGGCGACCGTTGGACTCGCTTTGCGCCTGGCCGAAGCAGGCATACAAGAGTTGTACATAGCACCAGGCCCACCCATCCCGGGACCGCTTGCCAGTCTCATGAACATCGTAGCCTCCTCTACCCTGACACAAGTTGTCGCTCAGCTTGCAAACCATCGTCCAGCGTGTGCTATACCATCGAGAAGTTCAATGGACGACAAAACCTCTACACAAGATGCGACACTTCCCTTCGATATGCTCGATTCGCTGCCCAATCGAGCATTTGAAAAACGGCTACTTGCCATTAGCGCTGCAGGCAGACATCCACTTTTGTTCATCGGACCGCCTGGCGTCGGTAAAACGACGCTGAGCCATCGTCTCATCGATCTCTTACCAAATCTGTCTGAAGCGGATGCGTTGCGCTCATACGCGTACCATGAGTTGGTGAATCCGAATGCCCAATTCAGTTTGCGACCACCCCTGCGGGAACCACATCATACGCTAACGCCAGCCGGACTGACTGGAAGTGGATCGCCCCCTCGTCCAGGAGAAGTCACACTTGCCGATAACGGCGTGCTCCTCCTTGACGAGTGTTTCGAATTCTCAAAAGCCACTTTAAATGCTCTTCGTGAACCGCTCACGAGTGGGGTGATCCATATTTCACGAAACGGACGCACAGCCAGTCTGCCAGCACGCTTCTTACTTGTCGGAACCGCCAATCCATGTCCCTGTGGATGGCGAGGCTACGGAGAATGTCGATGCCTCGAACATGATGTCCGTCGATATTGGAGTCGCTGTCCGGGGCCTCTTTTGGATCGCATCGACTTGATTCACTATATGAACCGTGTTCCAGACGGTACGAATCATCCATTAGGCAGCCGCGATCCTGTAGCATTTGAATTGCGACAAGCGGTAAGCCAAGCACGTGCAATACTTGAACCTGTCGACGAGTTAGACCCCATAAGGCAATTTCAGACCCGAGCTGTCTCCATGTTGACACACCTGTGCGACAAACTCAGTGTCACAGAGCGCGTTGTCGTACAAACCGCAAAGTTAGCGAGGACCATCGCCGCGCTGGCTCGACGAGATGAGATTCGGGTGGAAGACGTCGAGGAAGCATTTGCGCTTCGTTCTTCAGCAAGACGTTAGATATTGTGGATTACGGATAGAAGGACTAAGGGTATGGAATATTAAGGTGAGTGACTTCGCGGGAGGGAGACACGTTTGCGGTTTAAACGAAACAAATGGCTTTTGACATGCTTCACGTTGACCTCGATCGGGAGCTGGTTTTGCATCCCGGCGACAACAGATGCGCAAACGCCACCACCAACAAACGAAAAAGTACTGTATCTGACGTTTGACGATGGCCCAAGCGAGCGGTACACGCCCAAGTTACTTGATGTCCTTCGCGAATCAAAGACACCGGCTACATTCTTTGTCCTGGGTCACCGGTGTGAACAGTTCCCTGGCATTGTCCGTCGCATGCAACGCGAAGGGCATGAATTGGGAAACCACGGTTTTACGCATGCAGATCCCGCAAAACAAGCTATTACGACAATGACACGCGATATCGAAATGGCAGACTCGGCCATCATTCGCGCCTGTGGCAAAAAACCAGTGTATTACAGACCACCTTACGGTTCCATCAAGCCAGATGAAATCGCGTATGTCCACCGCCTTGGCCATCCGATCGCGCTGTGGACAGTCGATTCGGAAGATTGGAAAGCCGAATCCTCCCGCAGTATCGTCGAACGCGTTGAGCAGGAAGCTCACCCAGGTTCCATCATCTTATTTCACGATGGCATCAGTACCAGTCGGTACACGGTGGAAGCCATCCCGACCATTATTAAGGACTATAAAGCGAAAGGGTACATATTCCGCACACTCCCCGTGTAAATCGACTTAATCCGGGTAGATTCGCACATGCTGGATATCGACCACGACGTTCCGATGTATACGGAGACCTACTGCGTCTAGGCAGACATGTTGCGCAATATCGCGAGAAAGGCGCGCCGCATATCCTTCAGCCTGGTGAACAAGGCGGATCAACTGTGCGTTGCAGAGGGCCTCGAGCGGCGCGCCAAAACTATCTGACCGACGCGTCTTGACTTCGACAAACACGAATGTTGTGCCGGTTTTTGCCACAATATCAATTTCGCCATATGGTGAACGGACATTCCGGTCCATTATTTCCCAGCCGAGACACCGGATCAGATAATTTTCCACAAATTTTTCGCCAAACTTGCCGATGGCGAGCGAGTTACTACTGTTTTTTAGATCGGTAAACATATGCCAGAACCTCGGCAACTGCCCGATACAACTCGGGAGGAATAACGTGATCAACCTCAAGGCGGATAAGGGTGTCGACAAGTTCCTCATTTTCTACAATCGGGACCGTATTGGCTGTTGCCGTGTGGATGATGGCCTCAGCCACTTCGCCGGCACCCTTCGCAACCACTCTCGGCGCTCCTTCGCGTTGCCGATCATAACGCAGCGCCACGGCACGCTTTTGCACCACGTCAGAAGACCTCCTCATGTGTACTGACAGACCATCCTGCAAGTTCCCAGCCATGCTGTGCCAAGGGCTTTTGAAGGGCTTGGCGCCCATCTGCGAGATATTGATGAATCGAAGGATTATCACTTGTAAAGTGCACAAACATTTGTGGCCGTTGCGCCGTAATAAGACAGGTAACCGGCGAGCCGTTAACTTCGAGACCAATTTGAATGCGATGAACTAACTTACCTGCATGACCGATTCGCGTGCGCCGCTCAGCCTCCCACTTGACAGCTCGATAGGGAGGTTTGTCTTGGTCGGGCAAAAAAAACAATCCTGCCCCCCGACGTTCATATGCGTTATCCATCACAGCGGCTGTAAGTCTATCCTGCAATGTCCAATGTTCAATGCGACGACGATCAGCGGCACTATGAGCCTGTGCAAAAACTTCATTCCCAACAGAAGCGAAAGGCAACAAAGGGGGATCAGTTTGAATTTGCAAGGAAACCACTTTCGTTGTGGAACTAGACTCAGATGCGTCAGAGAGTATGTCCCATAATGCCTGAACCGCTCGCTCAAAATGATTCACTTGCTCACCTTGCGAGGCCGCAACTGCCTCACCAGACATGATTGGGCCATCCTTTACCAAGACGTTCTCCTCACCGACATTTGGTAGCGTCCGTTGCTGTTCAGGATGTGTATTCGAAACGGCGCTATGAGACGTGAATAATTGCTGCACAAGCAATGCCTTCCACGCCCATTCTGCCTTCAACCATATCGGGTTTTGCAGCAACCGATAAGGAATGTGCTGCTCTAGTGAGAACAGTCCCTCGTCAAGTGCAACCAGTGCGGCTTCCGGTAAGGCGCGTGCAGACCCTTCGGTGGTTCTTTGATCTGTACGATCCAAAGGCAACCTAGGCGCGGGACGGACTTCCTGCGTCGGTGCCGGCGCACGATCCAGCCTTCCCGACGAGATTGGGGGATTATCCACTTTCCGCCATCCTCCTATCGTCTAGGCAAGCTCGAACGGGTGCAAACGTCAAGCGATGATACGGCGTAATGCCATGTTCACGAAGCGCGTTCAGGTGCAATTTCGTCGCGTAACCAACATGGCTGTCAAATCCGTATTGAGGATACTCGCGATGTAAACGTGCCATCCATTCATCGCGATACACTTTTGCCACAATAGAAGCTGCCGCAATAGATAGAGAACGCATGTCGCCTCCAATCACGGGTAGACACGCCAGACGTGTGGATGCCGGCACATGGCCGTCAATAAGAGCCAGCTCGACAGGAACATCCAATTTTTCGAGGGCTCGTCCCATAGCAAGTTGAGTTGCGCGCAGGATATTGAGTTCATCGATTTCTCGTGAACTGACTTCACCGATCCCGATTGACACTGCACGTTGACGAATGAGCTTCGCCAACCCCTGTCGCCGTTTTGGCGTGAGTTTCTTGGAATCCGTCACACCCATCAAATCTAAAGACGCAACTTCTTCGAGCGGAAGAACGACCGCCGCAGCCACGACTGGACCCGCGAGACACCCTCTTCCAACCTCGTCTACGCCGGCGATTGTCAACGAACCGGCCATCGCCGAATCAAAACGCGCACGACTGTGCCAACCGTGCCGAGATCCCAGCATGCAACCGCCTCCTCAATACCCAGTCTACGGCCAGTCACATGCAAACGCCAGACAAACTTAGGAGATATTATTTTCTCTATCGCAATGTGGTTCGATCATCTTCAATTGATTGAGGCCACTCAAATGTCATATGCCCAAGCACACCATCTTGTACTTCCTTGATAACCATCTTTGCCACCCGTTCTTCGTCAACGACCCCACCACGGCCTAACATGCCGCGCTTGCGCCCAATCTCCTCTACCACATCCGCAATCTGCGGCCACACGGTCGGCAAATCTGTCCACTCGACAACAGGAATATGCGACAAGCCGTATCGCTGTATTAAAAGGTCCGGGTAATGTCGACTCGCGAAGCACAGGAAGAAAGCAAGACCCTCTTCCATATCGTAGATTTGGTCCTTAACCGCCCCGCTGATCGCCAAACGCAATCCTTGTTCAGGCGTTTCAATTTTCGGCCATAATACACCGGGTGTATCGAGCAACTCAATATCGCCCATCCGAACCCATTGTTCCGTGCGCGTCACGCCAGGTTTATTTCCCGTCTTTGCGACGGAACGCTTCGCAAATTGATTGATAAACGAAGATTTCCCGACGTTCGGGATCCCAACAACCATAGCACGGACGACGGCGCGTTGCAGACCCTTCTCCATAGCGCGTTGAATCTTCGCTGCGGCGAGCTTACGCAAACCGTCACGAACTTGCGAGAAACCGTTACCGTTGGTCGTATTGACGGGAACGGCCAGGATATCGTCAGATACGAACGCAGCCAGCCAGGCGTGTGTAGCCCGCGGATCAGCCAGATCCTCTCGTGTCATTACCACAAGTCGTGGCTTCTTGGCCGACAGATCTTGCAATACGGGATTGCGACTGGAAAGCGGGAGACGAGCATCCACCAGTTCTATGACAACATCCACCTGGCGAACTCGATCCTCCATGATTCGCCTAGCCTTCGCCATATGACCGGGGTACCATTGTACAGGCACGGATCTTCCTCCCTATATATGTAATATGTTAGGCTTCACCTTTAGCATGTCCAACCCAAACCGATACAAAAAGGGCGCAGAGGCAATCCCTCCGCGCCCAGTTGCTTACCGCCGAACTTCTTTGATGCGCGCCGCCTTCCCGGACAATCCGCGCAAATAATGCAGCTTTGCGCGCCGCACTTTGCCTTGGCGAACCACTTCAATCTTCTCGATCTTCGGCGAATGCAATGGGAATGTACGCTCCACGCCAACACCGTACGAAATTTTACGCACAGTATACGTGGCGCTGATCCCACTGCCGCGTCGACGAATGACGACGCCTTCGAACACCTGAATGCGTTCACGTTGACCTTCTCGGACCTTCACGTGTACGCGAACAGTGTCACCAGGGCGAAATTCCGGAATATCAGAGCGAATCTGGTCTTCCACCACTGAACGTAGCAAGTTCATGGCCAGACCTCCTTCCCACAAGTGTTCATGTCCACATACTCGACAGAGGACCACCGTAATTACCCGCGCTATTATACCGTACCATTTGCAATAAAGCCAACCTATCGCCGAAAATTTTTGTGCAAAGTCTGCATACAAGGAATGATCCGCGTCCAGATATGCCTCTGGCATCGAGAATTCAAACCGTAACAAACCCCCATCACAACAAAAAGCGCTACGGGTCGCCCCGCAGCGCTACAGACATCATCCAACATCAACGTAGGGTTTGCTTTTCCGTATCGCCGCTGCGCACGTTATGGACTCTACCCTCCTTGCGCCCCAGATGTTTTAGCGCAAGTTGAATCTCCATATCGCGGACATACTGCGGCAATTCTGGCTTCACGACCATCTCGACCAGCTCCTTGACTGAATTTGATCCTCAGCCAAGTTCCTTTTGGAGCACGCTTGATCTTCCTACAACGCTTACGGAGTTAGCTGACGGGTTCGGGTGTAGGAAACCCTACGAGATCCAAGAATCTCGATTCACCCCACGTACCATGGGTCCTCCGCTTCCCAAAAACGGAACTCAGCGATAGGTCATGCAAGCATTGTACGCCACATCACCGAATTTGGCAACTATTCAACACCATGTTCCAATTGACCAACCAGTGATGAAGGTATTTGAACTTGCGCTAATTGCGCATTGTCAATATCCGAAAAAATGGTGGACGTCTGAATCGACAAGGAGCCAACAGCGTCCACGACGTTGACCGACTGGGTTTGGACCTGCCTGATGTACCCACTCGATTCACCCACATAGAAAATGTACTCAACCGGGCTGCTATGACTAGCAATGGACGGGATCGAAGTGCCTGCCGTCTGTTGCAGAAACGTTGGTAGACCGGCAACGCCATTAGGCACGATCACGCGGTAGACATCACAATACTCATCCACCACGTACGTCCTATCCATTTGCGCCAATTGAAGATGATCTTGCATGGCCTTATCGATAATATCAGCGTATCCCTGATAAGCATCAAGATTTGCAACAGGTTCCGTTTTCGACCAAACAGTGCCATCTTGTTGATAGGCGACCTGCCCCTGTTGATACAACCCAATATTAAAGTTGTTTTCATGCACCTGAATATTGGCCATATTGGGCATTTGAAGAGTTCCGTACTCCGTAAAACTGGTCTTCAAGTTCGCGTTCTGTATCGTCACCGTCGTCAGCAACTTGTACTCTTGCGCTTGCTCACTCTTGTGCAGCGCCGCCACAAGTGGTGCAAAAGAGACGTCAGGTTTGACGATGGTTGTCGCCGTTCCGGAAGCGATGGATGCCTTTTGAACCCCGGGTGCACAACCGACCAGAAGCGCAGCACAGAAAACAACCGTACCTGTCAGCGTTGCCAACTTGCCTCTCATCGGCGTTCCCCCTCCTTGCGCCGCGAAGGTCTGTACAACCATCCGCCTATGAATATGAGTGCCAGCACAACACACGAAAGTGGTAATAGTGGCCAATTTGTACGCGCAACGACCAAGTAGTCACCCGTTCCGTAAATATCCAGTGCGAGCGCATCGGGAGCTGACGACGACAAACGAAGCGGCGTCACGTTTACAACATTCGTACGGAACACTCGCCAGTCGCGCACAAGTTGCCCGTGCCCATTCCCATCCGGAACAAAACGATACGCAGAGAAATAGCGAATGGGAGAATTCCTTATCATCGATGGATCGTTCGTGACAATCTCGGGTGCTCCTTTTCCATTTGAAAGCACCGTTTCGAACCGGAACGTCGGGCTCGTCGCGGTGTACACGCGTTGCCACTGCCCGTTTGCCCGCACCGTCAAGATGTACGCCGGCGAAGCATTCACAAAAATCGCATCCCGACCACCACTCGTGATCGGCCCAATTTTAATGTCGTTTGGCACTGGGCTGTCAATCGTCCCACGATACGTCGCGACGACCTTTCCAGTTTGCAAATCGACTATATGCAATGCATTGTTACCAACAAGCAGCACCTGGTCCGAATGGTTGCTTGTAAAGTGTCCAATCCCCACGACACTGCTTGCCTTGACCGGGATCGAAATGGGACGTCCGGCATCCGTGCCTAACAATTGATCATTCTGCACATACACGCCTGTGCGATGCGGTGTAACACCCAACTGCGCGAGGCAATCATTCCAATTCGCCGTCTCCGCGGCTGCCGCTTGATTTGCGATGGCTTGGAACGACGCTGGATACGCGGCCGGGTCAAGTGCAGCCTGCACCGCTTCAGAATCCGTTAGATAAGGGGTCAAATATTCATAGATCCGACCATGACTCACGTACCAATTGGCCTTTTCGTATGGGAAAAAGGCCCGAACAAGATCCATTGGATTCACTTCCGCCAATTCAGCAGGCGTCGGATTGACCTTTTGCAGCTTCCCGTTCACGTCCTTAAGCTCAATGATTTGGTACTCACCATCCGCCGTCTGCAAAACGTTGAACAACGCATCTGGCGAATCGGTGGCCGCAAGAGCCATCTGTTCCAATTCGGTCGAAGACGGGACATAACCGTCGATGGTGATAATTGCGTCACCACCGTTCGTCGGAACGATAGCCATGGGAGCTTCCGGTGAATTTTGAGCCTGCAAATTCACATGCGAATCATCAAGCACCCGGAAGTGCGGCAAAAACGCCCAATCGTTGAGCGGCAACACGATTTGCGACAGAACGACCGCGATGCCGCCGAGTAGCGACGCCCACGGGCGTGTCTTGCCGAACCAAACGGCAATGATCCACAAACCGACGATCATGACAACGGTGACTGCGATCAACTTCGCTGTGCTTCCAAACGAAAGCGTCGCAAACCCTTGTGCTAGGATCAGAACAAACATCGTGTATGATACCCACGATCGACGCAGCGACCTGTCGATTGTGGAGAGCCAGACGACACCGATAGCCGCGACCAAGAGTACACCGTACATTGCAAGGTCATCCACGAGTGGACGCAATACCCATACATAAACGGCATTGACAAACAGTGCCCAAAAGACAAACCAGATCCAACGACCGATCGTCGCAGGAATCGATTTCGACTTATTCATGCTTCTCCTCCTGTCGTTCTAGGGTACGGCCCCATAAGAGGAGCAAACTCAGCATGAGGAAGTAATTCAAGAAGTTCGGCGCATACTCAAACACGTTTTCTACGACGTCGTGGACTAACAGCGCCGTTACACCGATCAGTCCGCCAAGCGCGAGATACCGATCCCGCCCTGTGGCCTTGCGCACTGTCTTGTTGATCACCTCGACGACGATACGGACGTGCATCGCCAAGAACAGCACCAATCCCACGAGCCCCGATTCACCGAGAATCTTTGCGTAGTAGTTATCCGAGTAGATCGAAAAGCCGTGATCGGAAGCAACTGCACCACCATAGCGGCCGAGACCGACGCCGAACAAAGGATTTCCTGACATTTGATCAAACGCCGTTTGCCAGCGAATTAAGCGACCGCCCTGTGAAGACTTGATGTAATAGACAGGCGAAAACAAGTCCATGATGCGATGATGAATGGGAGGCAAAAAGAAACCAATCACGCCCAGTACGACGATCACGATGAGCAATCGGCGCTCGTAGGCGACGGCCACCAACACCAACGCAATACCAAGTCCCATCCAAGCGCCACGCGTGTAGGTCAGCAACAATGTGAGCAAGCAGCAGACTCCGCCTATCGCATACACAATGCGCCGTGCCCGACTCCGATCTCCTAGACAAAGCCCGAAGATAATGGGTGTCATCATTTCCATGTACGCACCGAGCTCGTTCGGCGATTTGAGAACGGAAAAAACGCGCGTGCGAACATGTTCCCCCACATCCACCCAGCCGGGAGGAATGGGTGGAGCCAGCACATACTGGACTACGCCATGAATGCCAATCAATATTGCTACGGTTGCAGCTGCGTATAAATACTTCTTCGCGTCTTGCGGGTCGATCACAAACGGCATAAGCAAGCCAAACAACATATAGTAGACATCGGCCCGAAAACCATCGAAGGCGACACCAGGACTGCCAAGCCCCGCAAAAAACAAGGCAACTAAATACAGGATATACCATCCTGCATATTTGGACCAACCGAATGCCGGTGGACGATGCCCACGCAATACACGATTGAATGCCACGATAGCGAGTAGCAGAAGTACCACCTTGTCCCAAATTGACCCAATTGGATGAATGAATGAAAGCCGCAACGTGTAATCGACAATTGGAAACGCAACGAGCAGGTATGTACACCATTTGGCAATGCGTGCACCAAACGGTTGGGAAGACTGACCATCTTCCGCAGCCAGGTAGACCTGGTCTAACATGAACTTCAACTCCCACCTCAACATAGGTTGTCCACTGTCGTCCAGCACCACTGGAACCGGAGCCTACTTCGCCCGTTCGAGCATCGTTTGATACCTGGTCCGCAAGCGTGGCGAACCTAGGATTCCTGACGAACCCTAACAAAATCCTTTTTTGCGTCACACAGGCAAATATTTACGTAGCTGCTCCCAAGACACGTTTCAAAAGACGGCCTGACAGGCTCATAAGTTCTCTTTCAATGGTATGGAAAGATACCACGAACCGTTGGGAGGTACGACTTTCGCCGCGGACGCAGGGGGCGAGATCGGGCCTAACGGTCATCGACAATCGTGCAGTCTTGGGCTCTGTTTTTATCACCCCAAGGTAGGAGCTTATTGACGTAAAGAAAACGGGTACAGGGGCGACTCGATTTGGCGCGAGCTCACGCTGTACCCGTTCCATTTGTCAAGTCGTGCTCTCCATTCGACTGTCCATCGAATACAATACCACATTCAACGAAAATTCGGGACTGCTGTCGAACGGAAACGACGCAATGATTCAACTTTTGCGTTCTATGACTGTTTCGCGCGTCACGTGCTGTTTCTGCCGTTCCCATTGGCTTAAGTACCCCGAGGGACTAAAAGCCCACTCGTGCAGACCAGTGTCCTTATAAATACCGAAGTGTAGATGAGGTGGGAATTTTCCTGAAGTCCCAGGCGGTCCATAACCACTGCTACCGACATAGCCAATCACCTGTCCTGGTCGCACCAGATCGCCTTGATGCAGACCTTTCTGGAAGGAAGATAGATGCGCATAGTAGTAGTACATGTTGTTCGCATCGCGAATTCCGATTCGCCACCCCCCGAAGCGATTCCATCCCATCAACTCGACGTAACCATAGCTGCAAGCGAGCACAGGCGTGCCATAGCTGGCAAAGATATCGACACCCTCGTGAATGCGCCGGCCACCATAGCTACGTCCTGCTCCGAATGTGTGTTTGACGGTGTAATTGTACCGCTTATCTATCGGAAAGCAGGAGCCTGTCGGGCTCAGGCCGAACGTGCGAAAAAGCCGGGCAAAACCATCGATCCGATCCATGGCCACAGGATCCTGAAATAAGTTCCAGATCGCAATCTCTTCGTCTTCGCCCGACTCCATATCCAACCAATGGGCTAAAGCTTTAATCCGATCCGCTGGATCGAACGGCAACGCCAGCATGTCGCCATTCGCATCCTGACCCAAGCCGCCAAACAGTTGGATCTCGGGTGCAAACATATCGTCTGCATTCGGATTGGCAATGCCGGCCCAAGCCGCTGGATAAAATGAAAAGCCATAGTATGGCGCTTCCTGTTTGGCAGTTTTCGTCTTGGTTAGCTCAGCATACCGATCGATAGCCGCAAGTACGGCCCAATCCACGTCGTACTCGGCCCCATACAACTTGTACAAAGGATACAACGATGACTGTGGATGGCTGCGCTCAGCCGCCCATGCCGTAGCCGGCCAACAACCACTTGCCAGCACCATGCCCACCACGAGCGATCGCCATATTCCCGCGCGGGCACGCATGATAGAATGGAGTTGAAGCAATCTGACCACTCCTTGTCGGCGTCTGATATGCTTACACTCTCCCAGCCCGTTACAATGTATGCTGACAATCTGGCTAAATGGGGTTCAATGCAGATGGGAATCACACAAATCACAATCACAGTTCGATGCACCGAGATCGACGTGAATGGACATGTCAATAACGCTAAGTATGTGGAGTACTACGAGTGGGGACGAGAAGATTGGTACGAGCAGCATCAGTTGCCGTACGAAACGCTCTCCAACATGGGTTTCATCACTGTGGTAGCGCGAGCCGAGATCGATTATCGACAGCCCGCGCACCAAAATGAGCAACTCCTGGTCACCACTTGGCTAAGCGACGTTGGACGCACCAGTTTCCGCATGCGACAACGCATCACCGGCGCAAATGGGTATTTGGTCAGTGAAGCGCAATTTGTCATCGTGACCGTCGATCCAACTACTCGTCGTCCCGTTCCGGTGCCCGATGCTATCTCCAAACACCGCGGTTAATCGTAGCCTCAAGGTGTGTGCAAACGCGTCAGGTCGTAGCCCAAGCTTTCGAGCTTGCGCTTAAAACGCTGTGGAATGGGGGCAGTCAGGTCGAGCTGGTTGGCCAATCGCAAATGCACGGCGTGCAAAAAGAACGGTTCGCCACGAGTCGGGCGCGCGCCGTACTTAAGATCGCCAACGAGCGGATGCCCAATGTGCGCCAAGTGCGCCCGAATTTGGTGTGTGCGGCCGGTTTCGAGTCGCACTTGCAGCCATGACGTGCCTCGGCTGACGCCAAGAGGTTCGTAATGTGTCGCACTGCGTTTTCCGCCGTCGTTCGCGATCCGGGTGACCTGGCCGTCGCGCGTCAAAGCGGCGTCGACGTATCCTGGTTGGGACACTTCACCTTCGACAAGAGCCCAGTACTCCTTGATGACGTCCCCACTTTGAAATGCCTGCGACCATCGCTTGGCTGCACGCGAAGTTTTGGCAAACACAATGAGACCACTCGTATTGCGATCGAGCCTATGTACTGGTGCAGGATGAAATGCCTCTCCTGCCCGTACAGGCCTGTTGGCGTAGACATACGCCTCGACGCGGGCCTGCAAGGTCGAGGCGTATTCTCCCTCCGCGGGGTGAACGAGCACGCCCACAGGCTTATTCACCACAAGGATGTCGGCATCCTCGTGCACGACTTCGATATCTCGACTCACTCCGGCATACTTGGGCCTCTTCGGTCGAGTTAAGTTCGCAAAGTCATCCTCTGCCATATACAAATGAACGACATCGCCCTCCACCAGGACGGTCTCCTGTTTGGCGCGCTTGCCATTGACCTTGACGCGGCCTGTGCGAATACATTTATATATTCCTGAAAGCGGCATACCAGGAAGTAACAAACGCAACCATTTATGAACGGGTTTCCCGTCATCCACTGGTCCGATTTGCATTTCGACCACCATTGTCCCCCCCGACTATTCAATAAACTAGTATCCTAGCACACGGCGGCTGATTAGGCGAATCCTGCTCTGCTGTCATGATTCGCTTACCAGACCTCTCCGCGGGCCAGGCGTCGTGTCGTCTGCCCGTCATGCAATCGATAGTAATAGAGCACGTCTGGCATGTTGTCTACGATCGCGCCACGCGTGACATACCTCGCGATGAAATCAAAATCCGACGCTGCACCAAGCGCCCTTGTCCACCCTCCGATGGCGTCAAAGGTTGTTCCCCGCAATAGAATCGTTCCATCGCAAACACAGTGCAACCCCCGTGCATAGGCGTCGCGAATTTCCTCGTGTCCAAAGCGCAGCCACCCTGAATAGGCTAGCGTTGACGTGGCAAGACTTTCCCCAGCGAATGTCGCATAGTTCGTACCCACCATATCGACGTCTGGATTTGCTCGCATGTACGCGACCTGCCGTTCAATTCGGGTGGTAGCTGAAATGTCGTCAGCGGCCTGACATGCGATAAATTCTCCACGTGCTAAAAACAATCCACACGTTGCACTTCCCGCTTGTGTAACGTTGCGTGGCAACCGTAAATACACAAATGCGTCAGGGGACAAGTGCTGCCGGTGCATAGCCTTCCACTTTGCCACCCACCTCGGGCAATCGTCTGTCGAGCAATCATCTACCACAATGATTTCGATGTGGCGGTAGGTTTGCCCAAGGATGCTGTTCAAACTCGCTTCAAGGTAGGGCAAGGCGTTATATACAGGAATCACAACGCTGACTAAACCAGGTATTCGATGATGCATAGATACACCCCCCACTTTTCATCTTCCAAAGTACGCCAGTCAGTTACGCACCGCAAAGGCGGTTGTCCGCACTGTCCGTAGACGATGAGTCCAACAAACGTTTTACGGTGTGGAAAGCCCTGGCATCCCCGAAAATCCAGCATATCCCTTGTGGGGAATATGTTTCTTTATGAAGGGGGAAGCCCATGAAAATTCTCACCTTGTGTGGCACAAGACCGGAAATTATTCGACTGAGCCTGATCATACGGAGGCTTGATGAAACGCTTCACGACCATGTGCTCGTGTATAGCGGGCAAAATCATCACCGGTTACTGTCCGGCATTTTCTTTGAGCAGCTTGGCCTTCGACGTCCCGACGTCTGGCTCGGTGCTCATACGGGAACGGTCGGCAGTCAGCTGGGACGCATGTTCAGTGCGTTTGAAGCGGTCCTTCAGACGCATCGACCAGACGCCGTTCTCGTCCTTGGGGATACAAACACCGCATTGTGCGCCATCGTCGCTGAACGTGTTGGCATCCCCGTTTATCACATGGAAGCCGGAAACCGCTGCTACGACCGAAGCGTTCCGGAGGAAATCAACCGGCGTGCCATCGACGCGGTCGCGTCATTCAACTTGCCTTACACAGCTATGAGCCGTGACAACCTGTTGCGCGAAGGTATCGCGCCGCAACGGATTTGGATCTCTGGCAATCCGATTTATGAAGTGCTACAGGCGTATGCCTCACAGATCGACAAAAGCGACGTCCTGGACCGATATCGGCTACATCCGCGCCGTTATATCGTCGTCACCGTGCACAGGGCGGAGAATGTCGATCGCGTTGACCGGTTGCAGGCTATCGTCAATGCGTTACAACGTGTCGCGAAACGTTTCGATCTGCCGCTTGTGATCAGCCTTCACCCTCGTACTCGCGACCGTCTGCAGCACTTTCACATTCCGCTTGCAGATCCGCGCTTTATCGTGCTCGACCCGCTCGGGCTGTTTGACTTTGTGCAGTTACAAAAACAAGCGTGGTGCGTGATAACGGACAGCGGCACGGTTCAAGAAGAATGTTGCATCCTGCACGTACCAGCCGTGACCATTCGCCGCAGTACGGAACGCCCGGAAACTGTCCTTTGCGGCAGCAACGTCGTCGCCGGCCACGATCCGGAGCACATCGCTAGCTGTGTGGAGCAAATGGCAAGTTCGTCCAGGGATTGGGCTTGCCCCGAAGGATATTGCGATTCCAGGGTCTCTCGAAAAGTGGTTCAGTGGTTGACTGGAGGACTGAGCGATGTTTGAAGGACAAACCGTTGTCATCACTGGAGGTACCGGTTCGTGGGGAAAACAACTGTCCCGTACCCTATTACACTATCGCCCGCAAACAATCCGTATCCTTTCTCGCAACGAGTTTTCGCAAGTGGAGATGGAACGTGCATTTGCAGACACGGGCCGCCTCCAGTTTTTCATTGGCGACGTTCGCGATCTCGATGCAGTCCGCAAAGTTTGTTCGGGTGCGGATTACGTGTTTCACTTAGCGGCACTCAAACACGTCCCTGTCTGCGAACGGCACCCGCGCGAGGCGATGAAGACCAACATTCTCGGCACGCAAAACATCATTCAGGCTAGCATCGAATGCGGCGTCAAGAAGGTCATTGACGTCTCAACGGACAAAGCTGTCGAGCCTATTAACTTGTATGGCATGACGAAGGCGCTCGGCGAGAAACTGATCCTGCAAGCCAACGCGGAAAGCCAACACACGCGGTTTGTCTGCATCCGCGGTGGCAACGTCCTCGGTAGCAACGGTAGCGTGGTGCCATTGTTCATCCGTCAGCTACAAAATGGCCATCCCATCACCCTAACGTCGCGCGAGATGACTCGTTTCTTTCTCACCATCGAAGACGCCATTGACCTCCTCATCCACGCCGCGACGATGTCATTGGGAGGAGAAACATTTGTCATGCGCATGCCATCCTGTCGCATGATCGATCTCGCCAGCGTGATCGCAGACTATTACGGTCAAAACCATCCTGCCATTAAGGAAATTGGCATTCGGCCTGGCGAGAAATTGCACGAGGTGCTTGTCTCTCGTCAAGAAGCGCCTCGCACGTACAGATTGGACGATCGCTACTTCGTCGTGCTGCCGATGGATCCAAATCCCGATCTCGTCGATAGATATGGCCGCCTCGATCCGCTTGCGCTTGCGAGCTATGAGTCCAATATGCAACTACTACCCCAAAATGACATTCGCGCACTTTTACAACGAGGGGGATTCTTAGCATGAAGATTCTTGTTTTAGGCGCCGGTGGCATGGCTGGGCATATGATCTATGAATACTTCCAGAGGTACTCTGTACACGACACCTTTGGAACCGTCTTGCATACCTATCCGCAGTTTGCAAGCCCTGTGACAAACCACATCATACGCTTGGATGTACGAGATACCCTACGCGTACAAACACTCATTGCCGTCATCCGCCCAGATGTCGTCATCAATGCGGTCGGGATACTGCCGGCTGTCGCGAACCGTGAGGTCGCGACGGCCATTCGCATCAATGCGCTGTTCCCACACGAACTCGTCGAGATTTGCAACGAATACGATTGTCGGCTCATTCATATCAGTACCGACTGCGTGTTTGACGGCACAACGGGCATGTATGCGGAACGCGATTTGCCAAACGCATACACCGTTTACGGACGGACCAAAGCGTTAGGGGAGATTATGGACGGGCCGCACCTTACCATCCGTACCTCCATCGTTGGGCCCGAGCAAAAGAACGAGGGAACCGGCTTACTCGCCTGGTTCTTACGACAACAAGGAACGGTATCTGGCTTTCGCAACGCATTTTGGAACGGCGTGACCACACTGCAACTCGCGAAAACCATCAACTGGGCCTTGACACGCCCAATTTCAGGGCTTGTCCATTTGACGGGGCCGCACCCAATTTCAAAATATGACTTGTTATGTATGTTTCAGAAGACGTGGTATCAATCCGGCCGCGAGATCGTAGCTGTGGAAGAGCCCAGAATCAATCGAACACTACGAAATACACGCGCTGATTTTCATCCCGATGTGCCTTCCTATGCCGAGATGATTGACGATCTCGCTCATTGGTAAATGCTTAACGGGTGGGTCCTCCTCCCACCCGCTCATACAACGCGAGCAGCGGTTCACATACCTTCTCAATGGCAAACCGCTCTGCAACCCATCGTCGGCAAGTATCACCGAGGGCAGGTAAGACTTCTCGCATCGCAGTCACTTGGCTCATGGTCCGGGTAAGGACGGAGCGTGTAACAGGCAGAACGGCATCGTGATCGCCAAAATACATATGCCAAGCCAGATCAAACGTCTTCGGCTCGACGAGGCCAACAAAGCCGTGCGATCCCACCGCAACGACCGGCTTACCTGCAGCCATCGCTTCAAGTGCGACGCGACCTGTCCCTACCACAGCATTTGCAACATTGTAGACACAATTCATGTTATCCGATCCGCCGAGCACGTGAACCCATGGCATACGTCTCCGACCGTTCCACTTGGCCACAAAGTGCTCTAATTCCGCTCGTCGGGCGCCGTTACCCACGACCAGGGCATGTACGTCCCGATATGCCTTGTGCACCCCTGTAGCGGAAAGGACGAATGTCTTCGCGATTTTCGCCTTCTCCCAAGCCATGCGCCCTGTATACAACCAGACAAACGCCTCGTTAGAAAGGCCCAGTCTGTTCCGCAGGGAGACGTCGTCAGCGGGATGAAATTCACTCAGATCCACCCCGTTGGGGATTACCACAGATTTATATCCCCAATTTCGGAGCTGTGTTTCGAGTGGTGGGCTCACCGCGACCACGCCAGAGGCGCCTCGCAGAACAATTTGCAGTTTCTCTGGATCTTCGTAGGTACCGTGCACGGTATACAAAAACGGCACCCCATGTTCTTGTGCAGCGGCCAATGCCACAAGGCCCGTTGGCAGTTGGTGTGCGTGGACGAGATCGATTTGTTGCGTGGTCATCACGTCGCGTAAGATGGCCAATGTCTCTTGCCGATAGCTATCCGCTAGTGCAGTCAATGTGGACCATGCAGGCTTGGGTAAACACACGTTCGGGATCTGAAGAGCCCGAACACGCGGCAGCAACGGACCATCTGCGGCAGCAACCAAGACATTTACATGTTTGCGCAAAAGCATCTTTGCTATGGATAACACATGTGTTTCCGTACCGCCAAGGTTCCACTCATCCAGAACCATGAGGACGCGCATGCGTAATGCCCCCTCCCTGTGGGTAAAAATCGACGTCTGAAATCCCTTTGTACCATTATTTGTATGGTGGGTCGTAGATTTTGTGCGAGGCAGACATCTGGTTCGAGGAAACACAGGCTTGGAACTTGAACCTGACCATCCACATTATCCAATTTTTATACAAATAGTTATTTATACGTGGAATATGCATGTACACATCCATACAACTGGTACAAACCCGCAGAAAGGATGATGGACATGGCACAACTTCGGTTGCCTGGCCAAACGGCCGCTGACCGCGCCCAGGTTCTGATTCAGGCGGTCGAGGAAGCGTTGACCAACGTTACACAAACGTTGAATCAAAACGGTTTAACGACTGCTACGTCGACGCTGACCAACACACTCAACAGCATACTGACCTCTCTTGAAAATTTGCTTGCCAGCCTGACAAGCTCGTTGTCAAACACCTCGTCGCGACCGACGACCGTAACTGGCGTCTTGCAAAAGCTGCTGGACCAGCGAGTGACGATCACGACACCATTCGACACATTGACCGGCACACTGTCCTCGATCCAGTCAGATTATGCCACGTTGGTCGAGCCGTCCGGCAGTCTGGTACTGATTCCACTCGACCGGATCCAATCGGTACAGCAAGCCTGAATGGAGTTTGTTACGTGAGGAGGGGATTTGTATGAACTTGCAACCGACACTGGCAAATACACTGAATCAACTGTTCGGGCAAACCATTGAAATTGCCATAGGCAACAACCTGATTGAAGCAGTGGTCAGCTTTGCTGGAAATGAAATTCTCGCTGTGGTCGAGCTGGGGACTGGTGGATATGGATATGGCACCAACAATCTGACGACCTACGTTGCACTGTCTGCCGTTGACTTCATCCGCATCTTGTAACAGATAGCCGCCGGGTGGCCACCGCCCCCGGCGCTATAGGCAATAGGGGTGAGCTTATGTGGCGAGTCATCATTTTCACGTCCGCATCCTGCCCGGCGTGGCGCTCTACGATGCACTCCTTGTTGCGCCATGGTTGGCGGTGCGAAGACATCTCACTCGTGAGGACAGATGAAATGGGAGATGCAGGACCAGTGGCTCAGAGCCTGGGTATGAGCACCTGGTCACTCGAAGATTTGTACAAAGCCATCCACCATGACAACGCCATGTATATGTTCCTATGTGCCGGTGAGCAACTTATAGAAGCGGCAAACGTGCAAGAGTTTGCATATAAGGAGTACGCTGTCTTGACGATTGCTAGCGGCCATGGTCTAGATAGACGCGTACTCGCGATGCGAGGGTGCATCCTTGCAAACCACTGGAAACGGGCGGCTCACCTGTTACGCGTCGATCCTGTATCCGCGCTTCATGCATGGTCTGAGCTAGCTCCCGAGGAGGAACCGTACACGCTTGACCGAAACATTGTTCGATCTCCACGTTCCAATCAACTTCTTCAGACATATCGTGCTCAACTGCTAGAGCGTCCGAACGAACATGATACAAGCCGTCCAACTGTCGCGATCGCGCTTGTCAACTACAACATGCACCGACACCTCGCCTTGGGTTTGGCCTCGATCGAGGCGCAAATCGACGACCTACACGAGATTTGGCTGATTGATGACGGATCAACCGACGGCTCCCAAGATCTCCTGCATGACTTTGCGAAACGCGTACCTAGGGTATCGTTGGTCACACTGCCGCACAACGTCGGCAAAGCTCGCGCCGCGAATGTCGCCATGGAACAGATCAAGGCGGACTTTCTTCTCGAAATGGACGCGGACGACTGGCTCGATCCGCACGCCGTGCGGATGATTCGCCATCAGCTATTGACGTTGGACGATGACATCAATTTGCTATACGGAAATATGCGTAATTGGCGAATCGATGCGCGCGGAGGCTATCGGTTGACGTACGTACAAAAAGGTGAACCCGTACGCACAACGCAACAACTCGCAACGTATCGATTTCCTCTGGGACCGCGGGTGTATCGCACCTCGATATTACAAGTTGTAGGCGGGTTCCCAATCCTTTCGTTTGCCGACGGACGTCTATATGAAGATGTTGCGCTCATCCGAGAGCTCATGCGAGTCGGGCGGATCGAATATCGAGACTTTACCGTGTACAATCGTTTGCTTCATCGCGAAAGCATCACCCATCAGCACGTGAAGCTATGGCCTCTATTTGTGGAATCGTACTTGACCCAATAAGTTCGACTGGCACCCATCCCCGTACGCTGTTGATCCACCAAAGACGGTCGACCATGGCGATTTCGGAGATATGCAGAACGCGTTCCACAACACGTCCTTGCTGTAACAAATATGCACGCAAGGTACCTGGCAATAGTCCGCATGAAACTGGGGGCGTATAAAGGCCTCCTTGCCACTCGTAGACCAGGTTTGCAAACGTGAACTCTGTAACCTCCCCAGCCTCATTGAACATGATGGCGTCGAATCGGTCGCCCAAATGCGCTCGAATGGCGTCATACCACTCGCGGCGGGTGGTCTTGTGATATAACCAACATTCGTCTGATGAGACGGGCATGTGGGCCAACACGACAGGCTTCACGACGTTGGATAACGCGTCGGCCGGATTCCAGACGCATGGCTCCAATGGCTCCCTGCCCATCTCAACCTCTACCTCTCCAGACCTTTCCAACATCATGCGTACTCGCCATGCCCCTGTCGGGTGTCGCAGCGCGCAATCGGAAAGAGCCTGCTCCACCTTGGCGCGATCGAACGGGATTTGAAAGTATTCTGCAGACGCGGATAAGCGCTGAAGATGGTACGTGTATAGCGCATATTCTCCGGACTCAAGGCGCAAGGTTTCAAGTAAAGCGAACTCCTGCTCAGCATCCTTTAACACCTGTGCCTTGGCGTGGAGTTCGTCGTACTCATCCCTTGCTTGTGAATCCCATGTGATGCCACCCCCTGTCCCGTAGGTGGCTATGCCCCTCGCGCGATCGAGTTCCACAGTCCGAATGGCTACATTGAACACAGCGCGATCTTGTGGCAGCAATAGGCCAATACTTCCGCAGTACACGCCGCGCGGCTCGGCCTCTAGCTCTGCAATCTGAGACATGGTGCTGATTTTAGGCGCACCTGTGATGGAGCCACATGGAAACAAAGCCTCAAAGATACCCACGAGATCGACATCATCACGTAACTCGGAGACGACGGTCGAGGTCATTTGTAACACGGATGGATATGTCTCGACCTCAAAAAGTGCTGGTACACGGACACTACCTGGCAAAGCAATGCGGCCGATGTCATTCCGGAGCAAATCGACGATCATCACATTCTCGGCGCAGTTTTTCTCCGAGTTGCGCAGCCGCTTGGCAAGCTCGGCGTCGTCGTTAAGCGTAAGTCCGCGCTTCATGGTTCCCTTCATGGGCCGCGTTGTAATACGACAGCCGTCACGAGCAAAAAAGAGTTCCGGTGAGATGGACAAGATGGACCAATCATCACTGCGTATGTAAGCCGAGTATGGCGCCCGTTGGGCCAATCGCAGTGTTTCATAGAATGCGAAGTCATCACCGGCAAACGAAGCCCTGAGGCGAACCGTATAGTTCACCTGGTAGGTATCACCGGCAGCGATGGCCTGGCGGATTCGGCACACGGCCTCACCATATCTCTCGGGCGATGTTTGCAAACTCCACGTTCCGACTTGATAAGCGCCTGCTCCCATCTGCTCCGCTAAGGCCGTGGAATCTGCGGCGTGATCGAAAACAGCGAACCATGCGAGCGGAAGCCCCGGCTTCGCAGGGGGGCGGACTCGGTAGGCGGGATCGAACGCTGGAGCCGCCTCGTAAGTTACAAAGCCTGCTGCGTAGTACCCTTCCTTGGCTGCGGCTTCTACTTCGCCCAAAATTCTAGGTACATCTCCCTCGCAGGTTGCCGCATGAATGCTTCTGGGATTGCTAAATACAAGGCGTCGTGGCGGATTACCGTCGATTGAAAAGTCGAACACCAAAAGTGGATTCAAACTATGGACTTCTCCCTTCGACTTAGGTCTACACTCGCCCTGGCCTCTCCCACGTAGTCATACCGGCATATGTACCGGACGAGTGGGTGTTAGCTAGGGATTAACTATATAGCAAAACAGAGCCAGGCATCTTCGCCTGACTCTGTTCTCTCTTGCCTGGCAACGACCTACCTTCCCAGTCCCTCTCGAGACAAGTATTCTCGGCGCTGGAGGTCTTCACGTCCGTGTTCGGGATGGGTA